>NZ_LOWC01000085.1:0-92136 GCF_001522845.1 Burkholderia sp. BDU5 | reverse complement strand
GCCGACGATCCTGCAGATCGAAGGGGCGAAAGCGGCGCGGGAGGTCGCGGCGGGCGGCGGCGCGGTCTGCGGGATTTAACGCGGCGGCGGCGCGCATCGATCACCGGTTGGCGTCGGCGGTTGGGCGGTTGGGCGGTTGGGCGGTTGGGCGGTTGGGCGGTCGGCGGTCGGCGGTCGGCGGTCGGCGGTCGGCGGTTGACGGTTGGCATTCGACAGTCGCTAATCGCAAATCGACGCTCATCATTCAGCGCTGCAGCCAAGCCACACGGCTCTCGCCACCACCACGATACTCAGCGATCGCGCATCCCACCATGCGCGGACCGCGCGCGCCCCGTCGTCCCGCGCACGAGCAATCTCGGCGCGGAAGTCGTCCGCGCGCGCGCCGCTGCCAGTAGCGCCTCGTCGACGCCCCCTCCCGTCTCGCGCAACGCGTTGAGCAGTTCGACCGCCAGATCCGCCGCCTCGTCGATCGGAATCGCGACGGTCGTGAGCGCCGGCCGCACGTCGTTCGCCAGATGAATGTTCGTGATCCCGACGATCGACAGATCGTCCGGCACCTGCCTGCCGCGCTCGGCCGCCGTGTGCATCGCGCCGATCGCCGGCAGATCGTTCGTCGCGAAAAGCGCGGTCAGGTGCGGCTTCGCGTCGAGCAGCCGGCGCGCTGCGCGCGCGCCGCCGTCGATCGTGTCCGGCTCGCACGCGACAGCCGCGACATCGAGACCGTGCTCGCGCATCGTGTCGACGAAGCCGTCGAATCGCGCCGCGTGCACGCCCGTCTCCGAACGGCCGCCGACGATCACGCCGACGTCGCGATGCCCGAGCGCGATCAGGTGCTGCGCCGCGAGCCGCCCCGCCAGCCGGAAATCGACCGCGACGCACGGCAGCGTGTCGGGCAGCGCGTCCGGGCGCTCCCACATGCACAGCACGACGGGCACGCCGCGCCGCTGCACGTCGAGCAGGTCGGGCAGATGCAGGTTCGCGTTCGTCACGAGAATGCCTTCGGAAATCGTCCCCGCGATCTGGTCGAGATACGCGCGTCCTTCGGACGGGTTGTCGTTCGTATTGCAAACGATCAGGAACTGCCCGTTGCGCCGCACCGCCTTTTCGACCGCCAGTGCGAACTCCGGGTAGAACGGGTTTGCGATGCTCGACACCATCAGCGCGACCGTCGGCGCGCGCCCTTCGGCGAGCGCGCGGGCGGCAAGGTGCGGCCGATAGCCGAGCGCGCGCACCGCGTCCAGCACGCGCGCGCGCGTATCGGCGCCGACGCGCCCGCGGTTGCGCAGCACGTTCGATACGGTCGCCGCGGTCACGCCCGCACGCTGCGCGACCTCATTCAACGTCGCCATCTCGTCTCTCACTATCTGAGCCGGTTATTCAATATTTGATTCGCAAATTTTTCTGGCGCACCATCGTCGCACATCGAGTCGCCGAAACACGGGCGCGGCGCATCCGCGATCGCAGGCGGTCATTTTTTTGAGCCCGATGATTAAGCGCTTAATCTTACGCGGCGCATTAGAACATGGAGTGGAGACGATGGCGAGCATTTCATTGAGGCGCGTGCAGAAAGCCTATGGAGACGGCGCGCCGGTCATCCGCGACGTCGATCTGGAGATCGGCGCGCACGAATTCTGCGTGTTCCTCGGGCCGTCCGGCTGCGGCAAGTCGACCTTGCTGCGGATGATCGCCGGACTCGAGGATCTGAGCGACGGCGAGCTGCTGATCGACGGACGGCGCGTCGACGACGTTCCCGCCGCCGAGCGCGGCGTCGCGATGGTGTTCCAGAGCTACGCGCTGTTTCCGCACATGACGGTCTACGAAAACATGGCGTTCGGCCTGAAGCTCGCGCGCACGCCGAAGCCGGAGATCGACCGGAAAGTGCGCGACGCGGCGCGCATCCTGCAACTCGACGCGCTGCTCGACCGCAAGCCGAAGGCGCTGTCGGGCGGCCAGCGGCAGCGCGTCGCGATCGGCCGCGCGATCGTGCGCGAGCCGGGCGTGTTTCTGTTCGACGAACCGCTGTCGAACCTCGACGCGACGCTGCGCGGGCAGACCCGCATCGAGATCGCCCGCCTGCACCGGCAGTTCGCGCACGCGAGCGTCGTCTACGTGACGCACGACCAGACCGAAGCGATGACGCTCGCGGACAAGATCGTGCTGCTGCACGCGGGCGCCGACGCCGCGCGCGACGGCAGCATCGCGCAGATCGGCACGCCGCTCGAGCTCTATCACCATCCGAACAGCCGGTTCGTGGCGGGCTTCATCGGCTCGCCGCGGATGAATTTCGTGCCGGCCGTCGTCGCCGCGCGCGACGTAAATCGCACGACCGTCACGCTCGCCTCCGGCGAAGCGCTGACGCTGCCGCGCGACGGCACGGCGCTGCGGGCCGGCGACGAAGTGACGCTCGGCATCCGCCCCGAGCATCTCGCGCTCGCCGACGAGCCAACGCCCGCGACGCTCACGCGCGACGTCGCGCTCGTCGAGCATCTCGGCGAGCTGAGCTACGTGCATCTCGACGAGCCGGGCGGCGCGCCGCTCGTCGCGAAAGTGCCGGGCGACGCGCGGCTGCGCGCGGGCGATCGCGTGCGGCTGCACGCGCCCGCCGCCGCCTGCCATCTCTTCACCGCAGACGGCCGCGCGGTGCCCGCGTGCGCCGACGTTCACCACTACGCATAAGGACTCGGCATGCGCATCGGCGTTTGTTACTACCCGGAACACTGGCCCGAATCGATGTGGGCGGAAGACGCCCGCCGGATGAAGACGCTCGGCATCGAGCAGGTGCGGATCGGCGAATTCGCATGGAGCCGCATCGAGCCGTCGCCGGGCGAATTCGACTGGGGCTGGCTCGATCGCGCGATCGACGTGCTCGGCGCGGCGGGACTCGACGTCGTGATGTGCACGCCGACCGCGACGCCGCCGAAATGGCTGATCGACCGCCATCTCGACATCCTCGCGACCGGCGCCGACGGCCGGCCGCGCACGTTCGGCTCGCGCCGCCACTACGATTTCTCGTCGCCGGCGTACTACGACGCGTCGCAGCGGATCTGCACGGCGGTCGCCGAGCGCTACGGCCGGCATCCGGCCGTGCGCTACTGGCAGACCGACAACGAGATGGGCTGCCACCACACGGTCGTCAGCTACTCGCCCGCCGCGCTGGCGCGCTTTCGCAACTGGCTGAAGGCGCGCTACGGGACGATCGACGCGCTGAACCGCGCATGGGGCACGGTGTTCTGGAGCATGGAGTACCGGCGCTTCGACGAGATCGACGCGCCGATCGGCACCGTGACCGAAGCGCATCCGTCGCATCGCCTCGACTATCGCCGCTTCGCGTCGGACGAGCTCGCGCGCTATCACCGGATGCAGGTCGACGCGATCCGCGCGCATTCGCCCGGCCGCGGCGTCACGCACAACTTCATGCAGCTCTTCACCGAGTTCGATCACTACGAGGTCGCGCGCGATCTCGATTTCGCCGCATGGGACAGCTACCCGCTCGGCGCGCTCGAAGAGCAATGGTTCGCGCCGGAGCTGAAGGCGCGCTGGCTGCGCACGGGCCATCCGGATTTCGCATCGTTCAATCACGACGTCTATCGCGGGATGTCGAAGCAACCGTTCTGGGTAATGGAGCAGCAGCCGGGCCCCGTCAACTGGGCGCAATGGAATCCGGCGCCGCTGCCCGGCATGGTGCGGCTGTGGAGCTGGGAGGCGTTCGCGCACGGCGCAGGCTGCGTGTCGTATTTCCGCTGGCGGCAGGCCCCGTTCGCGCAGGAGCAGATGCACGCCGGGCTGAACACGCCGGACAACGCGCTCGACGTGGGCGGCCATGAAGCCGCGCGCGTCGCGCGGGAAATCGCCGCGCTGCGCGACGCCGCCGGCGCCGGCGCCGATGCCAAGGTTCGCGCGCAGGTCGCGCTGATCTACGACTACGAAGCGACGTGGCTGTTCGGCGTGCATCCGCAAGGCGCGGATTTCCACTATCCGCGCTTCGCGTTCGAGTACTACTCGGCGCTGCGCGCGCTCGGCTTCGACGTCGACGTCATTCCGGCCGGCGCGCCGCTCGACGGCTACCGGCTGATCGTCGTGCCGCCGCTGCCCGTCGTGCCGGACGGTTTCGCCGCTCGGCTCGCGGCGTCGAACGCGCATGTCGTGCTCGGGCCGCGCAGCGGCTCGAAGACACGCGATCTGCAAATCCCGCCGACGCTGCCGCCCGGCCTGCTCGCATCGATCGTGCCGATCCGCGTGTGGCGCGTCGAGTCGCTGCGGCCGAACGTCGTCGAGCGCGTCGACGGCGCGTTGCGCGACGGCACGGCGTTTTCGGGCTTCGCGCGTCACTGGCGCGATCTCGTCGAGCTGCGCGACGGCGCGCACGGCGACGTGCGCGCGCGCTTCGCTGACGGCCATCCGGCATGCATCGCGCACGGCCGGCTGCATTACTGGGCCGCCCTCTTCGACGAAGGCACGACCGAGCAGCTCTTCGCCGACGTTGCCGCCGAAGCGGGACTCGCGCCCGCGCCGCTCGGCGACAGCGTCCGCGTGAGCCGCCGCGGCGGACTCACGTACGTCTTCAACTACGGCGACGCGCCGCACACGATCGACGCGGTCCCGCCGTCGGCGTTCGTGCTCGGCGACGCGCAGGTCGAGCCGCGCGGCGTCGCGGCCTATCGCGGCTGACGGCGTCGGCAGTACCGGCGCCGCGCGGCGTCGTCCATCCACACCAACATCGGAGACACACATGAACCATCGCCCCATCCGCTTCATTGCCGGACTCGCGGCGACGGCCGCCGTCGCGGTCGCGTCGTTCGGCGCCGCGTCGCCCGCCGACGCCGGCACGCTCGCGATCAACATCGCGTTCAAGGGCGCGAGCCAGCGCGCGGTGTGGCAGTCGACGCTCGACGCGTTCCACAAGGCGCACCCGGACATCGACGTAAAGGCGACCTTCGTCGACGAAGAGGCATACAAGGTCCAGTTGCCGGCGTGGCTCACGACAGTCGCGCCCGACGTCGTCAACTGGCACGCGGGCGAGCGGATGGCGTACTACGCGCGGCGCGGCCTGTTCGAAGACCTGAGCGCCGACTGGGCGAAGAACGGCTGGAACGCGATGTATGCGTCGACGCGCGACGCGTCGTCGTACAACGGCAAGCAGTACGCGGCGCCGACCGTCTACTACTCGTGGGGCCTCTTCTACCGGAAGGATCTGCTGCACAAGGTCGGCATCGCCGACGAGCCGAAGACCTGGGATCAATTCCTCGCCGCATGCAAGAAGCTGAAGGCGGCGGGGATCACGCCGATCGCGATCGGCGGCCGCGATGCGTGGACGCTCGCCGGCTGGTTCGACTATCTCGACTTGCGGATCAACGGCAACGCATTCCATCAGCGGCTAATGGCGGGCGACGTGCCGTACACCGACCCGCGCGTGAAAAAGGTGTACACGACGTGGAAGTCGCTGATCGACGCCGGCTACTTCGTCGACAACGCGCTGTCCTACGATCTCGACGGCGCGCAGCCGTTCCTGTTCCAGGGCAAGGCGGCGATGATGCTGATGGGCACGTTCATCGCGGCGGGCTTTCCGCAGAACGTGAAGCCGCAGATGGGCTACTTCCAGTTTCCGATCATCGATCCGTCGGTGCCGACCGCCGAGGACGGCCCGGTCGAATCACTGCACATCCCGACGAAAGCAAAGAACAAGGCCGACGCGCGCACGTTCCTCGCGTTCGTCGAAACGCCGGAGATCGGCGCGAAGCTCGCGGAAGGGCTCGGTTCGCTGTCGGCGAACAGCAAGTCGCCGGAACCCGACGATCCGATCTCGCGCATCGGCTTCCGGATCCTCGCCGGCACGAAGGGCGGCGTCGCGCAGTTCTACGATCGCGACATGACGAAGGAAATGGCCGACGAGGGAATGAAGGGCATGCAGCAGTTCATGGCCAATCCCGCGCAGCTCGACGCCGTGCTCGCGCAGCTCGAACAGACCCGCAAGCGGATCTACAAGAAGTGATTCGGCGGCGGCCGTGCGCCGCCGCGTCCCGTTTCAGGAGTTCGCCGTGCCCAGATCGATCACGCCCCGTGAAATCGACGACGCCCGCCCCGACGCGCCGCCGCGCCGGGACGCCGCGCCAGTTGCGCCAATCGCACGCGCCGCCCCCGCCGCGCCGCCCGCGCGCCACCCGTCGCTCGCCGCGCGCAGGCAGCAGCGCGCCGCGTGGCTCTTTCTCGCCCCCGCCTGCCTGATGGTTGCCGTCTACGTGATCTGGCCGATCCTGTCGACGATGTGGCTGAGCCTGTACAACTGGGACGGCATGACGGAGCGCACGTTCGTCGGCATCGCGAACTACGTCGAGTTGCTGCACGCGCCGACGTTCTATACCGCACTGAAGAACAACGTGATCTGGCTCGCGCTCTTCATGCTCGCGCCGCCGCTCGGCCTCGCGTTCGCGCTGTACCTGAACCAGTCGGTCGGCGGCATCCGCCTCGTCAAGTCGCTGTGCTTCGCGCCGTTCGTGCTGTCGGGCGTCGTCGTCGGACTGATCTTCTCGTGGTTCTACGATCCGACCTTCGGCCTCCTCGCGCTCATCGTCGGACATGGCGTGCCCGTGCTCGGCGACGCGCGCTACGCGACGTTCGGCATCGTGCTCGCGGCGCTGTGGCCGCAGACCGCATACTGCATGATCCTCTACCTGACGGGCCTCACGGCGCTCAACGCCGAGCAGATCGAGGCCGCGCGAATGGAAGGTGCGCGCGGCTTCACGCTGTTCTGGCACGTCGTGTTGCCGCAGTTGCGGCCGACGACCTTCATGGCGATCGTCGTCACAGTGATCGGCGCGCTGCGCAGCTTCGACCTGATCTCGGTGATGACGGGCGGCGGGCCGTTCGAAAGCTCGACCGTGCTCGCGTATTACATGTACGACCAGGCGATCAAGTACTACCGCCTCGGCTATTCCGCGTCGATCGCCGTCGCGCTGTTCGCGATCATGCTCGTCTATATCGTCTTCCAACTGCGCCGCATGGTGCGCAACGAACAGTGAGGTGCCGCCATGTTTCCGATGCCGCTCCAGCAATGGAAGCCCGTCTCTCGCAATCTGTACAAGCTGTCGCTGCCCGTCGCGCTCGTCGTGTGGCTGCTGCCGATGATCGCGGTGTTCGTCACGTCGGTCCGCTCGACCGAGGAGCTCCAGGAAGGCCGCTACTGGGGCTGGCCGAAGCACTTCTCGATGATCGAGAACTACCGCGACGCGCTGACGACGTCGCCAATGCTCCATTATTTCTGGAACAGCGTGCAGATCACCGTGCCTTCGGTGCTCGGCTCGATCGCGCTCGCGGCGATGGCGGGCTACGCGCTCGCAACCTATCGCTTTCGCGGCAACGCCGCACTGTTCGGCACGTTCGTCGCCGGCAACTTCGTGCCGGTGCAGGTGCTGATGATTCCCGTGCGCGACCTGTCGCTCAGGCTCGGCGTGTTCAACACGGTCGAGGCGCTGATCCTGTTCCACGTCGCGTTCCAGACCGGCTTTTGCACGCTGTTCTTGCGCAACTTCATCAAGCAGTTGCCGTTCGAACTGATCGAGGCGGCGCGCGTCGAGGGCGCGGGCGAATGGATCGTGTTCTACCGGATCGTGCTGCCGCTGATCCGCCCCGCGCTCGCGGCGCTCGCGATCCTCGTCTTCACGTTCGTCTGGAACGACTACTTCTGGGCGCTGTGCCTCACGCAAGGCGACGAGGCAGCGCCGATCACGGCGGGCGTCGCGGCGCTGAAGGGGCAATGGACGACGTCGTGGAACCTCGTGTCGGCGGGCTCGATCCTCGCTGCGCTGCCGTCGGTCGCGATGTTCTTCGCGATGCAGAAGAATTTCGTCGCGGGGATCACGTTCGGCGCGACGAAGGGGTGAGCGGGATACGCGGTCGCCGTGGCTGTCTGGGTTCGGTCGTTAGTCGCCGTGCCGCACTTCGCACTTCGTCCTTCGCTCGGCTTGCGTGCGTAGAAGCGGCCAGGCGGGAGACGGCATATTCCGGCCGACGCTCCGGCATCGCGAATGGCAGGCCGCTCGTCCGGCAGTCAACTCGACAGCGGGAAGGCGCGGCCCGCGCGGAACTCGATGTGTCGCGTGATGCGTGCCATTCGATATCGACGAAGCGCACCGCACGCCGCGACGCGCCGCCGTGAAGCGCGCGCCGCGATCGGCCGTCAAGCCAAGCCAGCCGCGAGCGCCGCGGCGACCGAGCCGACGACGAGCACGACACCGACCGTGCGCCGCTTGTTGAGCTCGGTCCAGAGCAGCACGCCCGTCAGCGACAGCAGAACCATCGAACCCGCGATCGTATCCATCAGCAGGACCCAGAACAGGTTCATCCCGACGCCGCGATGCAGGTTGTTGAGCGTCGTGAGGAATGCGTTGTCGGTGCGCTTCACCGACACGTAGCCGTTCCCCTTCCAGTACTCGACCTGCACGTTGCTGTGCGGACCGAAGATGCCGAACTGCCAGTGCTCGGGCTGCGTGACGCGACGCTCGCCCCACGCGACGGGCTGCGCCGGCTCCTTCCGAATGCGGCCGAGCCGGCCATCGAACGCGAGCTCGCGCCCGACCCACGCGGCCATGGCGACGGGCGTCGCGGGCGCGGGCGACGGCAGCGCGAGCTGTAACTGACTGACCTGCGGCTCGCCGGACGAGATCTTGAGCGGCGGCGCGCGGTGATTGAGCAGCACGCCCGTCACGCCGAACAGGAGGCCGAGCACCGCGCCCCACAAGCCGACCCAGCCGTGCACCTTGCGCAGCCACTTGATGAACGTCGCGCGCTGCGAGCGGCGGCGGCGTTCGGCCAGTTCGGCGGCGTCGAGCTTCCTCGGCGCGCCCGGATACGGCACCACGACGCCGGTGTGTTTTTCGATCGATTCGGGCGCGTTCACGCTTCGGCTTCCATTCGCACAAAACATCGGGCGGCGCGCAACCGAGTCGCGCGCCGCCCGCTTCAATTAAATGAGAATGGATATCATTACACAGAATGTCAGCGAACTCAATGCTGCGGGCAGGCGGGCAGGCGTGGCCGTCGCGCCATTCAACCGTCGCGCCGCGGCACCACGGCGTCTCCCATTCAGCGCTTCGGCAGCAGCGGAAAGACCGGCGGCGCGTCTCCGCCATCGTCCGCGCCGCTCTCGAGCGCATACAGCCACGCGAGCAGCTCCGCGACCGCCTGATACAGCTGCGGCGGAATCCGCGCGTCGAGATCGACCTGCATCAGCAGCGACACCATCTCGGGCGCGGTATGCACATATAGCCCGGCGTCGCGCGCTCGCTCGATGATCCGCTCGGCGACGAGCCCGTATCCCTTCGCGACGACGCGCGGCGCGGTATCGCCGCCCTTCGCGTCGTAGGCGAGCACTGCGGCGCGCTTGCGCCGCGGCCCGCTCATCGCGTGAACTCCCAGTCGTCGTCAGTCTCGGTCGGCGGCGGCGGCGGCGGCGGCGGCGTCCGACGCTCGGCGCTTGCCGCCCCGGCCGCCCCCACCGCATCCGCCAAGCCCGCCGCCCCCATCGGCCCCGCTTCGCCGCCCGCGGCCGCGCGCGCGTACGCGGACGCCGCCGCCCGCGCAACCGTCGTGTCGAAGCCGTCCGGTACGCCGTCGATCGCGCGAATCGACAGGCCGCTCACTTGCAGGCCAAGCGCCTGCAGGCGGGCGCGCAGCGCGTCGCCGTGCGGCGCGAGCCGCGCCGCGCCCGCCTCGGTCGCGCGCAGCCGCGCGGCGAGCTGCTCGCCGTTCAGCACGAGCTCCACATCGATCGTGCCGAGCGACGGCAGCGCGAGCGTGAGGCGCGTGCGCCAGCCGCCCGCGCCCGGGAAATCGGTGTCGGGCGCGGATCGTTCGCGGCCGTGCTGCTCGTCCGGCTCGATCGTCCAGTCGAGCCGCGCGCCCGGCCACGCCTCGCCGATCCAGCGAAACTGATCGGTCGCGAGCAGATCGAGCTGCTGGCGCACGATCGGCAGCGTCGCCGCATGCAGCGATGCCGCGACCGACGCCGACGTGTCGGCGTCCGAAGGTGGCAGGCCGGCTCGCGTGCCGGCCGTCTGCGCGGAGGACGCGGCGGCAGGCTTGCCGTTCGCGTCGGCGAGCGCCGCATACGCGTCGACGGAGCGCGCAAGCGCCGCTGCGTTCGGTAGTGCGCGCCCCGCCGCTGTGCCTTCGCCCGCATCGCCCGCCGTCTGCCCCGGACCGCGCGCGACCGCCTGCGCGGGCGCGTCGCGGCCGCCTTGCGGCAGCGGCGGGCGCGCGGCGAGCAGGTCGGCAAACGCGTCGCCGAGCGCATCGCCCGCCTGGGCGGTCTGTGCGCCCGGCTGGCCGGCCGTCGCCAGCCGCGCCTGCGGCTCGCGTGCGAGTTCGGCCGTCGTGCGCTGGCCGGCGAGCCATTGAGCGAGATGAGATTCGTAGAAGAGGCCGCAGTCCGCGACAGCCTGCGCGAGCGCTGCGCTCAGCGCGGCAGCGGGCGACGCGGCAGACGACGCTTGCGCGGCGATCTGCGCGGCCGATGCGGCAGCGGACGGCGCGGCATTGCCTGCGCCGGTATCGAGCGGCAGGAGCAACGGCTCGAGCAGCGCCCCCGCCTGCGCGGTCGAAGCGGGCGGCGCGGGCAGCAGCGGCGCGGCGCCGACGACGGCGGGCGTCGCGCCGCCGCCGTAGCGGGAAATCGCGTCGAGCGTGAGTCCGACCTCGGACAGCGCGGCCTGCGCGGACGCGGGCGGCGGTCCGCCCGTCGCGCCCTGCGGCGGCGCGGCGGCGGGCGGCGCGCCGGACGTGCCGACCTGCGCCGCCGCCGCGCCGCCCGCCGAGGGCTGGATCGCGTCGAGAAGGCTGTCGATGCGGCTCGCCAGGATGGCGGCAGCAGCGGTGTCGATACCGGTCATCGTGAATCCTGACGCGCGCCGGATGAAAATCGGGCAACCCGCGGAGACGAACGCGCGCCGTTCGTCCGCGCAAGCCGGCGCGCCCGAAGGCGGCGGCGCGCCCCGCCCGCCTTCAGCCGCGCGCCCGATACAAATCCTTCAGCGTCGAGCGGCCCGCGTGGATGAACGCGGACAGCCGCGCGACCTCGGGGCTCGCGAGATCGCGGATCGCGGCGTCGTCGGCGAGGATGCGACGGATCAGCTCGAACTTGCGGGTGCGCTCGGCGTCGTCGAGCAGGACGCCCTGCTCGGCTTCCTTCAGCCCGTCGACGAGCCGCAGATACTCGTCCTGCAGCCCGCTCAGCGCATGCCACGACGCATCGCGGGCCGCGACGAGCATCCGTCCGGACACGTCGGCGATCGCTTCGTAGCGGGCAAAGTACTCATCCTTCCGGTTCATCGCGACTGTTCCGTTCCTGCTTGCGCGGTCATCCTGGCAACCTCCGGGCCGATGCCCGTCCATGCGTCCTCGAGCGTCGCGAGCAGGCCGTCGACCTCGATCAGCATCGCTTCGCTTGCGTCGACGTTCGCCTGCAGCAGACGCCGGCAGATGTACGTATAGAGCGCGTCGAGGCGAGACGCGATGTCGCCGCCGACTTCAAGGTTCAGCGACTGCTGCAGGCCGCTCTCGACGATGCGGATCGCCTTGCCGATCGCCTCGCCGCGCGCGGCGACATTGCCTTGCTGCAGATGCAGCCGCGCATGCGCGATCGCCTGGCGCGCGCCCTGGTAGAGCATAGCAATGAGCCGGTGGGGAGACGCGCCCATCACCCCTGTTTCGACGCCGACGCGCGCATAGGCACTGGCTCCAGCGTGACCTGGGGTAAACATGGCGCTCCTCCTCTTTGGTGCATTCGATCCGATACCACCGCTCCGTGCGCGACACGGCGCGGTCTTGTATCGACGTTATCGGTAAGAAAGCCCGAGAGCTTTAGAAAAATGACGCGGAGCAAGGTCCGTCAAACGGACATCTGCATGATCTCGTTGTAGGCGCTCACTAACTTGTTGCGCACCTGGAGTCCGAACTGGAAGCCGATGTTGGCTTTCTGCATGTCGACCATCACGTCGTTCAGCGACACGTTCTGCGCGCCGAGCTCGAACGCCTGGGCCTCGCCGAGCGCCTTGTGCTGGTCGCCGCTGATCTTGTCGAGCGACGCCTTCATCGCGCTCGCGAACGAGCCGGCCGTCGCCGCGCCGGAACCGGCGAGCGCCGCCGTCGGACTCGCCGCTCCGCCCGTGGCCTGAGCGGCCATCGCCTGCATTTGTTGCAGCGCCGAAGCGATTCCGTTGACGGGGGCAACCATGTGATCTCCGCAGAAGAAGCCGGGCCGCGCGGGCCCGGCGGGGGGAACCCCGGCTTCCCGCGAGCGTTGCGAGGGCCGGATTGCGAAAAAGCATAGCAGCCGCGCAACGGCGAAAGCCGGAGAAGTACGGGCGAAACCCTGCTCTATTCGTCCGATCGCGCTTGACTGCGTTGCGGATAATCGCACCGTGTCAATGTCCGCCTGCTCTGCCGAGCCGGCATTCAGCCCGCAGTGGAGATACTCGACGCATGGACTCGCAGGCCAACTCGCTGATCAATCCCGACGCCCGTTCGAGCCTGACGGGTGCGTCGCCGCAAGCCGTGGCCGCGGCGGGCGCGCTGCCGGGCGCAGCGGCGGGCGGCGCGGATTTCGGCCTGGGCGGCTTCGCCGAACGCATCCCCGGCCTCGCGCGGATGAAGACGAACCCGCGCCTGCCGTTCCTGATCGGCGCGGCGCTCGCGATCGCCGCGATCGTCGCGCTCGTGCTCTGGAGCCGCTCGCCCGACTACCGCGTGCTCTACAGCAACCTGTCGGACCGCGACGGCGGCGCGATCATCGCCGCGCTCCAGCAGGCAAACGTTGCCTATAAGTTCGCCGACGCAGGCGGCGCGATCCTCGTGCCCGCGAACCAGGTCCACGAAACACGCCTCAAGCTCGCGTCGATGGGGCTGCCGAAGGGCGGCTCGGTCGGCTTCGAGCTGATGGACAACCAGAAATTCGGAATCAGCCAGTTCGCCGAGCAGGTCAACTATCAGCGCGCGCTCGAAGGCGAGCTGCAGCGCACGATCGAATCGATCAACGCGGTGCGCGCCGCGCGCGTGCATCTCGCGATCCCGAAGCCATCGGTGTTCGTGCGCGACCGCGAGGCGCCGTCGGCGTCGGTGCTCGTCGATCTGTATCCGGGCCGCGTGCTCGACGAAGGCCAGGTGCTCGCCGTCACACGGATGGTGTCGTCGGGCGTGCCCGACATGCCCGCGAAGAACGTGACGATCGTCGACCAGGACGGCAACCTGCTCACGCAGACCGCGTCGGCGTCCGGCCTCGACGCGAGCCAGCTCAAGTACGTGCAGCAGATCGAGCGCAACACGCAAAAACGCATCGACGCGATCCTCGCGCCGATCTTCGGCGCCGGCAACGCGCGCTCGCAGGTGAGCGCCGACGTCGATTTCTCGAAGATCGAGCAGACCTCGGAGAGCTACGGCCCGAACGGCACGCCGCAGCAGAGCGCGATCCGCAGCCAGCAGACGAGCACCGCGACCGAGCTCGCGCAAAGCGGCGCGTCGGGCGTGCCGGGCGCGCTGTCGAACACGCCGCCGCAGCCGGCGTCCGCGCCGATCGTCGCGAGCAACGGCCAGCCGGCCGGCCCGGCTGCGACACCCGTCAGCGACCGCAAGGATTCGACGACGAACTACGAACTCGACAAGACCGTGCGTCACGTCGAACAGTCGACGGGCACGATCAAGCGGCTGTCGGTCGCGGTCGTCGTCAACTATCAGCCTGCCGCCGACGCGAAGGGCCACGTGACGATGCAGCCGCTCACCGCGGAGAAGCTCACGCAGATCCAGCAGCTCGTGAAGGACGCGATGGGCTACGACGAGAAGCGCGGCGATTCGGTCAACGTCGTCAACAGCGCGTTCTCGACGGCCGCCGACCCGTTCGCCAACCTGCCGTGGTGGCGCCAGCCCGACATGATCGAGCTCGGCAAGGACATCGCGAAGTGGCTGGGCGTCGCCGCCGCGGCCGCAGCGCTCTACTTCATGTTCGTGCGCCCGGCGCTGCGCCGCGCATTCCCGCCGCCGGCGGAGCCCGCGCCGGCCGCGATCCCGGCGCTCGACGGCCCGAACGACGCGATCGCGCTCGACGGCCTGCCGAGCCCCGACAAGAAGCAGCTCGCCGACGAGGACGACGAGCACCCGGCCCTCCTCGCCTTCGAAAGCGAGAAGAACCGCTACGAACGCAATCTCGACTACGCGCGCACGATCGCGCGCCAGGATCCGAAGATCGTCGCAACCGTCGTCAAGAACTGGGTGTCCGATGAACGCTGAAGGCTTGAACAAGAGCGCGCTCCTGCTGATGTCGATCGGCGAGGAGGAGGCCGCGCAGGTATTCAAATTCCTCGCGCCGCGCGAGGTGCAGAAGATCGGCGCCGCGATGGCCGCACTGAAGAACGTCACGCGCGAAGAAGTCGAGGGCGTGCTGAACGACTTCGTGCTCGAAGCGGAGAAGCACACCGCGCTGTCGCTCGATTCGAGCGAGTACATCCGTTCGGTGCTGACGAAGGCGCTTGGCGAAGACAAGGCGGGCGTCCTCATCGACCGCATCCTGCAAGGCAGCGACACGAGCGGCATCGAAGGCCTCAAGTGGATGGATTCGGCGGCCGTCGCCGAGCTCATCAAGAACGAGCATCCGCAGATCATCGCGACGATCCTCGTGCATCTCGACCGCGACCAGGCGTCCGAGATCGCGTCGTGCTTCACCGAGCGGCTGCGCAACGACGTGCTGCTGCGGATCGCGACGCTCGACGGCATCCAGCCGACCGCGCTGCGCGAGCTCGACGACGTGCTGACGGGCCTGCTGTCCGGCAGCGACAACCTGAAGCGCGCGCCGATGGGCGGCATCCGCACAGCGGCCGAGATCCTGAACTTCATGACGAGCGTGCACGAAGAAGCGGTGCTCGAGAACGTCAAGCAATACGATCCGGACCTCGCGCAGAAGATCATCGACCAGATGTTCGTGTTCGAGAACCTGCTCGAGCTCGAGGATCGAGCGATCCAGCTCCTGCTCAAGGAAGTGGAGTCGGAAGCGCTGATCGTCGCGCTGAAGGGCGCGCCGCCCGCGCTGCGGCAGAAGTTCCTGTCGAACATGTCGCAGCGCGCGGCCGAGCTGCTCGCCGAGGATCTCGACGCACGGGGCCCGGTGCGCGTGTCCGAAGTCGAGACGCAGCAGCGCAAGATCCTGCAGGTCGTACGCAACCTCGCCGAGAGCGGCCAGATCGTGATCGGCGGCAAGGCGGAAGACGCGTATGTCTGATCGCACGAGCGCGTCGAGCAAGCCCGTCACCGCATACCAGCGATGGGAGATGGCTTCGTTCGATCCGCCGCCGCCCCCGCCGCCCGACGACGGCGGCGCGGCGGCCGCCGCCGCGCTCGCAGCCGAACTGCAGCGCGTGCGCGACGCCGCGCACGCGGAAGGGCTCGCCGCCGGCCACGTCGAAGGCCAGGCGCTCGGCTATCAGGCAGGTTATGAACAAGGTCGCGCGAAAGGCTTCGACGACGGCCAAACCGAGGCGCGCACGCAAAGCGCGCAGCTCGCCGCGCTCGCCGCATCGTTTCGCGACGCGCTCACGGGCGTCGAGCGCGATCTCGCCGACGACATCGCGACGCTCTCGCTCGAGATCGCGCAGCAGGTCGTGCGCCAGCACGTGCAGTACGACCCGGCCGCGCTGATCGCGGCCGCGCGCGAGGTGCTCGCCGCGGAGCCCGCGCTCGCCGGCGCGCCGCATCTGATCGTGAATCCGGCGGATCTGCCCGTCGTCGAGGCGTATCTGAAGGACGAGCTCGACACGCTCGGCTGGAGCGTGCGCACCGACGCGTCGATCGAGCGCGGCGGCTGCCGCGCGCAGGCATCGACGGGCGAAATCGACGCGACGCTCACCACCCGCTGGGAGCGGGTCGCCGCCGCGATCGGCAAGGTGAGCGCATGGTGAGCGACGCATCCGGCGCGCTCGGCCGCGACGAACTCGACGCGCTCGAACGCGAGCTCGCGCTGGCGTCGCACGGCCCCGAGCACGTCGATGCGGCCGCGCACGACATCGGCGCCAGCGTCGGCGCGCACCCTCATCACCCTCGCCCGCTCGCGGCGCCGCCCGCGACGTCGCGCGCGGCGCTCGCGAATCCGCATCTCGCGCACTGGCGCGCCCATCTCGACGGCATGCGCGAGCGCAACGCGCGCGCGCTGCCGCTGCGTCCGTGCGGACGCCTCACGCGCGCGGCGGGTCTCGTGCTCGAAGCGATCGGACTGCGCCTGTCGGTCGGCGCCGAATGCACGATCGAGCTGCCTCCGGGCAGCGCGCTGCCGTATGCGGAAGCCGAAGTCGTCGGCTTCGCGGGCGAGCGCCTGTTCCTGATGCCGACCACCGCGGTCGCTGGCGTGCTGCCCGGCGCGCGCGTGTGGCCGCTCGAAAGCGCGCCCGTCGCCGATCCGCTCGCGGGCGCGAAGCGGCTGCCCGTCGGCTGGGAAATGCTCGGGCGCGTCGTCGACGCGTCGGGCCGCCCGCTCGACAATCTCGGGCCGCTCGCGTCGAAGGTCGACGCGCCGCTCGCCGCGCCGTCGATCAACCCGCTCGAACGCGAGCCGATCCATCACGTGCTCGACGTCGGCGTGCGCGCGATCAACACGCTCCTCACCGTCGGCCGCGGCCAGCGGATGGGCCTCTTCGCGGGCTCGGGCGTCGGCAAATCGGTGCTGCTCGGCACGATGGCGCGCTACACGAGCGCCGAGGTGATCGTGATCGGCCTGATCGGCGAGCGGGGCCGCGAAGTGAAGGAATTCATCGAACAGATCCTCGGCGAGGACGGGCTCGCGCGCTCGGTCGTCGTCGCCGCGCCGGCCGACGTGTCGCCGCTCTTGCGGATGCAGGGCGCGGCGTACGCGACGTCGCTCGCCGAATACTTCCGCGACCAGGGCAAGCACGTGCTGCTCTTGATGGATTCGCTCACGCGCTATGCAATGGCGCAGCGCGAGATCGCGCTCGCGATCGGCGAGCCGCCCGCGACGAAAGGCTATCCGCCGTCGGTGTTCGCGAAGCTGCCCGCGCTCGTCGAGCGCACCGGCAACGGACCGGAAGGCGGCGGTTCGATCACCGCGTTCTACACGGTGCTCACCGAAGGCGACGACCAGCAGGACCCGATCGCCGATTCCGCGCGCGCGATCCTCGACGGCCACATCGTGCTGTCGCGCTCGCTCGCGGAAGCCGGTCACTATCCGGCGATCGACATCGAAGCGTCGATCAGCCGCGCGATGACCGCGCTGATCGACGACGCGCACCTCGACCGCGTGCGCCAGTTCAAGCAGATGCTGTCGCGCTACCAGCGCAACCGCGACCTGATCGCGGTCGGCGCGTACGCGCCCGGCCGCGACGCGCAGCTCGACCGCGCGATCGCGCTTTACCCGCGCATCGAATCGTTTTTGCAGCAAGGCTTTCGTGAATGCGCGCCGTACGCGCCGAGCCTCGCCGCGCTCGATGCGCTGTTCGATATCGAAGGAAGCTGATCGCCATGGCCCAATCCTTTCCTCTGCAACTTCTGCTCGACCGCGCGCAGCACGATCTCGACGCCGCGACGAAGCAACTCGGCCACGCGCAGCGCGAGCGCACCGACGCGCAGACGCAGCTCGACGCGCTCGTGCGCTATCGCGACGAATATCGCGTGCGCTTCGCCGAATCCGCGCAATCGGGGATGCCCGCCGGCAACTGGCGCAACTTCCAGGCGTTCCTCGACACGCTCGACGCGGCGATCGACCAGCAGCGGCGCGTGCTCGCCGCCGCGGAGACCCGCATCGACGCGGCGCGCCCCGAGTGGCAGGCGAAGAAGCGCACGCTCGGCTCGTACGAGATCCTGCAGGCGCGCGGCGCGCAGCAGGAAGCGAAACGCGTCGCGAAACGCGAGCAGCGCGACGCCGACGAGCACGCGGCGAAAGTGCTGCGCATGCGCGCGGAAGCGGCGAAGTGAGCGCCGCGCCCATCGAACCCGAACACGAGATCCGACATGCCTCCTCTTCCCCTGATCGGTATGCTGCTCGGCGCGGCGAGCACGATGATCGAGTCGTCGTCCGGCTCCGCGGCGAACGCGTCCGGCTCGTCGAGCGCGTCGTCAGGCGATGCGTCGTCGGCCGCGCCGTTCGCGCAAACGCTCAAGCAGAGCGTGCAGACGCAGCGTCAGACCATCGCGAATGCGAATGTGAACGTAAACGCGCAGAACGCAGGCAATGCGACGAATGCCGCGGCGAACAACGCGGCGAATTCGTCTGTCTCCGGCGCGGGCGCGCAGACGACGGCGAGCGCGGGCAACGCGAAGGGCGCCGGCAAACCGGATGACGAAGACGACGGCGAAACCGCGACGCAATCGGCGTCCGCCGACGCAGCGGCGCTCGCCGCAGCCGCATCGCTGCAAGCGCAGTTGCAAGCGCGGCCCGACGCACAGACGGCGCAGGCAGTGCAGACGGCCGCCGATGCGGCGGCCGCGCAAGCGGGCACGGGCGACACCGCCCATCCGTCGAACACGATCGCGGCGGGCGCCGCTGCTCAGGACAGCGCCGCCTCGTCCGATCGCGCCGGCACGCAGCAATCGATCGGCGATGCGCTGAATGCCGCGTTGAGCAAGCTCACGGGTGCCGGCAAGACGAGCGCGGCGACGACGCCCGCCGCACTGCCGGCGAGCCAAGGCAACGCGCCGCTCGCTGCGAACGGCTCCGCATTCGACAAGATGCTCGCCGGCGCGAAGGCTCCGGGCATGCAAACCGCGCTCACCGATGCGTCGGGTGCGAACCCCGCGGCCACCATGGCGAACGCCGCCGCGAATGCGGCCCAGCCGGACGCGACGGGCGCACTCGCCGCATTGCAGGACGCGGCCGATTCCGCACGCGCGACGCTCGCCGCGTCGACCGCGCCGGCTGCGCTGCAACAGGCGGCGCCCGCCGCGAACGCCGCGGCGGCTTCGGCAGCGCCGACGCTCGCACCGCCCGTCGGCACGCCGGACTGGGCCGACGCGCTGAGCCAAAAGATCGTATTCCTGTCGAACGCGCATCAGCAGAGCGCGGAGCTCACGCTGAATCCGCCCGATCTCGGGCCGCTGCAAGTCGTGCTGCGCGTCGCGGACAACCACGCGCACGCGCTCTTCGTGTCGCAGCATGCGCAGGTGCGCGACGCGGTCGAAGCCGCGCTGCCGAAGCTGCGCGAAGCGATGGACGCGGGCGGACTCGGGCTCGGCAGCGCGAGCGTCAGCGACGGCGGCTTCGCGTCCGCGCAACAGCAGCAGACCCCGCAACGACAATCGTCGGACGGAGCCGCGACGCGACGCGCATTCGGCGCGACGACGGCCGACGCCGCGCTCGACGACGTCTCAGCGACAACCTCCAGCGACGCGACGCGACGCAGCGTCGGGATGGTCGACACGTTCGCCTGACGGCCGCGCCCGCGGCCGCCTGCACGGCAGCGCGCATCAGCCGCCGTGCGTCGTCGCCTCGACCCGCTCGCGAGCGGGCTCGGCCTGCCCTTTGCGCGCGGCCACGATGAACTCCGCCGCGCGCTCGCCGATCATCACGGTCGGCGCATTCGTGTTGCCGCCGATCAGCGTCGGCATCACCGACGCATCGACGACCCGCAATCCTTCCACCCCGTTCACGCGCAATTGCGGGTCGACGACCGCGCGCGCGTCGGCGCCCATCCGGCACGTGCCGACCGGGTGATAGATCGTGTCCGCGTGCGCGACGATCGCGGCGCGCAACCGCGCGTCGGTGTCGTTCGGATCGGTGTACAGCTCGCGCCCGCCTTGCGACGCGAGCGGCGCGGCGGACAGGATCTTGCGCATCGCCTTCGCACCGCGGATCAGCAGGTCGAGATCGCGCTCGTCACTGAAGAAGCGCGGATCGATGAGCGGTGCGACGCGCGCGTCGCCGCTCGCGAGCGCGACGTTGCCGCGGCTCTTCGGCCGCAGCGCGCACACGTGCAGCGAATAGCCGAAGCCCCAGTGCATGTTGCGGTTGTGGTCGTCGACGAGCGCCGTGCAGAAGTGCAATTGCAGATCGGGGCGATCGAGGCCGGGATCGCTCTTGATGAAGCCGCCCGCCTCGGCGACGTTGCTCGTCATCATCCCTTCACGCTTCGACAGGTAGCCGAACAGCGCGGGCGTCATCTTCGCGACGCCGCGCACGCAGATGCCGACGAGCTCGGACGAATTCACGCGCTTGTTGATGATGAAATCGATGTGATCGATCAGGTTCTCGCCGACGTCGGGCGCATCGTGCACGAGCGCGACGCCGTGACGGCGCAACTGCGCGGCGGGACCCACGCCCGAGCACATCAGCAGTTGCGGCGTATTGAACGCGCCTGCGGACAGAATGACTTCCGCGCGCGCGCCGATCGTCTCGATGCGTCCGCCGCGCGCGACCTCGACGCCCGTCGCGCGCTTGCCGTCGAACACGACGCGCAGCACCGTCGCATCGACGATCACGTGCAGGTTCGGCCGCGTGCGGCCGTACACATAGGCGCGCGCGACGCTGCAGCGCGCGCCGTCGCGATGCGTGACCTGATAGAAGCCGACGCCTTCCTGATTCTCGCCGTTGAAGTCGTCGTTGAGCGGATAGCCCGCTTCGTGCGCGGCCGCGATGAATCGTTCGGAGAACGGATTACGGAAGCGCAGATCGGATACCGTGAGCGGGCCGTCCGCGCCGTGCCATTCGTTCGCGCCGCGCTCGTTGCCTTCCGCGCGGCGGAAGTACGGCAGCACGTCGCGCCATCCCCAGCCGGTGCAGCCGAGCTGCTCCCATTCGTCGTAATCGTGCGGATGGCCGCGCGTGTAGATCATCGCGTTGATCGCACTCGAGCCGCCGAGCCCGCGGCCGCGAGGCTGATAGCCGCGGCGTCCGCCGAGGCCCGGCTGCGGCACCGTTTCGTAGCCGTAGTTCGTGCCGAGCTTGAACGGCACGAGCGCCGCGATCCCCACCGGCATGTTGACGAGCAGATTGCGTTCGGTGTGACCGCCCGCTTCGATCAGCGCGATCGTCGCGTCCGGGCACGCATCGGCCAGGCGACCCGCGAGGCTCGATCCGCCGGACCCGGCCCCGACGATAATGTAGTCGTACTGCATGTCACGTCTCCCTGTTTGTCATCAACGGCGGCTGGAATCGCGATCGAGACAGCCGGCTTGCGTCGCCATGTTCGTGCATTTTAGGAACGCAAGGCGAGCCGGGACATCCCGACTCAAGAGCGATTCCTCTAAACGGCGGCGTGAACTAAATTTAAGATGATCGGATTCGCCTCGCGCGGAGGACGTGGCCAACAGAAGCCGGGCCCCGCGAAATGGGAGACAAAGGCATGCAGCAAGACCTTCAAATGGCGACGCACCGGGTGACGAACCAGGCGCCGCCGCTTCACGATTACAACGCGTTTGAAACAGATGCCGCGCTCGTCGATGCCGTCGAACGGTACGGCGCGAGCTGGCATCAAACGGCGCTCGCGCGCGACGGCGCCGCGCTGACGACGCTCGACGCGCTCGCGCTTGCCGATCTCGCCAACCGGCACACGCCCGAGCTGTCGACGCACAGCCCGCGCGGCGAGCGGATCGACGCACTCGAATTCCATCCGAGCTGGCACCGGCTGCTAGCGATGCTGCGCGGCGAAGGGCTGCACGCGCTGCCGTTCTCGGACCCGCGGCCGGGCGCGATGGTCGCGCGCTGCGCCGGGTATTTCCTGCATGCGCAACTCGAATCCGGCTCGCTGTGTCCGCTCACGATGACGTTCGCGAGCATTCCCGTGCTGCAGCGCGAACCGGCCCTTTTTGCGACGCTGCGCGACAAGCTCTATTCCCACGAGCACGACGCGCGCGACGCGCCGCTTCCGGAAAAGCGCACGATGATGGTCGGCATGGGGATGACCGAGAAGCAAGGCGGCTCCGACGTGCGCAGCAACGAGACGCAAGCGTATGCGCTCGGCGCGAGCGGACGCGGCGAAGCGTATCGGCTCGTCGGTCACAAATGGTTCTTCTCCGCGCCGCAATGCGACGCGCATCTCGTGCTCGCGCGCACGACCGAACACGCGGGCATCTCGTGCTTCTACGTGCCGCGCTTTTCGCCGGACGGCAGCAAGAACGCGGTGCAGGTGCAGCGCCTGAAGGACAAGCTCGGCAACCGCTCGAACGCGAGCAGCGAAGTCGAATTCCTGAATGCGTACGGCGTGATGATCGGCGACGAAGGACGCGGCGTGCCGACGATCATCGAGATGGCGAACTACACGCGGCTCGATTGCGTGATCGGCAGCGCGGCGCTGATGCGCGCGGCGCTCGTGCAGGCGATCCACCATGCGCGGCATCGCAGCGCGTTCGGCCGCCTGCTCGCCGATCAGCCGCTGATGCGCAACGTGCTCGCCGATCTGGCGCTCGAATCGGAAGCGGCGACCGCGCTCTTCATGCGGCTCGCGCATGCGTTCGAAGAGGATGCGGCGGCGCGCTCGCCGCAGGCGCGCGGCTGGCGCCGCATCGTCACGCCGGCCGCGAAGTTCTGGGTCTGCAAGCGCACGCTCGAATTCACCGGCGAAGCGATGGAAGTGTGGGGCGGCAACGGCTACGTCGAGACCGCGCCGATGGCGCGCTTCTATCGCGAAGCGCCCGTCAATTCGATCTGGGAAGGATCGGGCAACGTCATGTGTCTCGACGTGCTGCGCGCGATCGAGCGCGAGCCCGACGCGGCCGCCGCGCTCTTCGCCGAATGGCGGGATGCGGCGAAGCACAGCGCGCCGCTCGCTGATGCGCTCGCGGAATTGACGCGTCTCCTGTCCCTCGAACCCGAGCAACGCGAAGCGTGCGCACGCCGGATCGCACAACGCATCGCACTCGTCGCGCAGGCCTCGCTGCTGCTGCGCGACGGGCCGCCCGCCGTCGCCGAGGCGTTCGTCGCCACGCGCTTCGGCGACGCCAGCAGCGAAACCGGACGCGTTTATGGAACGCTGCCGGCCACTTTCGATCACGCCGCGCTCATCGAGCGGGCGTTCCCGGCCTGAATGCCGGCCACACCCGTATCGCACTGGAGACGCCATGAAGAACGATCTGCCCGGTTTAGCCACACTCGACGCACTGCTGCGCGACCAGCGCGCCGCGTATCTGCGCGCGCCGTATCCGTCGTGGGCAACGCGCGCCGACCACCTGCGCGCACTGCGCAAGATGCTGCTCGACAACCGCGACGCGCTCGCGGCCGCGATCAGCGCGGACTTCGGCCATCGCGCGAAGGAAGAAGTGCTGATGTCCGAAATCTGGCTCGCGAAAGAGGAAATCGACGAAGCGCTCAAGCACGGCAAGCGCTGGATCAAGCCGAAGAGCCGGGCGATGAACAAATGGATGCGCCCGGCGCGCGCGAAGGTAATGCCGCAGCCACTCGGCGTCGTCGGCATCGTCGTGCCGTGGAACTACCCGGTGCTGCTCGCCGCGGGGCCGCTCATCTGCGCGCTCGCCGCGGGCAACCGCGCGATCATCAAGATGTCCGAACTGACGCCGCGCACGTCGCAGCTGTTCGAGGAGCTGATCGCGAAGACCTTCGCGCGCGATCACGTCGCGGTCGTCAACGGCGATGCTGAAATCGGCGCCGCGTTCAGTGGGCTGCCGTTCGATCACCTGCTCTTCACCGGCTCGACGAACGTCGGCCGCCACGTGATGCGCGCGGCCGCCGAACACCTGACGCCCGTCACGCTCGAGCTCGGCGGCAAGTCGCCCGTGATCGTCGGGCCGCGCGCACGCTTCGACGCGGCGGTCGATGCCGTCATCACCGGCAAGACGCTGAACGCGGGCCAGACCTGCATCGCGCCCGACTACGTGCTCGTGCCGCGCGGCAAGGAAGCGGCGTTCGTCGCGCGTGCGCGAGAGCGGATGGCGAAGCTCTACCCGAATCTGTCGACGAACCCGGACTACACGTCGATCGTTTCCGAGCGTCACTTCGCGCGGCTGCAGCGGCTCGCGAGCGAAGCACAGGAAGCGGGCGCGCAGCTCCATCCGCTCACCGACGCGGCGCCCGATCCCGCGCTGCGCCGGCTGCCGCCCGTCCTCGTCACCCAGGCGCCCGACGCATCGCAGTTGATGCAGGAAGAGATCTTCGGGCCGCTGCTGCCGATCGTCCCGTACGACACGCTCGACGATGCGATCGCCTACGTGAACGCGCGCCCGCGGCCGCTTGCGCTGTATCTGTTCGACGAAGACCGCGCGACCGTCGACCGCGTGATGCGCGACACGATCTCGGGCGGCGTGACGGTCAACGACACGCTGATGCACATCGCTTGCGGCACGCTGCCGTTCGGCGGCGTCGGCGCGAGCGGGATGGGCGCGTACCACGGCTACGACGGCTTCGTGACATTCTCGAAGATGAAGCCCGTGCTCACGCAGCCGCGTCTCAACACGCGCGGCATGATCGCGCCGCCGTACGGCAGGCGCTTCGCCGCGATTCTCAAGATGATGCTGAAGTTCTGACGCGTCGCCGCCGACGCCGGACGAACGAAGGGCCGCAGCGCCTGCACATGACGCAGCCGCCGCTGTCCCGGCAAGTGCGCCTGCTCGAGCACCAGATCGGCACCGAGCGGCTCGAACGCACGAGCCGCTCGGTGAAGCTGACGGCGGCCGGGCGCAGCTTCCTGCCCGATGCGGCCCGCATTCTGCGGCTCGCCGACGAAGCGGCAGCAACCGCGCGCCGCGTCGCGACAGGCGCGGCCGGCGCGCCCACGATCGGCTTCACCGCGTCGGTCGGCTACGGCCTGCTGCCGTCGCTCGTGAGCGCGGTGCGCGCCGCGTCGCCCGACGTGCGGCTGACGCTGAAGGAGATGGTGAGCGGCGCGCAGCTGGAAGCGCTCGACGCGCGGCTGATCGACGTCGGGCTGCTGCGCCCGCCCGTCGAGCATGGCGAGCGCGCATCGGCGCCGTGCGTGCGGGAGGCGCTCGTGCTCGCGTTGCCGGAGGCGGCCGCCGACGCCTGGCCGAAGCACCCGACGCTGCGCGATTCCGAGGGCCGGCCGCTGCTGATGTATTCGCCGTACGAGGCGCGCTATTTTCACCAACTGGTGAGCGGACTGTTCGAGCGCGCCGAGGTACTGCCCGACATCGTCGAATACGTGAGCCAGATCCATTCGATGCTGGCGCTGGTGCGCGCGGGCATCGGCGCCGCGTTGATTCCGGCGGCTGCGTCGATGCTGCACTTCAAGGGGGTCGTCTATCGGCCGGTGCGCACGACGCCGGCGAAGCCCGTCGAGCTGACGTTCGCGTATCGGAAGGACAACGACAATCCGGTGTTCAGCGCGCTGAAGGACGTGCTGCGCAAGTCGCTCCTCACTGACGGCCGTTGAAGCGTGCGTCGACGCCGCCGACGCACGCGAGGGAAACGATGACGCGCGTGCGAAGCGAGCGTCGTCGCATGCGACGCGATCAATCGATCGTTAGGGAAGCTGACGTTATGGAATCGCGAAGACTGCGGCGCACGCGTCCATGATGTCGATCGAGCGCAGGCCGCGCGACCGGCACGGCGAACGTCATACGGGCCACAACGGCCCTTCCTGCATCGCGCCGATCTGCTCGCGCAATTCGAGCACGCGCGCCTCCCAATAGCGATGCGTGTTGAACCACGGAAACGCGGCCGGAAACGCGGGATCGTTCCAGCGGCGCGCGAGCCACGCCGCGTAATGAATGAGCCGCAACGTGCGCAGCGCCTCGATCAGATGCAGCTCACGCGGATCGAATTCGCAAAAGTCCTCGTAGCCGGCGAGCAAATCGGCGAGCGCGCGCATCGCGTCCGGCCGGTCGCCCGGCAGCAGCAGCCACAAGTCCTGCACGGCGGGCGCCATCCGGCTGTCGTCGAAGTCGACGAAGTGCGGGCCCGCGTCGGTCCATAGCACGTTGCTCGGATGGCAATCGCCGTGCGCGCGCAGCATCCGCACGTCGCCCGCGCGTTCGTATGCTTGCGCGACGCCTTCCAGTGCGAGCGTCACCGCCGCTTCATAAGCAGGCCGAACGTCGTTCGGCACGAAGTCGTGCGACAGCAGGAAATCGCGCGGCTCGTAGCCGAACGTATCGATATCGAGTGTCGGCCGTGCGACGTACGGCTTCGTCGCGCCGACTGCGTGAATGCGACCGATGAAACGGCCCAGCCACTCGAGCGTATCGCGACGATCGAGCTCGGGCGCGCGACCGCCGCGCCGCTCGAAGATCGCGAAGCGGAAGCCTTCGAATTCGTGCAGCGTACGGCCGTCGAACGCGAGCGCCGGTACGGCCGGAATCTCGCGCGCCACCAGTTCGGCGACGAACGCATGCTCTTCGAGGATCGCGTCGTTCGGCCAGCGATGCGGACGATAGAACTTCGCGACGATCGGCGGCCCGTCTTCGATGCCCGCCTGATAGACGCGGTTTTCGTAGCTGTTGAGCGCGAGCAGGCGCCCGTCGGTGCGCGAACCGGCGGGGATCAGCACGCTGTCGAGCGCGTCGAGCACGCGCTCCGGCGTGAGACCTGCAAAAGGCAAGCCGGCGTTGTCGCCGGCTGCGGTGGATTCGGAAGTGGCGTCGGTCATGCCCCGCATTGTGCCGCGCGCGAGGCCGAAAGACGAGCGGTCAGTGCAGCGCCGCGCCCGCGGGAAGCACGGATTCGCCGGTGTCGATCAGATCCTCGAGAAAGAATGGCTCGGTATTGAGCTCCTTGGATTCGCCCGGCACGCCCGCGTACCAGGTCACCATCGCCATGTCCCCGAGAATGCGCTGGACGATGCCGCGCGCGCCTTTCGGCACGGCGATGTGGGTGGTGCAGACAATCGAACCGACATGCATGATGTTTCCCCGCTTTCAAAGCCGGCCGCGTGCTGCCCGGCCGGAAATACCCGAATTGCGCATCCATGCGGCGACGGTTGCGCGTATTCCATTGTTCACCGTTCATGGAATCGCGAAAACGCGAGCTGACGACAAAGGTGCCGCCAATTCGCAGGATGCGTCGATTCCGCCGCCGCGACGCCGCCATTATTACGGCAGCGCGTCGCTCCATCATACCCTGACGCGCGCGACCGCCATTCGGCGATTCATTCTGAAATGCGGCCAAAAGCCAACGCCTCATCCGACGAAACGACGCCGAACGAACAACCGGCGTATCGTTTAGGTTTGCTTCGCTTGGAGAATCAGCGTGACTGTATCATCCGGCGCGCCGCGGCCCGCCGCCCGCGCGCGTCAGGACGACGCATCCGCCGTCGAGCGCGCGCCGTCCGCTTCGTCCGCTTCGTCCGCTTCGTATCTCGAACGCGGCTCGCGCAGCTACTGGCACGCGAGCCTCGCGCTGCTGTTCGCCGGCTACGCGACGTTTTCGCTGCTCTACTACGTGCAGCCGCTCTTGCCCGAGTTCTCGAACACGTTCGGCGTGAGCCCCGCGCAGAGCAGTCTCGCGCTATCGTTCGCGACCGCCGCGCTCGCCGCCGCGGTCTTCGTCGCAGGCTTCATCTCCGAAGCGCTGAGCCGTCACAAGCTGATGACGGCATCGCTCACCGCATCGTCGCTCCTCACGCTCGCCGCCGCGTTCGCGCCGCATTGGCATCAGTTGCTGATCCTGCGCGCGCTGACGGGACTCGCGCTCGGCGGCGTGCCCGCGGTCGCGATGGCGTATCTCGCGGAAGAAGTGCATCCGGACGGGCTCGGACTCGCGATGGGTCTCTACGTCGGCGGCACCGCGATCGGCGGGATGGCGGGGCGCGTGATCACCGGCATTCTCACCGAGCTGTTCTCGTGGCGCATCGCAGTCGGCGTGATCGGCCTGCTCGGTCTCGCATCGATGCTCGCGTTTCGCACGCTGCTGCCGCCGTCGCGGCACTTCACGCCGCGCCGCGGCCTCAACCTCGCGCATCATCGCGCGTCGCTCGCCCACCATCTCGGCAAGCGGCGCGAGCTGCCCGTGCTGTTTCTGATGGCGTTCGTGCTGATGGGCAGCTTCGTCACGCTCTACAACTACATCGGCTATCGGCTGCTCGCGCCGCCGTATTCGATGGGCCAGGCGACGATCAGCGCGATCTTCGTCGTCTATCTGACGGGCGTCATCGCGTCGCCGCTGTCGGGGCGACTCGCCGATACGCTCGGCCGCGGCCGCGTGCTGATCGCAAGCCTCGTCGTGATGCTCGCGGGCGTCGCGCTGACGCTGCTCCATCCCGTCGCCGCGATCGCCGCGGGCATCGCATGCGTGACGTTCGGTTTCTTCGCGGGTCACGCGGTCGCGAGCGGCTGGGTCGGCCGGCTCGCGCAGCACGGCAAGGGCCAGGCCGCGGCGCTCTATCTGCTCGCGTATTACATCGGCTCGAGCGTCGTCGGCTCGTTCGGCGGACGCTTCTGGAGCACGCTCGGCTGGCCGGGCGTCGCGATGCTCGTCGGCGCATTGCTCGTGCTGGGTGTCGTCGCGGCGACTTGGCTGCACGCGCGCGAACGCGTCGGCGCCGCTTGACGGCATGACGCCGCCGAAGCGATTGCCAAGCGACGCATCGATGCGTTACCTTTGACGCTCTCGCATTCCATTCGCACTCGTCGCGATGAAACCCTCGTTGCCCGCCCGCGCCGTATCGAAGCCGTCAATCGCACGGCTGCCGCGCGCGTGCGCGCATCGTCCGCCTGCCGCTTCGCCGCCCGTCGGCGCGCCGCCTCCTCCGGCGGCGCTGCTCGGTTGACCGCCGCGCAACTTCTCTCACTCTCCGTTCGCCGCTGACCGAACCGTTCCGCGCGCTCGTGCGCGGCGTATTCGCGTGCGCGTGCATTCGGAGCGTTCCGATCCGATCGACAGGTGGATTTCAGATGGCTTCAGTCAAACCCGCGCTCGCCGCGCATAGCGCGACGTCGCTCTTCGTGCTGCTGTGGAGCAGCGGAGCGATCTTCGCCGAACTCGGCCTGCGGCATGCGTCCGCATTCGCTTTCCTGATCGCGCGCTTCGCGCTCGCATCGCTCGTGCTGCTCGTGCTGTCGCTCGCGCGACGCCGCTGGCTGCCGCCGCCCGGCGCGCGCCGCACGACGGTCGCGACCGGGTTGCTGCTCACAGGCGGCTACTCGATCCTGTATCTGCTCGCGCTCGAGCACGGGCTCGCGCCCGGCATCCTCGCGACGATCCTCGGCATGCAGCCGATCCTCACGCTCGTCATGCTCGAACGCCGCGCATCGGGCGCGCGGCTCGCGGGACTCGCGCTCGCGCTGATCGGCTTGAGCCTCGTCGTCTACCGCAGCATCGCGGGCGGCGACGCGCCGGTGTCGGGCGCCGCGTGCGCACTCGGCGCATTGCTCGCGATCACGACAGGCGCGCTGCTGCAAAAACGCGTGTGCGCGGCGCCGATCGACGTGCTGCCGCTGCAGAACGCACTCGGCCTCGGACTGTGCATGCTGGTCGCACCGTTCGAGCCGATCTCGTTCGAAGCGAGCTGGTCGTTCGTGCTGCCGCTCGCGTGGCTCGGCATCGTGATCTCGGTGTTCGCGCAGTTGCTGTTCTATCGGCTGATGCGGCAAGGCGACCTCGTCGACGTGACGAGCCTTTTCTATCTCGTCCCGGTCGTCACGGCGCTCATGGATGCGGCGTGGCTCGGCAATCGTCTCGCGCCGCTCGAGATCGCCGGCATGATCGCGATTCTCGCGGGGCTCGCGCTCGTGTTCCGACACACCGCGCGCACATGACGGCTGCCTGAAGACAAGGCGCCCGCACTGCAACATGCGGGCGCCTTGTTCACCGCGCCGCAGCACGAGAAAGCAATTAGAAAGACGAAATGAAAGCGTTTCGCCGGATTGTTCGCAATAAACCCGGCAGTCCGCGAATTTTCGTCGCGCTACGAAGCTTCGGATAGCCCCAAACCGCCGGCCGTTACCTATACTCGAAACAACCGGCTGCCCCGCACGCGACCGGGCCAAGCAAGAAAGGAGACACGCATGTCGACATACTTCACGATCGCCGACTTCATCCTGCTGATCCCGATGGCGCTCGCCGGCGCGCTGTTCCTCGGCGCGATCCCGTGCGCGACCGAATTCCGTCACAACGTGCTGCGCGTGCTCGGCGCGATGCTCGGCATGGCCGTCGCCGTGCTGCTGGTCGAAGGGCTCCCCGCGCTGATCTAGCCGCGACGCACGCGCCACGCACATCCGCCTGCGCCGCATTCGGCACGCGAAAGCGGGCGGCAGGCACGTCGTCAGGATGACTACCGATCAGATCGCCTGATCGGTGGACGGCTTTTCCCACAAGTTGATCCCACCTTCCGTCGCATAGCGATCGATCTCGGCGATCTCATCGTCGCTGAATGCGAGCTGCTGGAGCGCCGCCACGTTTTCGCGCACCTGCTCCGCGCGGCTCGCGCCGATCAGCGCCGACGTCACGCGCGGATCGCGCAGCACCCACGCGAGCGCCATCTGCGCGAGACTCTGGCCGCGCCGCTGCGCGATCTCGTTCAGCTTGCGCACGTGCTCGAGGTTCTGCGCGCTCAGGTGACCGTCCTTCAATGATCCGCCGCCCGGCTTGTTGATGCGCGCATCGGCTGGCACGCCGTTCAGGTACTTCGACGTCAAGAGCCCCTGCGCGAGCGGCGTGAACGCGATGCAGCCGGAACCCGTCCCGTCGAGCGCATCGAGCAGCTCGCGCTCGATCCAGCGATTGAGCAAGTTGTACGCGGGCTGGTGAATCAGGAGCGGCACCTTGTATTCGGCGAGCAGTTTCGCGATCTCGCGCGTCTTCGCCGCCGAATACGACGAGATCCCGATGTAGAGCGCCTTGCCCTGCTGGACGGCCGTCGCGAGCGCACTCGCGGTTTCCTCGAGCGGCGTGTGCGCGTCGAAGCGGTGCGAGTAGAAGATGTCGACGTAGTCGAGCCCCATCCGTTGCAGGCTCTGCTCGAGGCTCGCGAGCACGTACTTGCGCGAGCCGCCGCCGCTGCCGTACGGACCGGGCCACATGTCCCAGCCGGCCTTCGTCGAAATCAGGAGTTCGTCGCGATACGGCTTGAAGTCCTCGCGCAGCAGCCGGCCGAAGTTCGTTTCGGCGCTGCCGTACGGCGGCCCGTAGTTGTTCGCGAGATCGAAATGGGTGATGCCGAGGTCGAATGCGGTGCGCAGGATCTCGCGCTGCGTCGAGATCGGCGTCGTGTCGCCGAAGTTGTGCCACAAGCCGAGCGAAAGCGCCGGCAGTTTGAGCCCGGATGTGCCGCATACGCGATACTGCATATCCGCATAGCGTTCGGAAGCTGCTTCGTAGGCCATCTGAATTCCCGTCAGGACGTTGAGCGAGGCCGGACGCGATCCGGCCGGACGAACCTCAGCCGGCCATGTTAGCCAACGATCGCGAATCGTGCAGCAATGCACTGCCGCGATGGACGTGACGGCGGCGCTCCCCTACACTGCGGCGTCTTCATCATCCGTTTCAGCGAGGATTTTCATGACTCGAGCGATTTCCGTTGCGCTCATCGTCGGCGGCGTCGTGCTGCTGTATTTCGGCGGCCAGTCGTTTCATTCGATCAACGACGGCATCGCGCGCTTCTTCACCGGCTCGCCTTCGACGAAGACGACCATGCTGATCGCGGGCGGCGTCGTCGCGACGCTCGTCGGGCTGATCGGCCTGTCGATGCCGAGCGGCAAGCGCTGACGCGCTCGTGCTTTCGGCATTGCCCCCAAGACGAAAACGGGCGGCCCGCATGCGGGCCGCCCGGTCGTTGTCCGATCATCAGTTGCTTGCACGCGATGCAAGGCCGTGCGCATCCGATTCCGCATGAAACGAACGCGCGGCACGCGACGCATCGCTAATCGCGAATCGCGCCGCCCCCCGCCGCCGCGAACGGCGAACTAGAAGCGCACTTCCGGCTTCGACGCCGAGCGCGAGCCCGGAACCGGTCGATTGCTGTCGCCGTGGTACGTGAACACAAGCGAGAACTTCACCTGATCGGTGCGGTTCTGACCCGCCGAATGCAGCGTGTTGCAGTGGAAGAACACGACGTCGCCCGCGGCGAGTTCCGGACACACCGCCTGGTCGATCAACTGCCGGTTCGCCGGCACGTCGCTGCGGAAGAACTTCGCTTCGTCGAAGCTTTCCGGCCCGAATTCCGCGCCATGCGAGCCCGGCACGAGCCACAGCGCGCCATTCTCGTTTGTCTCCGCCCCGAGCGCGAGCCACACGGACACGAGGTCCGGACGCTCGAACGACCAGTAGCGCACATCGCGATGCCAGCCGGTCAGGCTGCCGTATGCCGGATGCTTCGTCATCATGCAGTTGTGATGCGCGCGCGACAGAACCGGCGTCTCGCCGAAATACATGCGCATCCACGCGGCGATCTCCGGCGCCGTCGCGCGCTCGGCGAACGCCTTGTCGCGCGCGTACGCGTCGAGCAGCCGCCGCACCGTATGGCCGCCCGGTGCGTGCCGCGATTCGGGCGCGCCCGGATAGCGCAAGTCGGCCTCGAATTCGAGCGGCTGCGCCGCTTCGCGCAATTGCCGCTCGGCAATCGCCTTCAATTGCGCGCACCGCTCGGGTGCGACGAGCCCCGGAGCGACGACGAAGCCGCGCTCGCGCAGCGTCTGGACCTGCGTGTGAATCAACTCCGGGTGCAAGGAAGACATGGGATGTTCGGCATAATTTTTATCAACGATCGATTGTAAAGCGGACGTGCGCGACATGCTCGGCTACGATGCCGGCAAGCGAAAAACGGCGCACGATCGCAGCGGCGAATTTGATGTAACGCAAAGGAACTGTCGGCCGCGCGCGCGCCACTAAGTTCGGCAGGTTCGCGCGCCACGCGCCTGCGCGCAAGGGTCAGCGCGACTTTTGGGCGTCACGAATCGCCTGTAGTCTCGGCGCACCTGCTAGTTTTCGCGGGCAGCGGCGCACCGATGCTTTCGGTACGATGGGTTCGACCCGTGCCGCATAACGGCCGTTTTTACATTCGCGCCCCGAAATGGGCGCAATCTACGAGCGAATTATTTTCGTCATGCCTTTCCGACTGACTTCCCGTCTTCACCGCACCCCGAAGAGCGCGCCGTCGGCGCCGCACCGGATCGTGCGCGCGTTGCGTCACCACAGCGCCCGAGCGAGCGTGCTCGCCGAGCGCGCTCGCCAGCACCAGCTGCGGCTCGACGGCCTGCGCGCGTGGCTGCACGCGGTCCTGTCGCTGATGAGTGCGCATGCGGCGGCACGCCGCACCGCGCTGCGCTCGCTGCTGCAAAAGCCGGCGTTGCGACTGCGCGCGCCGTCGCTGCATCGCGCGAGCGTCGTGCCGCCCCGGATCAACCGGCCGCGCCGTCTCGCAGCGAGCACCGGCTGGTTCGTGTTCGCCGCGCGCTGAACGCGCGAAGCACGCGGCAATTCGCCGCGTCCTGCAAACCGCATGCCGCGACGAACGCAGGCAAGGCCGAAGCAGGACGCGAGCGAAGCCGAAATGAAAAAACCCCGGTCTCGACCGGGGTTTTTGTTTGCTACGGCGAACCGTGCGTCAGGCGACTTGCACGGCCGGCTCGACGCCAGCCGCTTCGGCGAGCACGAGCGCCTTGTCGGCGGCTTCCCACGAGAATTCCGGCTCTTCGCGGCCGAAGTGGCCGTAGGCGGCGGTCTTCTCGTAGATCGGCCGCAACAGGTCGAGCATCTGGATGATGCCCTTCGGACGCAGGTCGAAGTGCTCGCGGACGAGCTTCGTGATCGTCTCGTCGGACACGCGGCCCGTGCCGAACGTATTGACCATCACCGAGGTCGGCTCGGCGACGCCGATCGCGTACGACACCTGGATCAGCGCACGCGACGCGAGGCCCGCTGCGACGATGTTCTTCGCAACGTAGCGGCCCGCGTAAGCGGCCGAGCGGTCGACCTTCGACGGATCCTTGCCCGAGAACGCACCGCCGCCGTGCGGGGCCGCGCCGCCGTACGTGTCGACGATGATCTTGCGGCCGGTCAGCCCGCAGTCGCCTTGCGGGCCACCGATCACGAAGCGGCCGGTCGGGTTCACGAGGAACTTGATGTCGCCCTTGATCAGGTCGGCGGGCAGCGTCGGCTTGATGACCTCTTCGATCACCGCTTCACGCAGCGCGGGCAGTTCGATGTCCGGCGCGTGCTGCGTCGACAGCACGACGGTGTCGATCGAATGCGGCTTGCCGTCGACGTAGCGGACCGTCACCTGCGACTTCGCGTCCGGACGCAGCCACGGCAGGCGGCCGTCGCGGCGCAGGTTCGCCTGGCGCTCGACGAGGCGGTGCGACAGGTGGATCGGCAGCGGCATCAGCTCGGGCGTTTCGTCGCACGCGTAGCCGAACATCAGGCCCTGGTCGCCTGCGCCTTGATCGAGGTTGTTGTCGTGCGCACGGTCGACGCCTTGCGCGATGTCCGGCGATTGCTTGTCGTACGCGACGAGCACCGCGCAGCCCCGGTAGTCGATGCCGTAATCGGTGTTGTCGTAGCCGATGCGCTTGATCGTGTCGCGGGCGATCTGGATGTAGTCGATGTTCGCCGTCGTCGTGATTTCACCGGCCAGAACGACGAGGCCCGTGTTGCACAGCGTTTCGGCTGCGACACGGGAATACTTGTCTTGCGCGAGGATTGCGTCGAGGATCGCGTCGGAGATTTGGTCTGCGACCTTGTCCGGATGGCCTTCGGAAACGGATTCGGACGTAAAGAGATAATCGTTTGCCACGTTCTCAGGCTCCTGTTGTGGTTACGGTTGAAGTTCACGTAGCCAGCTTCCAGAGGCCCGAAGTGGCGACGCTTTAGCGGATTTCCTGCGCCGTGGACGCTTGTTGCGCCCGCCGGCTTCGCCCCGCAAGTTGTCAGTTAACTCGGCGAAGCCCGTATTATAGCGGCTTTCTCGAATTGTCACAGAGCGTCGATCGTGCTGCTCCTTCCGCTGTCCTTCAACCCTGTTCTCATCGCGCCGGCCGTCCGGATCGACGGAGGATTCGCATGCTAGGCCGTCTCGGCACGCAGCTCGCCATCGCATTCCTCAAATTCCTCGCGGTCCTGCCCTACGGCTTGACCGCGCGCCTCGGCGACGGCCTTGGCTGGCTGCTCTATCGGATCCCCAGCCGGCGAAAGCGCATCGTACACATCAATTTGAAACTTTGCTTCCCTGATTGGAGCGACGCGCGCCGCGAGGAAGTGGCCGGCCGGCACTTCCGGCACGCGATCCGCAGCTACGTCGAGCGCAGCGTTCAGTGGTTCGGCTCCGCGAAAAAGCTCGAAAAATTGATCGAAGTCGACAGCGCGATCGATCTCACCGATCCGAACCTGCCGCCGACGCTCTTCCTCGGCCTGCACTTCGTCGGCATCGAGGCGGGCTCGATCTGGCTCAATCGATCGCTGCAGCGCCGCTGCGGGTCGCTGTACCAGCCGTTCTCGAACCAGACGCTCGAAGCCGTCGCGAAGGCGGCCCGGGGGCGCTTCGACGCCGAGATGGTCGGCCGCGCCGACAGCGCGCGCGTCGTGCTGCGCTGGCTGCGCGACCGCAAGCCGGTGATGCTCGGCGCCGACATGGACTACGGGCTGCGCAACTCGACCTTCGCGCCGTTCTTCGGCGTGCCCGCGTGCACGCTGACCGCGGTCGGCCGGCTCGCGAAGACGGGCCGTGCGCAGGTCGTGCCGTTCATCGGCGAAGTGCTGCCCGATTACAAGGGTTATCGGCTGAAAGTGTTCAAACCTTGGGAAAATTATCCGACGGGCGACGACGGTCTCGACGCGCGCCGGATGAACGCGTTCCTCGAAGCGCAGATCCCGCTGATGCCCGAGCAGTACTACTGGGTGCACAAGCGCTTCAAGACGCGCCCGCCCGGCGAGCCGAGCTTCTATTGACCTCGCCGCCGCGGCATACAATAGCGCCCATGAAACTCTCGTTTACCAAGATGCACGGCGCGGGCAACGACTTCGTCGTGCTCGACGGCTACACCCGCGCGCTGCCCACGCTCACCGACGCGCAGGTGCGCGCGCTCGCCGACCGCCACTTCGGGATCGGCGCCGATCAGCTCTTGCTCGTCGAAAAGCCGACCGTCGAAGGCGCCGATTTCAAATACCGGATCTTCAACTGCGACGGCGGCGAGGTCGAGCACTGCGGCAACGGCGCGCGCTGCTTCGTCAAGTTCGTCCGCGACAACGGGCTCACCGACAAGGCGAGCGTGCGCGTCGAAGTGAAGCACGGTGTGATCACGCTGACGATGCAGGACAACGGCGAGGTCGTCGTCGACATGGGCGCGCCCGTGTTCGAGCCGGCGCGCGTGCCGTTCGACGCGAGCGGCCTCGATGGCCGCCGCGAAGGCGCCGACACGCTGTGGCCGCTCGACGTGAACGGCGCGACGCGCTGGATCTCGGTCGTGTCGATGGGCAATCCGCACGCGGTGCAGATCGTCGACGACGCCGAGGCGTTCCCGGTGCTCGTCGACGGGCCCGCGATCGAGCGCCATCCGCGCTTTGCCCAGCGTGTAAACGCGGGCTTCATGCAAATCCTGTCGCGCCACGAAGTAAAGCTGCGCGTCTACGAGCGCGGCGCGGGCGAGACGCTCGCGTGCGGCACGGGCGCGTGCGCGGCGGTCGCGGCGGGCATCCGTCGCGGGCAACTCGATTCGCCCGTCACGGTCCATACGCATGGCGGCACGCTGACGATCTCGTGGGACGGCGCGCGCGACGAAAGCGCGCCACTGCTGATGGCCGGCCCGGCGACGACCGTCTTCGAAGGCGTGATCGACCTGTCCGTCCGGCCTTTTGTTGTCTGACCTTTCATTTGCTGAAGCTGAACGAAGCGCCATGAACGATCGCGAAGTCGCCGACTACCTGCTCGCCAACCCCGAATTCTTCGCCACGCACGCGGAGCTGCTCGCGACGATCAAGCTCGCGAACCCGCACGGCAAGGCCGCGGTGTCACTGCAGGAGCGGCAAATGGAGATGCTGCGAGACAAGAACAAGCATCTCGAACGCCGGCTCGCCGAGCTGTTGCGCTACGGCCACGAGAACGACGGACTCGCCGCGAAGTTCAACCGCTGGACCGCGCGCGTGATCGCCGAACGCGATCCGTACGCGCTGCCGCGCTCGATCGCGGGCGGCCTCGCCGACGTGTTCGACGTGCCGCAGACGGCGCTCAGGCTCTGGGATGTCGCCGACACCTACGCGCAGGCCGATTTCGCGCGCAACGTCGGCGAGGAAGTGCGCCTCTTCACGAGTAGTCTTGCGACCCCTTATTGCGGAGCGAATACCGGCTTCGAAGCCGCGCAGTGGCTCGCGCCCGCCGCAGCCGCGCCGGCCGTCGACGGCGGCGAAGCGCCTGCCGCGAGCGGCGCCGCCGAGTCGGTCGCGCTGATCGCGCTGCGCGCGCCCGCGGCGGGTGACGGCGCGAGCGCGTTCGGCCTGCTCGTGCTGGGCTCGCCGGACCCGCGGCGCTTCCACGACGGGATGGGCACCGATTTCCTCACGCAGATCGGCACGCTCGCGAGCGCGGCGCTCACGCGCCTGCTGCCTCACTGACGGCCGCGCAGAGCGCCCCGGCACCCGCCCGCCACCCGACATGACCGCCGCCCCGATCGCCGACTACCTGTCGAACCTGCGGCACGTCAGGAAGCTGTCGGACCACACGCTGCGCGCGTACGCGCATGAACTCGACGAGCTGAAGAAACTCGCGAACGGCCGGCCGCTCGAAAGCCTGACGGCCGTCGACGTGCGCGGCGCGGTCGCGCGCGCGCATGCGGGCGGCCTGTCGGCGCGCTCGATCTCGCACCGGCTGTCCGCATGGCGCGCGTTCTACCGCTGGTTCGCGCAGCACGTCGAGATGAACGCGAACCCGGTGGCCACGATCCGCGCGCCGAAGCGCGCGAAGCTGCTGCCGAAGGCATTGTCCGTCGACGATGCGGCCGCGCTGATGGACGCGCCGATGTCCGGCACCGCCGAGGGCGTGCGCGACCACGCGATCCTCGAGCTGTTCTATTCGTCCGGGTTACGGCTCGCCGAGCTGATCGGCCTCGACGTCGCGTACGTGAGAAACGGCGAGCATCGCTCCGAAGGCTGGCTCGACCTCGCCGAAGCGGAAGTCACGGTGCGCGGCAAGGGCGACAAGGAGCGCAAGGTGCCCGTCGGCCGCAAGGCGATCGACGCGCTCAACGCATGGCTCGCGGTGCGCGGCGAGTTCGTGAGGCACGATCCGCATCCGCTCTTCCTGTCGGTGCGCGGCAACCGGATGTCGCCCGGCGTCGTGCGCGAGCGCGTGAAGCGCGCGGCGCGCGCGGCGGGCATCCCGGCGAACGTCCATCCGCACGTGCTGCGCCACTCGTTCGCGACACACGTGCTGCAGTCGAGCGGCGACCTGCGCGCGGTGCAGGAGTTGCTCGGCCACGCGAGCATCTCGGCGACGCAGGTCTATACGTCGCTCGACTTCCAGCATCTCGCAAAGATTTACGACAGCGCGCATCCACGCGCGAAGAAGCGCGACTGACGCGCGTCGCCCACGCTCACCGAATCGCCTTCCGCCGCGTCCGACGCGGCTTTTTCGATCCCGACATGCATACCGTTACGCTCAAGCCGTCCAAAGACAAATCCCTGCTGCGCCGCCATCCGTGGGTCTACGCGAACGCGATCGACCGCGTCGACGGCAAGCCCGCGCCCGGCGCGACCGTCATCGTGCGCGCGCACGACGGGCGTTTCCTCGCGCGCGCGGCGTACAGCCCGCATTCGCAGATCCGGCTGCGTGTGTGGAGCTTCGACGAGGCCGAGCCGATCGACCACGCGTTCTTCAAGCGGCGCGTGCAGCGCGCGATCGCGCATCGCAACGCGATGATCTCGGGGACGGGCGCGGTGCGGCTCGTCTTCGGCGAGGCGGACGGCCTGCCGGGGCTCATCGTCGATTACTACATGGCGGCGCAAGTCCTCTCGGGAGGCACCGCAGCGCACGCTGTCAAAGAAGGTGCGGCGGCGCAAACCACATCGAACGACGGCACCGCCGGCGCGGGCCGCGCGCAGCTCGTCTGCCAGTTCATGGCGGCGGGCGTCGAGCAGTGGAAGGACGCGATCGTCGCGGCGCTCGTCGCCGCGACCGGCTGCCCGAACGTCTACGAGCGCTCGGACGTGTCGATCCGCGAGAAAGAAGGCCTCGAACAGACGACCGGCGTGCTCGCCGGCGATGCGCCGCCCGACACGCTGATCACGAACGAGAACGGCGTGCTGTATCACGTCGACGTCCGCAACGGCCACAAGACGGGCTTCTACGTCGACCAGCGCGACAACCGCGCGCTCGTCGCGCAGTACGCGCGCGATCGCGACGTGCTGAACTGCTTCTGCTACACGGGCGGCTTCTCGCTCGCGGCGCTGAAAGGCGGCGCGAAGCGGGTCGTGTCGATCGATTCGTCGGGCGACGCGCTCGCGCTCGCGCGGCAGAACGTCGCGACGAATGGCTTCGACGCGGCGCGCGCCGAGTGGCTCGACGCGGATGCGTTCAAGACGCTGCGCCGTCTCGTCGAAGACGGCGAGCGCTTCGACCTCATCGTGCTCGATCCGCCGAAATTCGCGCCGACCCGCGACAGCGTCGACCGCGCCGCGCGCGCCTACAAGGACATCAACCTGAGCGGCTTCAAGCTGCTGCGCCCAGGCGGCCTCTTGTTCACGTACTCGTGCTCCGGCGCGATCGACATGGACCTGTTCCAGAAGATCGTCGCGGGCGCGGCGGCCGACGCGAAAGTCGACGCGCGGATCCTGAAGCGCCTCGGCGCGGGCGTCGACCACCCGCTGCTGACCGCGTTCCCCGAAGGCGAATATCTGAAAGGGCTGCTGTTGCAAATCGCGTGATCGCCCCGATCTGAACGGGCGACGTAGTGCGAGCCCGCGCCGCCCTGGCCGTCCGGCCGGCGGCGGGGGCTTGACAGATATGTTTCAATAAACGATTGAGCGCCCGGGAAGTCTCGCCGGGCGCGCTGTTTTTTCAGCGGTTTTGACCCCGTTTCACGAACCACAGGCGATCGACGACATGGCCATTCCCGTCACTATCCTCACCGGCTTCCTCGGCAGCGGCAAGACCACGCTGCTCAAGCGCATCCTGAACGAACAGCACGGCATGAAGATCGCCGTGATCGAAAACGAGTTCGGCGAGGAGAACATCGACAACGAGATCCTCGTCCAGGAATCGAACGAGCAGATCATCCAGATGAGCAATGGCTGCATCTGCTGCACGATCCGCGGCGACCTCGCGCGCGCGCTCGCCGACCTCGCCGCGAAGAAGCGCGACGGCAAGTTCGATTTCGACCGCGTCGTGATCGAGACGACGGGCCTCGCGAATCCGGGCCCCGTCGCGCAGACGTTCTTCATCGATAGCGAAATCGCCGACGAATTCCTGCTCGACGCGGTCATCACGCTCGTCGACGCGAAACACGCCGACGCGCAGCTCGACGAGCACGAGGTCGTGCAGCGCCAGGTCGGCTTCGCGGATCGGCTGTTCATCACGAAGGCGGACCTCGTCGACGACGAGACGGTCTCGGACCTCAAGCACCGCCTGCTGCACATGAACCCGAAGGCGGCGATCAAGGTCGTGAACTTCGGCGACGCGGACATCAAGGAGATCTTCGACCTGCGCGGCTTCAACCTGAACGCGAAGCTCGAGATCGATCCGGACTTCCTCGCCGAAGACGAGCACGAGCACGCGCATCACCACCATCACGACCATGACCGCGACCACGCGCATTGCGACCATGATCACGGCCATTGCGAGCATGATCACGAGCACGGCCATCACAATCACCACCACGCGCATCACGACGACAAGATCAAGTCGTTCGTCTACCGCAACGACCGCCCGTTCGATCCGAACAAGCTCGAGGACTTCCTCGGCGGGATCCTGCAGATCTACGGCGAGCGGATGCTCCGCTACAAGGGCGTGCTGTACATGAAGGGCGTCGACCGCAAGGTCGTGTTCCAGGGCGTGCACCAGATGATGGGCAGCGATCTCGCGGCGAAGTGGCTGCCGGCCGAGAAGAAGACCAACAAGATGGTGTTCATCGGCGTCGACCTGCCGCGCGACCTCATCACCGACGGTCTCGACGCCTGTCTCGCGTAAGCGAGCGGCACGGCGCGCGCGGCTCGGATCCGCGCACAGGCTCGCACGATGCGGCCTGCGCGGGACGATTCGAACGGACCGAGCGAGCCGGGCGCGCGAAGTCGGCGCGGCTTCGCCGCCGTCGCCGATCTCGATAGCGCGCGGCCGCCGGACCGCGCGCCGCAAGCCGCAAGCCGCAAGCCGCAAGCCGCAAGCCGCAAGCCGCAGGACCGCAAGACCTTTGACGGGCGAATCGCAGCAACGCAGATCGACTTGGCCGACCGCAAAGCCCACGCGTCACCGCAGCCGCAAGCGGAACGTCCGCGCGTCGGCCACGGGCAAGCCGTCGGCCGCTGCCGCGCGCATGCCGGGAAGGCTGCCGCGCCGGCTGCGGACCGACATGCGGACGTCATCGCTTTTTCCTGATTTGCGGGTTATATTTTCAGGATACCGCTTGATCGGCAGGGGATCGACCCGATACGGCGAGGGCTTGCGATTCAGTTACAATACCTGCCCGCTGGAGAAGGGCGACGGCAGGCCCCATCCTTGCGCGGAGCCTGGGCGGCGCGGTGGTGCGCCGGGGATGGCCGCCCGCCGGTCACGCGCAATCCGGTCCGCCCAAGGGAGTACTGAACGAGATGGGTCCGGTATCCGGAGGCTTTCGGCCCCGCCGCAGCGAATAGCAAACAATTGCAAGGGCTGTTGCGGGTAATCCCAAAGTGCGGGCAATATCCATGGATTCGCCGCACATTGAAGAAGCAAGCAGATGACGAAGAAACTCTTGACCGAAGCCGAAATCCTGAAGATGAGCGACAAGGATTACATGAATGAGGATCAGCTCGCCTTCTTCAAAAATCGGCTCGAACAATTGCAGGCGGAAATTCTCCGCAATGCGGGCCAGACGACCGAGAATCTGCGCGAAACGGTGATCGTGCCGGACCCCGCCGATCGCGCGACGATCGAGGAAGAGCACGCGCTCGAACTGCGCACGCGCGACCGCGAACGGAAGCTTCTCAAGAAGGTCCAGCAGTCGCTCGCCCGCATCGATTCGGGCGATTACGGTTGGTGCGAAGAGACGGGCGAGCCGATCGGCATCCCGCGTCTGCTCGCACGTCCGACGGCCACGCTGTCGCTCGAAGCGCAAGAGCGCCGCGAGCTGCGTCAGAAGCTGTTCGGCGACTGACCTTCCCGGCGCGGCCCGCCTTCCGCGCCCGACACGCTTTGCACAAAGCGCGCGGCCTGCCGCGCGCTTTTGTTTTTCCCGCCGTCGCGCCCTTTCTCCTCGCGGCGACGCCCGTCGCACGCCGCTCTTGATATCGCGGCGCCCGCCCTAAAATGAAGACAATGCGCGTCGAGCCGGCCGCCAGGCCGCGGCTTCCGCGCGCCCCGCATCCCCCGTCTTTCTCGAGGAATACAGATGGAGCAATTTCACGGCACGACGATCGTCTCCGTGCGGCGCGGCGACAAGGTCGCGCTCGGCGGCGACGGCCAGGTCACGCTCGGCAACATCGTGATGAAGGGCGGTGCGCGCAAAGTGCGCCGCATCTATAACAACCAGGTGCTCGTCGGCTTCGCGGGCGGCACGGCCGACGCGTTCTCGCTCCTCGACCGCTTCGAGGCGAAGCTCGAAAAGCACCAGGGCAACCTGACGCGCGCCGCCGTCGAGCTCGCGAAGGACTGGCGCACGGACCGGATGCTGCGCCGTCTCGAAGCGATGCTGATCACGGCCGATGCGAGCACGACGCTCGTCATCACCGGCAACGGCGACGTGCTCGACCCGGAAGGCGGGATCTGCGCGATCGGCTCGGGCGGCGCGTACGCACAGGCCGCCGCGCGCGCGCTCGCGGAGAACACCGATCTGTCCCCGCGCGACATCGTGGAGAAGGCGCTCGAGATCGCGGGCGACATGTGCATCTACACGAATCACAACCGGATCATCGAGACCATCGAGTAAGGACGAAGCAATGAGCACCATGACCCCTGCCGAGATCGTCTCGGAACTCGACAAGCACATCATCGGCCAGGACAAGGCGAAGCGGGCCGTCGCGGTCGCGCTGCGCAACCGCTGGCGCCGCCAGCAGGTTGCCGATCCGCTGCGCACGGAAATCACGCCGAAGAACATCCTGATGATCGGGCCGACGGGCGTCGGCAAGACCGAAATCGCGCGCCGCCTCGCGAAGCTCGCCGATGCGCCGTTCATCAAGATCGAAGCGACCAAGTTCACCGAAGTCGGTTACGTCGGCCGCGACGTCGACAGCATCGTGCGCGACCTGATGGAGACCTCGGTCAAGCAGACGCGCGAAGCGGAAATGCGCAAGGTGCGCAGCAAGGCGACCGACCAGGCCGAGGACCGCATCCTCGACATCCTGCTGCCGCAGCCGCGCGCGGTCGGCTTCGGCGCGAGCGCCGAGCACGCGAACGACGACAACAACGCGACCCGCCAGACGTTCCGCAAGCGCCTGCGCGAAGGCCAGCTCGACGACAAGGACGTCGAGCTCGACATCGAGCAGCCGACGGTCGGCATGGACATCATGGCGCCGCCGGGCATGGAAGAGATGACCGAGCAGATCCGCTCGATGTTCTCGAACCTGGGCGGCGGCAAGAAGACACGCCGCAAGCTGAAGATCAAGGAAGCGCTGAAGCTGCTCACCGACGAGGAAGCGGCGAAGATGCTGAACGAAGAGGAAGTGAAGACGAAGGCCGTGCAGAACGTCGAGCAGAACGGCATCGTGTTCCTCGACGAGATCGACAAGATCACGTCGCGCAACCACGAAGGCGGCGGCGGCGAGGTGTCGCGGCAGGGCGTTCAGCGCGATCTGCTGCCGCTCGTCGAGGGTACGACGATCAACACGAAGTACGGGATGGTGAAGACCGATCACATCCTGTTCATCGCGAGCGGCGCGTTCCATCTCGCGAAGCCGAGCGACCTGATCCCCGAGCTGCAAGGGCGCTTTCCGATCCGCGTCGAGCTCGATTCGCTGTCGGTGAAGGACTTCGAAGCGATTCTCATCGCGACCGACGCGAGCCTCGTCAAGCAGTATCAGGCGCTCCTCGCGACCGAGGACGTGCAGCTCGAGTTCGCCGACGACGGCATCCGCCGGCTCGCCGAGATCGCGTACTCGGTCAACGAGAAGACCGAGAACATCGGCGCGCGGCGTCTCTACACTGTGATCGAGAAGCTGCTCGAGGAAGTGTCGTTCGCGGCGGGCAACCATGCCGGCCAGAGCGTGACGATCGACGCGGCGTACGTCGACCGTGCGCTCGGCGAGGTGTCGAAGGACGAGGATCTGTCGCGCTACGTGCTGTAACGCGAAGCGATTTCGCCGCTGCTGAATGAAAAAAACGGGCAGTCCCTTGCGGGCTGCCCGTTTTTTCGTTTCGGCGCGGCGCGACGCGCACAAGGCGGTACGGGCGCGGTGTCGATGGCGCGGCGGTTGCTGCCGGTCGCCGGCCGTCGCCGCGACACGCCGTGCGCCCGCCGCGCGTCGCCCGCTTACTGCCGCACCGGCTTCTTCGCGAGCTTGCGCTGCAGCGTGCGGCGGTGCATGTTGAGCGCGCGCGCGGTCGCCGAGATGTTGTTGTTGTTCTCCGCGAGCACGCGCTGGATGTGCTCCCATTCGAGCCGGTCGACCGACAGCACGACCGGATTCTCGAGCGCCTCTTCGGCCTGCACTTCGCTCGCGTTCGTCTGCAGCGCGGCGAGGATCGACTCGACGTTCGCCGGCTTCGCGAGATAGTTGTCCGCGCCGTCCTTCACCGCCTGCACCGCGGTCGCGATGCTCGCGTAGCCCGTCAGCACGAGGATCCGCGCATCGGGCTGCAGATCGCACAGCGGCGCGATGAGGCTCAGGCCCGAGTCGTCGCCGAGGTGCAGGTCGACGGTGATGAACTGGAATTTCTCGGCGCCCGCGAGCTTGAGCGCCTCGTCCTTGTTGTGCGCCTGCCGCACCACGTAGCCGCGGCGCTCGAGCCCGCGCGCCAGCGTGCCGGCAAACACTTCGTTGTCGTCGATCACGAGGAAATTCTTGTCGCTCATTTGCATCACTCCGTCTTGTCTATCCGTTTCCGTTCGCCATCTCGGCCGCGACCTGGCGCGCAACCGGCAGCCGCAGGATCGCCCGCGTGCCCCGCGGCTGCGCGGCGGCAAGCTCGATCGAGCCGTCCAAGCGCGCCGCCGCGCTGAACGCCAGATACAGGCCAACCCCATGGCCGCCCTGCGTGCTGTCGACCGGCGCCGCGCCGAGCGCGTCGCGCAACGCAGCCGGGATGCCCGGTCCGTTGTCGCATACTTCGAACTCGATCTCGTCGCGCGCGCCGTCGTGCGCGATCGTTGCCATCAGCGTAACGCGATCGCGGCTCGCGCGCGCGGCATTGTCGAGCAAGATGGTCAGGATCTGGCCGACCGCGACCGTGTCGTCGAGCGCGACGCCCACGGGCTGCGGCCCCCGCCGCTCGAACAGCACGTGCGGATGGCGCAGCCGCCAGTGCTCGACGAACGTGTCGAGCCATTCGGCGGCCGGCTGCCGGCTCGGCCGCTCCGACGCGCGGCTTCTGAGGCGCGCGAGCGCCGACGTGCACTGCGACATCTGCTCCTCGAGCACCTTCAGGTCGGCATCGTAGCGCGCAAGCCCCGCGTCCGTGCGAGCGGCCTCGCGCAATTCCTCGGTCAGCATCGCGATCGTCGACAGCGGCGTGCCCATCTCGTGCGCGACCGTGGCCGCCTGCACGCCGAGCGCGACCGCGCGCTCGTCGCGCAGGAGGGCCTGCTGCGCCTCGCCGAGCGCCGCGTCGCGCTGGCGCAGCGCGCTCGACATCCGCGCGACGAACCACGCGATGAGCCCGACGCTCACCATGAAGTTCACCCACATTCCCGCACGGAAATAATCGAACAGATTCGCCGGATTATCCAGGTTGAGCGGCACCGAATCGAAGCCGAGCGCGAGATAGCAGGCGACCGCGAACGCCGCGAGCCAAATCATCAGGTGCCACGGCAGCACTGCGGCCGCGATCGCGAGCGACGGCAGATAAAGCGACACGAACGGGTTCGTCGTCCCGCCGGACAGGAAGAGAAGCGCCGACAGCGCGCCCAGGTCGACCCACAGCTGGCCGAGCAGCTCGAAGTTGGTCTCGGGCCGCGCGCGCAGCACGCGCACCCACGTGAGCGCGTTGAAGACGATTTCGAGCGCGATCACCATCAGCATCGCGGGCAACGGCAGATGGACGCCGAAATAGGCCTGTACGACGGCGATCGTGACGAGTTGGCCGATGATCGCGAGATTGCGCAACCAGAACAGATGGCTCAGGTTGACGCGTCCGGTGGTGGTGATTCGTTGCATCCGCGCAGTTTACCTTCTTAGTCCTCGCGCGCCGGGCGGTCGCCCCCTTCGCTTGCGGCGACGCGCCGGGCGATCTCGTCGGCGAGACACTCCGGACACAGGCAGCGCGCGCCCGTCGCGGGCTGCGCGCCCGGCGGCAGGCTCGGCATCGCCGCGCACCAGCAGGTGAACGGACGCGTGCGGGCGCCGCAGTCGAATGCGCTGCCGCAGCGCGGGCAGCGCTTGCTGATCAGGCCGGACGAAGCGGCGGGCACGGTCATCGCGGATTGGCCGGGTCGAGCCGGAATGGGCAATAAAGGACGAAAGGGCGAGCATCGGCGCCTGCCGGGACAGCCGCCCCGCGACCTCGACGCGACCGCTCGGCAACCGCCTCGCGGCCGCAGCCGAGCACTACGCCCCTAGCATAAGCGCCGTACGCGGAAATTGCATGCGGATTGCGCAGGAAAACCCCACTTTTCGGTCGGCGACCCGGGGTTGCCGCGCGCGCTTTCCACATCGGCCAAACGGCCAAAAACCCCATGCTGCGCCGCGCCACTCCTGTACAATTCGGCCTGTTTCAACCCGTTTCGCACCAGAGCCGCCGCCATGTCCGAGCCGATCGACCTCTCGCAGATCTCCCCCGTACTGAAAGCCGAAGTCCTCGCGGAGGCGCTGCCTTACATTCGCCGCTACCACGGCAAGACCGTGGTCATCAAATACGGCGGCAACGCGATGACGGAAGAACGGCTCAAGCAAGGCTTCGCGCGCGACGTGATCCTGCTGAAGCTCGTCGGCATCAATCCGGTGATCGTGCACGGCGGCGGCCCGCAGATCGACCAGGCGCTCAAGAAGATCGGCAAGCAGGGCACGTTCATCCAGGGGATGCGCGTCACCGACGAAGAAACGATGGAAGTCGTCGAATGGGTGCTGGGCGGCGAGGTGCAGCAGGACATCGTCACGCTGATCAACCACTTCGGCGGCCACGCAGTCGGCCTGACGGGCAAGGACGGCGGCCTCATCCACGCGCGCAAGCTGATGATGCCGGATCGCGACAACCCGGGCCAGTATGTCGACATCGGCCAGGTCGGCGAGGTCGAGACGATCAACCCGGCTGTCGTGAGGGCGCTGCAGGACGACGCGTTCATCCCGGTGATCTCGCCGATCGGCTTCGGCGAAGACGGCCTCTCGTACAACATCAATGCGGACCTCGTCGCCGGCAAGCTCGCGACCGTGCTGAACGCCGAGAAGCTCGTGATGATGACGAACATTCCCGGCGTGATGGACAAGGAAGGCAACCTGCTGACCGATCTATCCGCGCGCGAAATCGACGCGCTGTTCGAAGACGGCACGATCTCGGGCGGCATGCTGCCGAAGATCTCGTCGGCGCTCGACGCAGCGAAGAGCGGCGTGAAGTCGGTGCACATCGTCGACGGCCGGATCGAGCACTCGGTGCTGCTCGAGATTCTGACCGAGCAGCCGTTCGGCACGATGATCCGCTCGCATTGAGCACACGCCGTCCGCCGCCTCGCGCGGCCTCGCCGCCGGCGGGCGAGCAGACGCCCGAACGCCGGCGCGCGCGGCGCCCCCGCCCGCACGCGGGCGGCCCCGTCTGGCTCTTCGACCTCGACAACACGCTGCACCACGCGTCGCACGCGATCTTCCCGGCGATCAATCAGGCGATGACGCAGTACATCGTCGATATGCTGAAAGTCGAGCGCGCGCAAGCCGATCACCTGCGCACCCACTACACGCGCCGCTACGGCGCGGCGCTCCTCGGCCTCGCACGCCATCATCCGATTGATCCGCACGATTTCCTGAAAGTCGTCCACACGTTCGCCGACTTGCCGTCGATGGTGCGCGCCGAGCGCGGGCTCGCGCGGCTTGTCGCCGCGCTGCCCGGCCGCAAGATCGTGCTGACGAACGCGCCCGAAGCGTACGCGCGCGCCGTGCTGCGCGAGCTGAAGATCGAGCGCCTGTTCGAACGAGTAATCGCGATCGAGCACATGCGCGACCGCCACGCGTGGCGCGCGAAGCCCGACGCGACGATGCTGCGCCGGGCGATGCGCGCCGCGCACGCGCGTCTTTCGGACACGATCCTCGTCGAGGACACGCGCGGCCACCTGAAGCGCTACAAGCGGCTCGGCATCCGCACCGTCTGGATCACGGGGCACCTGCCCCGTCATCTGCCAAGCTACGGACGGCCGCACTATGTCGATCGTCGCATTGGTTCGCTAAAATCGCTGCGATTGGGCACTCGATCGGGGCGACGAAAATGCAGCCGACTCACCCGCAGGATCCGGCAGTAAACGCAGCGGCGGACGACGAACGCAACGCCGCTTCCCGCGCCCGCGCGCGCCCGAAACCGGGCGAGCGCCGCGTGCACATCCTGCGGACGCTCGCGTCGATGCTCGAATCGCCGAAAAGCGAGAAAATCACGACCGCGGCGCTCGCCGCGCGCCTCGACGTATCGGAGGCCGCGCTTTACCGGCATTTCGCGAGCAAGGCGCAGATGTTCGAAGGACTCATCGAATTCATCGAGGGAACGTTCTTCGGGCTCGTCAACCAGATCGCATCGAACGAGCTGAACGGCGTGCTGCAGGCGCGCTCGATCGCGCTGATGCTGCTCAATTTCTCCGCGAAGAATCCCGGCATGACGCGCGTGCTGACGGGCGAGGCGCTCGTCGGCGAGCACGAGCGCCTCGCCGAGCGAGTCAATCAGGTGCTCGAGCGGATCGAGGCGTCGATCAAGCAATGCCTGCGCGTCGCGCTCCTCGAGGCCAACGCCCGCGCCGACGGCGCCGGCGCCCCGCCTGCCGTGCCGCTGCCGGACGACTACGATCCGGCGCTGCGCGCGAGCCTCGTCGTCAGCTACGTGCTCGGCCGCTGGCACCGCTACGCGAAGAGCGGCTTCACGAAAGCGCCCGGCGAGCACGCCGACGCGCAGTTGCGGCTGATCTTGCAGTGACGGGGCGCGGCGCGCCCCGAAGGGCGCCGGCGCGAGGGCCGCGCAGCTCTTGGCTCTCGGCTCTCGGCTCTCGGCTCTCGACTCTCGACTCTCGGCTCTCGGCTCTCGGCTCTCGGCTCTCGGCTCACGATCCACGATTCGCACGCCCGCCCCGGTTCCCGACTCGTCGGCTCCCCGCATCGTGATCTTGCTCCGCGATACGCCGCCCCGTTCCCGCGCCCGATTCACCCCATCAGCCGCCACGCCACATGCAACGCCGGCCCGCATCATCGCGCCGGATCGCCGGTGGCACATGTTTCGATGCGTCGCCGCAATGGCGCCTCACGCCGCCCCCCGCGTCTTGCAGCCCGATCGCCGTCCGCCGCCCGCGCCTCGATCACGCCCGCCCCGACCATAGGCCGCGTCCGCGCATCGCCGCATCCGCGATGCCGAAGTTTTCCCGTTATGCGCCGGATCGCTGGCCGCACATGCGTCAACGCGCCGCTTCGACCGTGCCTCATCCCCGCCGCCGACTCCCAGCAGCCCGATCGCCGTCCACCGCCCGCGCCTCGATCACGCCCGCCCCGACCATGGGCCGCGTCCGCGCATCGCCGCGACACTGAAGTTTTTCCGTTATACTTGCCCGACTGTCGTCGCCGCCTTTCGGTGACGCTCGGGAAGCGCGCCGATTTGCTGACTCGATTGCGGGCGCGCGAACTGGCCGGGGCTGCGTCCCGGCGGTTCACTACAAATGCGGCTAAAGAGGTCGTCAGCCGGCTCCCCGCTTCCCGCGCACGCCCGACAACCCCATTTAGCCGCCCAGTCATAAGGCGGAACGAATGGAATCGATCGGCATCGTCGCTCCACAAACCATGCATTTCGCCGAACCGCTGCGCCTGCAAAGCGGCAGCGTGCTCGGCAGCTATCAACTCGTCGTCGAGACCTACGGCGAGCTCAACGCTGCGCGCTCGAACGCGGTGCTCGTCTGCCACGCGCTCAACGCGTCGCACCACGTCGCGGGCGTCCATGCGGACGATCCGCGCAGCACCGGCTGGTGGGACAACATGGTCGGACCGGGCAAGCCGCTCGATACGAACCGCTTCTTCGTGATCGGCGTGAACAATCTCGGCTCGTGTTTCGGCTCGACCGGACCGATGAGCATCGATCCCGCGACAGGCGCGCCGTACGGCGCGCGCTTTCCGGTCGTGACGGTCGAGGACTGGGTGCACACGCAGGCGCGCGTCGCCGACGCGTTCGGCATCGAGCGCTTCGCCGCGGTGATGGGCGGCAGCCTCGGCGGAATGCAGGCGCTCGCGTGGAGCCTGCTGTATCCGGAGCGCGTCGCGCACTGCATCGACATCGCGTCGACGCCAAAGCTGTCCGCGCAGAACATCGCGTTCAACGAGGTCGCGCGCTCGGCGATCCTGTCGGACCCGGATTTCCACGGCGGCGACTATTACGCGCACGGCGTGAAGCCGCGGCGTGGCCTGCGCGTCGCGCGGATGATCGGCCACATCACGTATTTGTCCGACGACGACATGGCCGAGAAATTCGGGCGCGCGCTGCGCCGCGCGGACGGCGCGCTCGACGCGTACAACTTCAACTTCGACGTCGAATTCGAAGTCGAGTCGTACCTGCGCTACCAGGGCGACAAATTCGCCGACTACTTCGATGCGAACACCTACCTGCTCATCACGCGCGCGCTCGACTACTTCGATCCTGCAAAGGCGTTCGGCGGCAACCTGACAGCGGCGCTCGCACACACGACGGCGAAGTACCTCGTCGTGAGCTTCGCGACCGACTGGCGCTTCGCGCCCGTGCGCTCGCGCGAGATCGTGAAGGCGCTGCTCGACAACCGGCGCTTGGTGTCGTACGGGGAGATCGATGCGCCGCACGGGCACGACGCGTTCCTGCTCGACGACGCGCGCTATCACAACCTGGTGCGCGCCTATTACGAACGGATTGCCGAGGAGGTGGGCGCATGAATCAACAAGCGCTGAACATGCTGTCCGCGCGCGCGGACTTTCGCGCGATCGCGCGCTGGGTCGAGCCGCGCTCGACGGTGCTCGATCTCGGCTGCGGCGACGGGTCGCTGCTGTCGCTGTTGACCGAAGAACTCGAAGTGTCCGGCTACGGCGTGGAAATCAACGACGCCGGCGTGCTCGCGAGCGTGAAGAACGGCATCAACGTGATCCAGCAAAACCTCGAGGACGGTCTGCGTCTTTTCGAAGACCACAGCTTCGATTTCGCAATCCTGTCGCAGACGCTGCAGACGATTCACCAGACGGCCGCGATCCTGCGCGAGACGGCGCGCGTCGGCCGCGAATGCATCGTGTCGTTCCCGAACTTCGGCTATTGGGCGCACCGGCTGTCGGTGCTGCGCGGGCGCATGCCGGTGTCGAAATCGCTGCCTTATCAATGGCACAACACGCCGAACGTGCGGGTGCTGACCATCAAGGATTTCGAAGCGCTCGCGCCGGAGGTCGGCGTCGAGATCCTCGATCGCGCGGTGCTGCACGAAGGGCAGCCGATTCGATGGGGAGTGAACTGGCGTGGTAGTCTTGCGGTCTACCGCGTCAAGCGGAGACAACCCTAGTATCGTTCGATGACCAAACCGCCGCACGACGCGCCCACCCTCAACGCCCACGAGGACCACCCGGGCTGGCGCGCCTATCTGAACACGCACATGCTGATTTGCGTCTTTCTCGGCTTCACGTCGGGACTGCCGCTCTTCACGCTCGTCTACCTCGTGCAAGCCTGGCTGCGCTCGGAAGGCGTAAACCTGAAGGAAATCGGCCTCTTCGCGCTGATTCAGTTCCCCTACACATGGAAGTTCCTGTGGGCGCCGCTGATGGACCGCTTCATCCCGCGCCTGCCAGGCTGGCGGCCCGGTCGGCGGCGCGGCTGGATGGTCGTCACGCAGTTGCTGGTCGCGTGCGCGATCGCGGCGCTCGGCTTCGTGTCGCCGCGCGAATCGATCTGGACGGTCGCCGCCTTGACGACGCTCGTCGCGTTCTTCGGCGCGAGCGCCGACATCGTGATCGACGCGTACCGCCGCGAACTGCTGCGCGACACGGAGCAGGGCCTCGGCAACGCGGTGCACGTGAATGCCTACAAGATCGCCGCGCTGATTCCCGGCTCGCTGTCGCTGATCCTGTCCGATCATCTGCCGTGGGACGTCGTGTTCGCGCTCACCGCCGCGTTTATGCTGCCCGGCATCGTGATGACGTTCGTCGTGCGCGAGCCGGAAGTGCACGGCGCGCCGCCGAGGAGCCTGACGGAAGCAGTGGTCTTGCCGTTTCGCGAGTTCATCGGCCGCGACGGCTGGCGCGGCGCCCTGCTCGTGCTCGGCTTCATCTTCCTCTACAAGGTCGGCGATACGATGGCGACGACGCTGTCGACCTCGTTCTTCCTCGACCTCGGCTTCAACAAGACGCAGATCGGTGTGATCGCGAAGACGACCGCGTTCTGGGCAAGCCTCGCGGGCGGCATCATCGGCGGCGTGTGGCTCGTGAAGATCGGGATCGCGCGCGGGCTCTGGATCTTCGGCGTCCTGCAGATCGTGTCGACGCTCGGCTTCGCGTGGCTCGCGAAGGCGGGCCCGGATCCCGTGCTGATGGCGGCCATCTACGGCTTCGAGACGTTCTCGACAGGCCTCACGCTCGCCGCGTTCACCGCGTACATCGCGAGCACGACCGACCCGCGCTACACCGCGACGCAGTTCGCGCTCTTCACGAGCCTCGCGTCGGTGCCGCGCACGCTCGCGTCGGCGTCGAGCGGCTTCATCGTGTCGCAGATCGGCTGGTTCGACTACTTCCTCGTCTGCGCGGCGCTCGGCATTCCCGGCATGTTGCTGTTGCTGAAGATCGCGCCGTGGAACGGCAGCACGACTGGCAACGAGGCCGCCCGTGCGGGCTAAGCTGCGCACCGCCCGCGCCGCGCTCACGTTCGTGGGCGGCGTCGCGCTCGGTGTCGCGGGTCCGGCGGGCGGGCTCGAGCTGTGCATGGCCGAGCCGATGCTCGTCGCCGAAAACGGCACGCCGTCCTCCGCGCCGCCGACGCCGAGCGCACCGCCCGCAGCCCCGGCAGCTGCTCCGGCCGCAGCGCCCGCAGCCGGCAATGCCCGGTCGTACGGGCTCGGCGACCAGCAGGTGCGCTACGGCAACGCGATCGTGTTCCGCAGCCTGATTCCGTCGCCGCTCCTCGAGCAGCTGACCGACAACGAATACCGGCAGACCGTGCAGGATGCCGCGCAGCGCGACCGCCTCCTGCCGCCGAACAACCCGCGCGTGAAGCGGCTGCGCGCGATCGTCACCCGGCTCGCACCGTATGCGGTCAAGTGGAGCGACCGCGTGAAGGGCTGGAACTGGGAAATCGAGGTGCTGCGCTCGCGCTCGATTCGCGCCTTCTGCCTGCCGGGCGGCAAGGTGCTCGTCGACAGCGGGCTCCTCGACCGGCTGCGTCTCACCGACGACGAACTCGGCGTGCTGTTCGCGCACGAGATCGCGCACGCGCTGCGCGAGCACGCGCGCTCGAGCCTCGGCGAGCAACAGGCCGCGTCGCTCGGCACCGGCGCGACCCCGCTGCCGCCGCTCTTCGGACTGTCGGACCCGCTGCCCGCGCCGCTTGGCGTCGTCGAGCGCTTCGCGTCGGTCCGCTACGGCCCGACCGACGAAACCGAAGCCGACGTGATCGGCGGCGACATCGCCTCGCGCGCGGGCTTCGATCCGCGCGCGGCGATCACGCTGTGGGACAAGCTCGCGGTCGCGACCCGCGCCGACAAGGACAACGGATTCATCTACGCGCATCCATACGACACGCGGCGCCGCAACGATCTGCGCAAGCGCCTCGCCGACCTGATGCCGCTCTACAAGAAGGCGCTCGACAAGAACGCCGATGCGCGTGCGAACGTCGCGGGGGCGGGCGCCGCAGCCGGCGCGAAGCAGCACGGCGCCGCCGCGGCGAATCGCTGAACACCGGCGTGTCGACGGCGCGCCGCGTCGAACCTGCGGCTCGCGTGATCGGCCCGCTCCGGCCAACCGGTCGCGACATTCGCTCGCGCGTTCGCTTCGCCCGTCACTCCGCCGTATCGAGCTCGAGCGGCTGCCGGCCGCCCGCTTGCACCCAGCGCACTTCGTCGCTCGGGCTGCGCCCGAACAGGCGCTTGAACTCGCGGCTGAACTGCGACGCGCTCGCGTAGCCGACGCGCGCCGCCGCCGCGCCCGCGCTCAGTCCGTCCTGCACCATCATCAGCCGCGCGTGATGCAGTCGCGTCGCCTTCACGTACTGCATCGGCGACGTCGCCGTCACGCTCTTGAACTGCGCGTGGAACACGGCGAGGCTCATCCCCGCTTCGCTCGCGAGCATCTCGACATCGAGCTCGCTGCTCAAGTCCGCGTGGATTCGCCGCAGCGCCTTCGCCACGCGCCCGAAGTGATGCTGCTGCGCGAGCGCCGCGCGGATCGCGTTGCCTTGCGCGCCCGTCAGCACACGATAGCCGATCTCGCGCATGATCGCCGGCCCAAGCACACGCGTGTCGGCAGGCGACGCGAGCGCTTCGAGCAGGCGCAGCACCGCGTCGGCGAGCGGTGCGTCGAGCGGCGTCGAATAGATGCCGCGCGGCTCGCTGACCGACGCGCCGTGCGTCTCGTCCAGCAGGATCGCGAGCTCGGCGATCACCGCGAGATCGATACGGATCGAAATGGCGAGAAACGGCTCTTCCCGCGTCGCAAAGGTCTCGCATTCGAACGGCAACGGCACCGACAGCACGAGATACTGCTGCGCGTCGTAGACGAAGGCCCGCTCGCCGAGATAGCCTCGCTTGCGCCCCTGGCACACGACGACGATGCTCGGCTCGTACAGCACCGGCATCCGCGGCACCCGCCGGTTCGCGCGGATGAAGCGCACGCCGTCGAGATCCGCGTACGTATAGCCTTCGTTCGGCGCGAGCTGATCGAACAGCGTAATGATGCGACGCTGCAGATGCGCGCCGCCATCAGGGGAAAAGGGCTCGAAGCTCATCGGACGTCCTTCGGACTGCAAGAGAATCAGGCTTGCAATCTAGCACCGGAAAAGCCCTTTTTCCGCACCCAGCTCGAAATTCAAGAGAAATAGGCAAAGATTCAAGATCTTCAGGTATTCCTCGTGTCTACCCGCGTGCTTACGATGTGCTCCCGTGCCGCTGCACCGCTGCATTCCGCGGGCCGCGCACGGCACACGTCTTTTTCGAGTCAGGAGCCCTCATGAGCACGACTTACGCTTACGCGGCAGCGAGCGCCACGACGCCGCTTGCGCCGTTCGAATTCCAGCGCCGCGCGCTGCGCGATCTCGACGTGCAGATCGAGATCCTCTACTGCGGCGTCTGCCACTCCGATCTCCACCAGGCCCGCAACGAATGGAAGAACACGGTTTACCCGGTCGTGCCGGGGCATGAGATCGTCGGCCGCGTGACGGCCGTCGGTCCGCAAGTCACGCGCTTCAACGCGGGCGAGCTGGTCGGCGTCGGCTGTCTCGTCGATTCGTGCCGCGCGTGCCCGAGCTGTGCGGAAGGGCTCGAGCAGTTTTGCGAGAACGGTTCCGTCGGCACCTACAACGGCCGCGATCGCGCGACGGGCGACGTCACGCTCGGCGGCTACTCGACGCAAATCGTCGTCGACGAGGCGTTCGTGCTGCGCGTGCCCGACACGCTCGATCCCGCGGGCGCGGCGCCGCTCCTCTGCGCGGGCATCACGACGTATTCGCCGCTGCGCCAGTGGGGCGCGGGGCCCGGCAAGAAAGTCGGCATCGTCGGCCTGGGCGGCTTGGGCCACATGGGCGTGAAGCTCGCGCGCGCGATGGGCGCGCACGTCGTGCTGTTCACGATGTCGCCGTCGAAGATCGACGACGGCAAGCGGCTCGGCGCGCACGAGGTCGTGATCTCGAAGGACGAAGCGCAGATGCACGCGCATCTGAACAGCTTCGACTTCATCCTGAACACGGTCGCCGCGCAGCACGATCTGAATCCGTTCCTCGACCTGCTGATGCGCGACGGCACGATGACGCTCGTCGGCGCACCGGAGCACGACCATCCGTCGCCGAAGGTGTTCAACCTGATCCGCAAGCGCCGCCGCCTCGCGGGCTCGCTGATCGGCGGGATCGCCGAGACGCAGGAGATGCTCGATTTCTGCGCACAGCACGGAATCACGTCGGACATCGAAGTGATTCCGATGGCCCAGATCAACGCAGCCTACGAGCGGATGCTGAAGAGCGACGTCAAGTACCGCTTCGTGATCGACATCGGGTCGATTGCGTCGAAGCGCTCGGCTTAGCGGGCGACGGTGTGCTCGGCGTGCTCGCGTCGACGCGCCGAGCGATCGCCGTGCGTTTTGCGCACAGATCGCAACGCCGTGCCCGTGCCCGTACGCGCCGCGACGCAAGCAAGCCGCGCAACGGAAACGGGCCGCAAACGCGACCCGTTTTTTCGTCGTCGCGAATCGCGGCGGCCGCCCGGCCGGCCCATGCGGAGCTGCCGCGCATTCGCCGCGACGCGTCGCGTTACTTGTAGTCGTAGTCGACCGTGAGCGGCGCGTGGTCGCTGAACTTGATGTCGCGGAAGATCGACGTGCGCTTCGCGGTGCCGGCAATGCCCGGCGTCGCGATCTGGTAATCGATCCGCCACCCGACGTTCTTCGCATACGCCTGGCCGCGATTGCTCCACCACGTGTACTGCTCGGGACGCGCATCGAGCGTGCGGAACACGTCGACGTAGCCCACGTCGTCGAACAGCTTCGTGAGCCACGCGCGCTCTTCCGGCAGGCAACCGGAGTTCTTCTGGTTGCTCTTCCAGTTCTTGATGTCGATTTCCTTGTGAACGATGTTCACGTCGCCGCACAGGATCACCTCGCGCTTCGCCTTCAGCTCGGCGAGATGCGGCATGAATTCGTCCATGAAGCGGTACTTCGCCTGCTGGCGCTCGTCGCCGCTCGATCCGGACGGCACGTACACCGACACGACCGACAGCTTGCCGAAGCGCGCCTCGACATAGCGGCCTTCCGAATCGAATTCACTGCTGCCATAGCCGATGATCACGTCGTCCGGCTCGCGGCGCAGGTAAAGGCCCGCGCCGCTGTAGCCCTTCTTCTCGGCATGGTGGAAGTAGCTCCTGAAGCCGTGCGGCTCGACGAACTCGGCGGGCAGATCGTCCGCCGACACCTTGATTTCCTGCACGCAGACGCAGTCGGCGTTCTGCTCGCCGAGCCAGTCGAAAAAGCCTTTCTTCGCGGCCGAGCGGATGCCGTTCAGATTCGCGGTGATGACACGCAGCATGATGTTCCGTCCAGTGAATTCGTTGCGGTTTATTGGATCTTGATGCCCGCAAGCTCGGGCTTCGCGGGAGGAAATTCGAGCTTCATCGCGGTCAGCTCGCGCAGCAGCAGCTCGGCGATCATCACGTTGCGATGCGTCTTCGAATCGGCCGGGATCACGTACCACGGCGCATGCTCGGCGGACGTCGCGGCGAGCGCGTCGCGATACGCGGCCTGATACGCATCCCAGTGCTTGCGCGCTTCGAGGTCCGAAATATCGAACTTCCAGTGCTTGTTCGGATCGTCGATGCGCGCCTGCAGCCGCGCGCGCTGCTCGTCCTTCGAGATATGCAGGAAGCACTTGACGACCCGCGTGCCGGATTCGGCGAGCATCTCCTCGAACTGGCGGATCTGCTTGTAGCGCCGCTCGCACTCGGCCTTGTCGATCGCGCCCGTCACGCGGGGCACGAGCACATCCTCGTAATGGCTGCGATTGAAGATCGTCAGCTCGCCCGCGGCAGGCGCCTGCGCATGCACGCGCCAGAGGAAGTCGTGCGCGAGCTCGACGGGCGTCGGCGCCTTGAACGATGCGATGCGCAGCCCGAGCGGGTCGACTTCGTGGAACACCGCCCGCATCGTGCCGTCCTTGCCGCTCGTGTCCATCCCTTGCAGCACGAGCAGCATCCGCTTGTGCTGCTGCGTGTGCAGACGCTCCTGCAGCGTGTCGAGCTGCAACGCGACGGCGGACAGCCGCTCGCGGTCGGTTTCCTTCGTTCCACCGGAAAACGGCTTCGCGGCCGGTTCGAACGCATCGAGCGCGAACGCGGCGGCTTCTTTTTCGCGCGTGTGATACGGCACGCGGTAGTCGTCGAGCGACGGTTGCTTGGCCATCGACACCTCCTGTCGTGTTGCACGAAGCGCGGCCCTTGCGCCTCGCGAAATGCGAGCGGGCCGCCCCGAACGCCGGTTCGGCGGCGGCCCGCTTGCATCGGTACGGTTTCAATCCGGCGGCGGCCGCTCAGCCGAGCTTCTTCTTCAAGAGCTCGTTGACCTGCTGCGGGTTCGCCTTGCCCTTCGTCGCCTTCATCGCTTGGCCGACGAGCGCGTTGAACGCCTTTTCCTTGCCCGCGCGGAACTCCTCGACCGACTTCGCGTTCGCGGCGAGCACCTCGTCGATGATCGCTTCGAGCGCGCCCGTGTCGGAGATCTGCTTCAGGCCCTTCGCTTCGATGATTCGGTCGGCTGCGCCTTCGTCGGCCGCCTTCTCGTCCCAGATCGTCACGAAGATTTCCTTCGCGATCTTGTTCGAGATCGTGCCGTCGGCGATGCGCTGCAGCACGAGCGCGAGCTGCGCCGCGGACACCGGGCACGCGTCGATGTCGATGCCGTCGCGGTTGAGCTGCGACGATACGTCGCCCATCAGCCAGTTCGCCGCGATCTTCGCGTTCGCGCCGTCGGCGGTTGCCGCGCCGACCTTCGCGACCACTGCCTCGAAATACTCGGCCATCGCCTTGCTCGACGTCAGCACGCCGGCGTCGTACGCGGACACGCCGTACTGCTCGACGAAGCGCTGCTGCATCGCGGCCGGCAACTCGGGCATCCCGCCCTTCACGCGCGCGATCCAATCCGCGCCGATCACGAGCGGCATCAGGTCCGGATCGGGGAAGTAGCGGTAGTCGTGCGCGTCTTCCTTGCTGCGCATCGAGCGCGTCTCGCGCTTGTCCGGATCGTACAGACGCGTTTCCTGCACGACTTCGCCGCCGTCCTCGATCAGCTCGATCTGGCGACGCACCTCGTAGTTGATTGCTTCCTCGAGGAAGCGGAACGAGTTCAGGTTCTTGATCTCGGCGCGCGTGCCGAACTTCTCCTGGCCGACCGGACGCACCGACACGTTCGCGTCGCAGCGGAACGAGCCTTCCTGCATGTTGCCGTCGCAGATGCCGAGCCACATGACGAGGCCGTGCAGCGCCTTCGCGTACGCGACCGCCTCGGCCGCGCTGCGCATTTCCGGCTCGGTGACGATCTCGAGGAGCGGCGTGCCCGCGCGGTTCAGGTCGATGCCCGTCATCCCCGCGAAGTCCTCGTGCAGCGACTTGCCGGCATCCTCCTCGAGGTGCGCGCGCGTCAGGTTGACCGTCTTCGAATACGCTTCCTTGCCGGCCTTCTCATTGGCGGGCACCTGGATCGTGATCTGGCCGCCCTGCACGACGGGGATCTCGTACTGGCTGATCTGATAGCCCTTCGGCAGATCCGGATAGAAATAATTCTTGCGCGCGAAGACGCTGCGTGACGCCACCGTCGCGCCGATCGCGAGGCCGAAGCGGATCGCCCGCTCGACCGCGCCGCGGTTCAGTACCGGCAGCACGCCCGGCAGCGCGAGATCGACCGGGCAGGCCTGCGTGTTCGGTTCCGCGCCGAACTGCGTCGACGCGCCCGAGAAAATCTTCGAGACGGTCGACAGCTGCGCGTGCGTCTCGAGGCCGATAACGACTTCCCACTGGGTCATGCTCACACTCCTGCCGGTTTCTGTTCGTGCCAGTCGGTCGCGCGCTGGAACGCGTCGGCGACCTGCAGCATCCTGGCTTCGTCGAAATAGTTGCCGATGATCTGCAGACCGACCGGGCGCTTTGCATTCGCGCCCGCGCCGAAGCCGCACGGCACGCTCATGCCGGGCAGGCCGGCGAGGCTCACCGACAGCGTGTAGATGTCCGCGAGGTACATCTGGACGGGATCGTCGCCCTTCGCGCCGAGGTCCCACGCGACGGTCGGCGACGCCGGACCCATGATCACGTCGCACTGCTTGAACGCCTCCTGGAAATCCTGCGCGATGATCCGGCGGATCTTCTGCGCCTGCAGGTAATACGCATCGTAATAGCCGTGCGACAGCACGTACGTGCCGACGAGAATCCGGCGCTTCACTTCCGGCCCGAAGCCCTCGGCGCGCGACTTCTTGTACATGTCGAGCAGATCGCGGTACTCGGCCGCGCGGTGGCCGTAGCGCACGCCGTCGAAACGCGACAGGTTCGACGACGCTTCCGCCGGTGCGATCACGTAATAAACGGGGATCGACAGCTCGGTCTTCGGCAGCGACACCGGCACGAGCGTCGCGCCGAGCGCTTCGTACTGCTTGAGCGCGGCGTCGATCGCGGCGCGCACGTCGTCGGCGAGACCCGCGCCGAAGTATTCGCTCGGCAAGCCGATGCGCAGGCCGGCGAGCGGCTTGCCCGCGTCGGCGTCGGCCGACCACGTCTTGCCGAGGTCGCGCGTATAGTCCTCATCGGCGCGCTCGAGGCTCGTCGAGTCGCGCTCGTCGAAGCCCGCCATCGCGTTCAGCAGGAGCGCGCAGTCGGCGGCGCTCCGCGCGATCGGGCCGCCCTGGTCGAGCGACGACGCGAACGCGATCATCCCGTAGCGCGACACGCGGCCGTACGTCGGCTTGATGCCCGTCACGCCGGCGAACGACGCCGGCTGGCGGATCGAGCCGCCGGTGTCGGTGCCGGTCGCGGCGGGCGCGAGGCGCGCGGCGACCGCAGCCGAGCTGCCGCCCGAGCTGCCGCCCGGCACCGCGTTCGTGTCCCAAGGGTTCTTCACCGGGCCGAACGCGGAGTTCTCGTTCGACGAGCCCATCGCGAACTCGTCCATGTTGGTCTTGCCGAGCGTGACCATGCCCGCCTTCGCGAGGCGCGCGACGACGGTCGCGTCGAACGGGCTCGTGTAGTTCGCGAGCATCTTCGAGCCGGCGGTCGAGCGCCAGCCGCGCGTGACGAATACGTCCTTGTGGGCGATCGGCAGGCCGGCGAGCGGGCCGGCGGCGCCTTGCGCGAGCGCGGCGTCGGCCGCCTTCGCCTGCGCGAGCGTGAGATCCGCGTCGACGTGGACGAACGCGTTCAGATCGCGCGCGGCGTCGATCCGTTTCAAATAGTGCTGCGCAAGCTCGACGGCCGAGCATTCCTTGGCATCGAGCGCGGCGCGCAGTTCGGTCAGGCTTTTTGCGTGCATTGCGTGGGTTTCCTGGATTCTTCGGCGCGCGCGGCAACGGCGCGCGCCCGGGCGAACAAGCTGACGAAACGGGCCGGCGAGGCCGGCTGCTGGGGCCGCGGCCCGAATCGGGCGCTTACTCGATCACCTTCGGCACGAGGTAGAGGCCGTCCTGGACAGCCGGGGCCGGGCGCTGATTCTCGTCGCGGCTCACGTGTTCCGTGACGGCGTCGTCGCGCAGCCGCTGCGCGACGGCCTGGATCTGCTCGATCGGGTGCGCGAGCGGCGCGACGCCCGTCGTATCGACGGCCTGCATCTGCTCGACGAGGCTGAAGAATTCGTTGAGCTGGGTAAGCGTATGCTCGGCGTCGGCGTCGGCCATTTCGAGCCGCGCCAGGTGCGCGATGCGTTTCACATCGGTCAGGGTCAAAGCCATGCGGTCACCGGAAAAACAAGGGCTTGGCGCAGCGTGAAACTTGCGTTGCGTCAGGGGGTTGGAGGACTCGATCGAACCCTCAAAAATCGGGGACGAAGCGGCGAAAATACCGCCCGTTTCGATTCAAATACTGCGAAATTATAAGGTATCATTACGCGTTCGACCCAGACCCGGACTGCCTTTGCCGCGCCGCCGCCGCTTTGACGAAGCCGCGCGGGCTTCGCGCCGGTCCCGGAAGATTTCACTCGCAGCTTCGCGCTTCCGAGCGGCCGCTCCCGCCCGATCCGAGGCTGTTATTTTTTCCGCTGCCGCCCTTCGCGTCATGTTCGCATAGGGCCGGCCCCAGAGCGAAACAGGATTCTGAATGTTCGGCTTTTTGCGCAGCTATTTTTCCAACGATCTCGCGATCGATCTCGGCACCGCAAACACCCTGATCTACATGCGCGGCAAGGGCATCGTGCTCGACGAGCCGTCCGTCGTGTCGATCCGCCAGGAAGGCGGCCCGAACGGCAAGAAAACGATTCAAGCGGTCGGCAAGGAAGCGAAGCAGATGCTCGGCAAGGTGCCCGGCAACATCGAGGCGATCCGTCCGATGAAAGACGGCGTGATCGCCGACTTCACGGTCACCGAGCAGATGATCAAGCAGTTCATCAAGACTGCGCACGAATCGCGGATGTTCTCGCCGTCGCCGCGCATCATCATCTGCGTGCCGTGCGGCTCGACCCAGGTCGAGCGCCGCGCGATCAAGGAAGCGGCCCACGGCGCGGGCGCGTCGCAGGTCTACCTGATCGAGGAGCCGATGGCCGCTGCGATCGGCGCGGGCCTGCCGGTGTCGGAAGCCACGGGCTCGATGGTCGTCGACATCGGCGGCGGCACGACCGAGGTCGGCGTGATCTCGCTCGGCGGCATCGTCTACAAGGGCTCGGTGCGCGTCGGCGGCGACAAGTTCGACGAAGCGATCGTCAACTACATCCGCCGCAACTATGGGATGCTGATCGGCGAGCAAACCGCCGAGGCGATCAAGAAGGAAATCGGCTCCGCGTTCCCGGGCTCGGAAGTCAAGGAAATGGAAGTCAAGGGCCGCAACCTGTCGGAAGGCATTCCGCGCAGCTTCACGATCTCGAGCAACGAAATCCTCGAGGCGCTCACCGATCCGCTGAACCAGATCGTGTCGTCGGTGAAGATCGCGCTCGAACAGACGCCGCCCGAACTCGGCGCCGACATCGCCGAACGCGGGATGATGCTGACGGGCGGCGGCGCGCTGCTGCGCGACCTCGATCGCCTGCTCGCCGAGGAAACCGGCCTGCCCGTGCTCGTCGCCGAGGATCCGCTCACCTGCGTCGTACGCGGCTCCGGGATGGCGCTCGAACGGATGGACAAGCTCGGCAGCATCTTCTCGTACGAGTGATCGTCTAGGTATCCGTATGTCGCTCGCGCGGCGTGGCCGGCTCGCTCGTTTAGAACGAACCGCCGCGCCGTTCGCGCGTCTGAGCAACATCTAAATCGATCACGCGCCCGGCGCCGACCATGGAATACAGTCCGCCGCCCCTCTTCAAACAAGGTCCGTCCGCGCTCGCGCGGCTGACCTTCTTCGTCGTCCTGGCGATCGCGCTCCTCATCTCGGACGCGCGCTTCAACACACTCGAAATCGTCCGCGGCGTCCTCGGCACCGTGCTCTATCCGCTGCAGCGCGCGGCGCTCGTGCCGCGCGACCTGTTCGTCGGCGCGACCGAGCTCGCGACGTCGAGCGCGTCGCTGCGGCACGAAAACCAGCAATTGCGCGACCGCAACCTGACGCTGTCGCTGCAGGCGAACCAGGCAGGCCAGCTCGCTGCCGACAATGCGCACCTGCGCGCGGTGCTCGAGCTGCGCCAGCAGATCGCCGCGCAGGCGACGCCCGTCGAGATCCAGTACGACACTGGCGACCCGTTCTCGCAAAAGATCATCATCGGCCACGGCGCGCAGGCGGGCATCCAGGACGGCGCGCCCGTCGTCAACGAGGACGGCGTGATCGGCCAGGTCACGCGCGTGTTCCCGCTGCAGTCGGAAGTCACGCTCGTCACCGATCGCGACCTCGCGATTCCGGTCCAGGTGCTGCGCACCGGGTTGCGCAGCGTGATCTACGGCACGCCGAAGGGCGACGCGCTCGATCTGCGCTTCGTGCCGACGAGCGCCGACCTGCTCGTCGGCGACGAGCTCGTGACGAGCGGCCTCGACGGCGTCTATCCGCCGGGGCTGCCGGTCGCGAAGGTCGTACGCGTCGACAAGCTCGCCGACACCGCGTTCGCGCACGTCGTCTGCGCACCGGTCGCCGCGGTGCGCGGCGCGCGCGAGATGCTCGTGCTGCACTACCGCACCGACGTCCCGCCGCGGCCCGCGACCGACGACGCCGCGAGCGACGCGAAGTCGGCGAAGGGCAAGAAGGCGGCGAAGGGCGCGGACAAAAACGCGAAGGCGGCGGACAAGAGCGCCGACAAGGGTGCGAAGCCCGCCGCGCAACCGCCCTCGCCCGCCCAGAACCGCCCGGCCGGCGCGGCGCAGCCCGCCGCCCCGCTCAAACCCGCGGCCGCGCCGTCGCAAGGAGCGCAGCGATGAGCCGCCCTCAGTACATCCTGCAGCCGGTCAATCCGTACTTCATCGTCTTCAGCCTCGCGGCCGCGTTCCTGCTGAACCTGATGCCGTGGGGGCGGATCCCCGGCGTGCCCGATTTCGTTGCGCTCGTCGTGCTGTTCTGGAACATCCACCAGCCGCGCAAGGTCGGGATGGGCGTCGCGTTCATGCTCGGCATCCTGATGGACGTCCACGACGCGGGCCTCCTCGGCGAGCACGCGCTCGCGTACACGCTGCTCGCGTACGGCGCGATCACGATCCACCGGCGCGTGCTGTGGCTGCCCCTCGGCGTGCAAATTTTCTACGTCGCGCCGCTTCTCGTGCTCGCGCAGCTCGTGCCGTTCGTGATCCGGCTGCTGATGGGCGCCGCGTTTCCCGGCTGGAGCTATCTCGTCGACGGTTTCGTCGAGGCGGCGCTGTGGCCGATCACGAGCCATCTGCTGCTAATGCCGCAGCGCCGTCCGGTCGACCCGGACGACACGCGGCCGATCTGACGCGCCGCGCCGCCAGGATTTCCACGTTGAACGCCCGCCGACCGCCCGCCCGCCCGCCGCTAGCGTTTTGCGGCCGCAGCGCGCCGGCCTGCGAGTGGGCGCGGCCCGCGCGAGCGCGCCGTGTCGGCACCGCCCGACACACCGGCGCAGCGACGGAAAGCACGCCCCTTCATCCGTAATCGCATGACCGAATTCAAGGACACTCAACAGCAGCTCTCGAAGTTCCGCCTGCGCGTCGCGGCGGCGGGCGTGTTCGTGTTCGTCTGCTTCGGCCTGCTCGCCACGCGGTTCTTCTACCTGCAGGTCTGGCAGCACGGCAAATACGCGCTGCAGGCCGAGGAAAACCGGATCTCGGTCGCGCCGATCGTCCCGAACCGCGGGATCATCACCGACCGCAACGGCGTCGTGCTCGCGAAGAACTACTCGGCGTACACGCTCGAGATCACGCCGTCGAAGCTGACCGACACGCTCGAAAACACGATCAACGCGCTCTCCGAAGTCGTGCAGATCGACGCGCGCGACCGCCGCCGCTTCAAGAAGCTGCAGGAGGACTCGAAGAACTTCGAGAGCCTGCCGATCCGAACGCGCCTGACCGACGACGAAGTCGCGCGCTTCACCGCGCAGCGCTGGCGCTTCCCGGGCGTCGACGTGCGCGCGCGCCTGTTCCGCCAATATCCGCTCGGCCCAACGGCCGCGCACGTGATCGGCTACATCGGCCGGATCTCGAAGCGCGACCAGGACCGCATCGACGCGATGAGCGACGAGAACGACAGCGATCCGGAAACCTACGATCCGCGCCGCGACGCGAACAACTACAAGGGCACCGACTACATCGGCAAGGTCGGCGTCGAGCAGAGCTACGAGACGGAGCTGCACGGGATCACGGGCTTCGAGGAAGTCGAGGTGACAGCGGGCGGGCGGCCGGTGCGCACGCTGTCGCGCACGCAGGCGACGCCCGGCAGCAACCTCGTACTGTCGCTCGACATCGGACTGCAGCAGGTCGCCGAGCAGGCGTTCGCCGGCAAACGCGGCGCGCTCGTCGCGATCGAGCCGAAGACAGGCGACGTGCTCGCGTTCGTGTCGTCGCCGAGCTTCGACCCGAATTCGTTCGTCGACGGGATCGACCAGCAGACCTGGGACGAGCTCAACAACTCGCCCGACAAGCCGCTCCTGAACCGCCCGCTGCACGGCACCTATCCGCCCGGCTCGACGTACAAACCGTTCATGGCGCTCGCAGGCCTGACGCTCGGCAAGCGCTCGCCGGGCTGGGGCTTCCAGGACCCCGGCTACTTCACGTTCGGCGGCCACACGTTCCGCAACGACGTGCGCTCGGGTCAAGGCTGGGTCGACATGAACAAGGCGATCATGGTGTCGAACGACACGTATTTCTACATGCTCGCGCGCGACCTCGGCGTGACCGCGATCGCGAATTTCATGAAGCCGTTCGGATTCGGCCAGATCACCGGCATCGACGTCCAGGGCGAGGCGCGCGGCGTGCTGCCGTCGCCCGAATGGAAGAAGAAGACGTTCAAGAAGGCCGCGCAGCAGAAGTGGTTCGACGGCGAGACGATCAGCCTCGGGATCGGACAAGGCTACAACTCGTTCACGATCCTGCAGCTCGCGCACGCGACCGCGACGCTCGCGAACGACGGCGTCGTCATGAAGCCGCACCTCGTGAAAGAGGTCGAGAACCCGATCTCGCGCGAGCGGCATCTGACCGTGCCGAAGGAAAGCGGCGCGATCCCGCTCAAGCAGGGCGACCTCGACGTCGTGAAGCGCGGGATGGAAAACGTCGTCGAGAATCCGTCCGGCACCGCGTTCAAGGTGTTCCGCGGCGCGCCGTACCTCGCGGCGGGCAAGACCGGCACCGCGCAGGTGTTCTCGCTGCAGGGCGGCAACTACCGCGGCCACCTGCTTGCCGAGCATCTGCGCGACCACGCGCTCTTCATCGCATACGCGCCCGCCGACCATCCGCAGATCGCGATCGCGCTGATTGTCGAGAACGGCGGCTGGGGCGCACAGTCCGCAGGCCCGATCGCGCGGCGCGTGCTCGATTTCTATCTGCTCGACCGCAAGAATCCCACGACGGAAGCCGCAGCCGTCGCGGCGGCCGCGTCGGCGACCGAGCCGGTCAACGCGCCCGTGATCGGCGACGCGACGAAGCCTGTCGGCGTTGCGGCCGGGTTCAAGGCGCTGCCTCGGCCGACGCCGCCCGCGGCAGCGAGCGGAGCGGAGGCGGCGTCGGGCGCAAGCGGGGCGGCGGCCAGCGACGCAAATGCCGGCGTCGGCGCAGCGGGCACTCGCGCGGCCCCCCATGCAATCGGCACCGCGACGAGCGCAACGGCCAGCGCTCCAGGCGCAACCGCGACGGCCGTCAGCGCCGCGAGCACGCCGCCTGCGGCCCGCCGCCTGCCTACGCGCAAACCGCGCCGCGCGCCGGCGAGCGACGCGGCGATCACCGCCGCCGCGCCGCGGAACGACAACCGCGCCATCCCCGCCGAGAAGCCGGCGCGGGGCGGCATCGACGAGTAACGGAGACAGGCATGCAATTCGACAAGCGCGCCTCGCTCGACAAGATCAAGCAGATGTTCGCGGGCTTCGACCGACCGCTCGCGCTCATCGTGTTCCTGCTGCTGTGCGTCGGCATCGTCACGCTCTACAGCGCGAGCATCGACATGCCCGGACGCGTCGAAGACCAGTTGCGCAACATCCTGCTGACGTTCGCGCTGATGTGGGTGATTGCGAACATTCCGCCGCAGACGCTGATGCGCTTCGCCGTGCCGCTCTATTCGTTCGGCGTCGCGCTCCTCGTCGCGGTCGCGCTGTTCGGGATGACGAAAAAGGGGGCGAAGCGCTGGCTGAACGTCGGCGTCGTGATCCAGCCGTCCGAGATCCTCAAGATCGCGACGCCGCTGATGCTCGCGTGGTACTACCAGCGACGCGAAAGCAGCCTGCGCTGGTACGACTTCGTCGTCGCGTTCGGCATCCTGATGGTGCCCGTCGGCCTGATCGCGAAACAGCCGGACCTCGGCACCGCCGTCCTCGTGTTCGCGGCAGGCCTCTTCGTGATCTATCTCGCGGGGCTGTCGTACAAGCTGATCGTGCCGGTGCTCGTCGCCGGCGTGCTCGCGGTCGGCTCGATCGCCGTGTTCGAGAACCGCATCTGCCAGCCCGAAGTCGTCTGGCCGCTGATGCACGACTACCAGAAGCACCGCGTCTGCACGCTCCTCGACCCGACGTCCGATCCGCTCGGCAAGGGCTTCCACACGATCCAGGCAGTGATCGCGATCGGCTCCGGCGGCCCGCTCGGCAAGGGTTATCTGAAGGGCACGCAGGCCCACCTCGAATTCATTCCGGAGAAGCACACAGACTTCATCTTCGCGGTGTTCTCCGAGGAATTCGGGCTCGTCGGCGGGATCGTGCTGCTCACGCTCTATATGGCGCTGATCGCGCGCGGGCTCTACATCGCCGCACAAGGCGCGACGCTGTTCGGGCGGCTGCTCGCGGGGTCGCTCACGCTCGCGTTCTTCGTCTACGCATTCGTCAACATCGGGATGGTGAGCGGCGTGCTTCCCGTCGTCGGCGTGCCGCTGCCGTTCATGAGCTACGGCGGCACCGCGCTCACGACGCTCGGTATCGCCATCGGGCTCATCATGAGCGTCGGACGGCAGAAACGGCTGATGAAGAGTTGATCGAAGCGGCGCGCGATGTGCCGCTTTTTATGTCCGGCTTTCGGGCTCGCGTTCGAGCCGGCGTTCAGCGAGCCGGGTGCGGTGAACGCGCGGACTCGCGACGTTCTACCGTGTCGGTCGCGGTTGCCGCGCGTCGTGTCTGGCGCGCCAGCCTTGCGCGAGCCCGGTTTGCGGTTTGCGGTTTGCGGTTTGCGGTTTGCGGTTTGCGGTTTGCCAATTCGTCCGGTCCGATCAGTTCGACGGACCAGGCACCTTCGGCGCCAACGCACCACCCGGCCCCGCCTTCAGTTCAGCTGTCAGCTCCCGATACTTGAGCGCCGCCGCGTCGTCGCCTTGCGCGGCGGCCGCCGCGTAGTATGCGCGGGCGATGTTGAGGTTGCGCGCGACGCCGTCGCCGCCGTGCTCGTAGAACGACGCCGTCACGTATTGCGAAACCGGCTCGCCCGCGTCGGCCGCGCGCTTGTACCACGCGAACGCCTGCCGGTTGTCGCGCGGCGTGCCGCGTCCGTCGAGAAACTGGTTCGCAAGCGCGAGCTCGGCCTGCACGTGCCCTTGCCGCGCAGCCTTCAGGAACCAGCCGTGCGCGGCCGCCGGATCGCGCGCGACGAACTCGCCGTCGTCGAGCATCCGGCCATACACATATTGCGCCTGCGACATGCCCGCGTCAGCCGCGCGCTTCAGCCAGCGCAGCCCTTCCGGCACGTTCGCCGTCACGCCTTCACCCGTGATCAGCATCATCGCGTAGTCGAACGCGGCGAGACGGTTGCCGCGCGTCGCCGCGTCGTGAAACTGCACGAGCGCGGCGCGCAGATTGCCCGCGTTGTAGTCGGCGATCGCCGAGTTGGTTTCGCGCTCCGGATTCGGCTGCCTCTGCGCGCCCGACGCCTGTGCGAATACGCCGCCCGTCGCCGCGCCGAACGCCGTCGCGAGCAGTGCGCCGATCGCCGCGTCTTGCAGCGCGCGCCGCGCGCGCGCGAACGTCGGCGCGCGGCGGCTCTTCCCGTTCATCCCCGCACCTCCTGCAGCGCCTGCCGCGTCGCGCGCAGCAGCCACACGACATCCGCCGACAACGCAATCACGCGAAACCCGGCTTCGAGATACTGGCGCGCACCGGCCGCGTCGGCGGCGAAGATGCCGACCGGCACGCCGGCGCGCCGCCCCGCCGCGAGCACGTGTTCGAGCGCGGTCGCGACATCCGGATGCTTGGTATCGCCGAGATGCCCGAGGCTCGCCGACAGATCGGCCGGACCGACGAACATGCAATCGACGCCCGGCGTCGCCGCGATCCGCTCGGCCTCGTCGATCCCGCGCGCCGATTCGATCTGCACGATCGTCGCGATCTGTGCGTTCGCGGTCTGCACGTAGTCGCGCCGCATCCCGTAAGCCGCCGCGCGGACGACGCCCGCGACGCCGCGCAGCCCATCCGGCGCGTCGGCCGACTGAAAGCGGGTAAGCCGCACCGCGTGCGCGGCGTCGTCGGCCGTTTCGATGTTCGGGAACATCAGCGTGCGCGCGCCCGCGTCGAGCGCCCGCTTGACGAGCCACGGCTCGCGCGCCGGCACTCGCACGACGGGCTCGCTCGGCAGATGCGCGGCCGCGAGCGCACGCAGCTGCGCGGCGACGTCGTGGCTGTCGTTCGGCGCGTGCTCCATGTCGATGCACAGCCAGTCGAAGCCGGCATGCGCGAGCGCCTCGGTCGCCGCCGCGCTCGCGAGCGTGAGCCACAGGCCGAACAACGGCTCGTCACCGTCGCTCAGACGCGTCTTCAGGGAATTGGTAAGCGTGCTCATCGGCGGCCTCCTGTCGTGCGGCGCACGAGCGGACTGCGATTCGGAAGGAGCGGCGGGCTGCCGCCGGGTGGGCGCCGAGCCGCAAGGACGCGCGCGGTTCGTTCGTCGCGGCGGCCGATTCGATCATACCGTGATCGCAGCCGGTGCGCGGACTCGGGAAATACTGATGCGGGGTGAAGCCGCGCACGGCGGGGCGCGAACTGGTTGGTGCGATTCGGGGATTCGGGGATTCGGGGATTCGGGGATTCGGGGATTCGGCGGGTCGGCGGGTCGGCGGGTCGGCGGGTCGGCGGGTCGGCGGGTCGGCGGGTCGGCGGGTCGACAAGTTTGACGAATTATCGAACCAGGGCATCGACAGCTCGAACGATTCGCTGGCCGATCAGACAATTGCCCAGGACGACAGCAACAGAGGATCAACGAGTCAGCGGCTCGTGCTCAGTGCTCAGTGCTCAGTGCTCAGTGCTCGGTGCTCGGCGAATCGACAAATCGACAAATCGACAAATCGACAAATCGACAAATCGACAAATCGACAAATGCGACGATCCGCTGATCCGCCGAGTTCAACGAATTCGGCCGAATCGCACCGCCACTGCTCATCCACACGAAACCGAGCGCCCCAAGCAAACCGGACAAGTACATCGAACGAAGGAGGGCGAAGAAAAAGCGCCGATGCGCGACCGCCTCGCGCACGCCGATGCGCATACCGCGGCGCACGCCGGCCGCCGGTGCCGAGCGCCGCGTACCGCCGCGCGTCAGACGCGCGCGTCGCGCTCGACGTCGGCCCAGCAGTTCGGCGTCTCGTAGAGACGCACACGCTCGAGGCGCAGATTGACGCCGTAATGCGCATCGTAGACGTTCGCGAGGATGTCGAACGCGATCGCTGCGAGATTCTCGACGGTCGGAATCCGGTCGAGGACGACCGTCTTGTGGTCGGCCATCTTCTCGAGGAACGAGCGCACGACGTCGTCGCGCGCATAGACGAGGAACGCGTGATCCCACTTGCTGACGAGGTGCTCCATCGCGAGCGCCTTCACATCGGCGAAATCCATCACCATCCCGCGGTCGGGTGCGCCCTCGGTATCGACGAGATCGCCGCGCAGCGTGATTTCGAGCACATAGCGATGGCCGTGCAGATTCCGGCACTGGCTGCGGTGATCGGGGATGCGGTGGCCCGCGTCGAATTCGAGTTTTCGGGTAATCAGCACGATGAATGAAGCGTAAGGCTCAAGGAATGTTCAGGTACTTGTGCGTCTGCATCGACAGTCGCCACTGCGGATGGCGCTTGCACCAGTCGATCGCGAGCTTGGTGTTGAAGTCGCGCGACGGGCCGTCCATCGGCTGCACGAGGAAGTGCTCGAAGTCGAGCTTCGCATAATCGGCAAGGCGCTGCTTGTCCTGCGGCACCACCACCTTCAGTTCGTTGCCCTTCGTGACGACGAGCGGCGCATCGGCCTTCGGGCTCACGCAGACCCAGTCGATCGACTCGAGCACGGGCAGCGACCCGTTCGTCTCGATCGCGATCGTAAAACCCGCCGCATGCAGCGCGTCGACGAGCGGCTGATCGAGCTGCAGCATCGGCTCGCCGCCCGTGCAGACGACGAAGCGATACGCTTCGCCTGCCGGCCACAGCGACGCGATCTTCGCTGCGAGCGACACGGCGTCCTTGAACTTGCCGCCGTTCTCGCCGTCGGTGCCGACGAAGTCGGTGTCACAGAAGCGGCACACCGCGCCGTCGCGATCCGCTTCGCGCCCCGACCACAGGTTGCAGCCGGCGAACCGGCAGAACACGGCCGGACGCCCGGCATTCGCGCCCTCGCCCTGCAACGTATAGAAGATTTCCTTGACCGTGTACGTCATGCTGCTTCGTTTCGGCTCGCGCCGTTCGCCTTCCGTTACTCGATGAATCCAGTTGTCGCCCGCGCCGTCGCGTGAGCACCGCGCCGCGTCAGACCGGCGCCTCCGTCACGCGCTCGCCGCGCAGATACGCTTCATAGCCGCGCTTGCGCAGCTTGCACGCCGGGCATTCGCCACAGCCGAAGCCCCAATCGTGCAGCTCCGAGCGCTCGCCGACGTAGCACGTGTGCGTCTCGATGCGAATCAGCTCGACGAACGGCTTGCCGCCGAGCTGCTCCGCGAGCCGCCACGTGTCGGCCTTGTCGAGCCACATCAGCGGCGTTTCCAGCACGAAGCGCGCGTCCATGCCGAGATTGAGCGTGATCTGCAGCGCCTTCATCGTATCGTCGCGGCAATCCGGATAGCCGGAAAAATCGGTCTCGCACATGCCGCCGACGAGCACGCGCAACCCGCGCCGATACGCGATCGCCGCGCCGATCGTCATGAACAGCAGATTGCGGCCCGGCACGAACGTGTTCGGCAGGCCGTTCGACGCCGTCTCGATCTCGATCGCGCGTGTCATCGCGGTGTCGCTGATCGAGCCGAGCACCGACAGATCGATCATGTGATCGTCGCCGAGCTTGTTCTCCCACTGCGGAAAACGCCGCTTCAGCGCATCGCGCACGCCCTCGCGGCATTCGAGCTCGACGCGATGGCGCTGGCCGTAGTCGAAGCCGAGCGTCTCGACGGTCTGATAGCGCTCGAGCGCCCAGGCAACACACGTGGCCGAATCCTGGCCGCCGGAAAACAACACGAGCGCGCCGTCCTTAGCGTCTGTCCGAATCACCTGATACTCCGTGAATGATGAGCGAGCGCGCCGGCGATCCGGCACGCGCCGGCGGCGCCGGCCCACCCAGTATAGGCAGCAGCGCCCGGCCGGAAACGGCGCGGCGCTTATGTCGCTCATCGCTCCGCGATGCAGCGGCGCACGGGCCCATGCCGTCCTCGAGCGCCGAAACGAAAAAAGGACTTGCGGCGCCCACCGGGGCACATCCTCAAGTCCTCTAAGTCTTTGAGTCGACGGAGATTTTATCACGCCTCCCCAAAACCGGCCGAGGACCGGAAATGCCGCTCCACAAACGAAAAACCCCAAGAATCTGGCGATTCTTGGGGTGGGATACTGCTGGTGGCCTGGGGCGGAATCGAACCACCGACACGCGGATTTTCAATCCGCTGCTCTACCAACTGAGCTACCGGGCCACGAAGAAAAAAAATTATAGCAATGCGTCAGACAGCGATCAAGCCCCTTGTGCAAAAAATTTATGCCGCGCCTTCGGCGGGCTTCTTGCCGAGCTCGACGCCGAGTTGCTTTAGCTTCCTATACAAGTGCGTGCGCTCGAGGCCCGTCTTCTCCGCGACGCGCGTCATGCTGCCGTTCTCGCGAGCGAGGTGATACTCGAAGTACGCGCGCTCGAACGCGTCGCGCGCCTCGCGCAGCGGAATGTCGAACGGAATCGCCGCCGTCGTGTGGTCCGCGAGCGCCGCGTCCGAATCGTCGTTGAACGTCGGCAACGCGGCCGCCGACGCGACCGACGACGCCCCCGCCGCCTGCTTCGCCGCCGGGCTCGCCGGCAGCGGCGCCGCGCCGCGCGCAAGGCCGTGCTCGACCGACTTCAGCAGCTTCTGAAGCGTGATCGGCTTCTCGAGGAAATCGAGCGCGCCGATCTTCGTCGCCTCGACGGCCGTGTCGATCGTCGCATGCCCCGACATCATGATGACGGGCATCGTCAGTTGTCCTTGGCTTGCCCACTCCTTCAGCAACGTGACGCCGTCGGTGTCGGGCATCCAGATGTCGAGCAGCACGAGATCGGGCGCATGTTGCAGCCGGTAGTCGCGCGCGGCCTGCGCGTTCTCCGCGACGTCGACGACGTGCCCTTCGTCGCTGAGGATCTCCGAGAGCAATTCCCGGATGCCCATTTCATCATCTACCACCAGGATGGTTGCCATTTACGCTGCCTTTGTCTGCACAGTTGCTCTTGTCTTGGCGGGTGCCGTGCCGCCGTTCGCTCCGCCCCCGGCGCCCGCTGCATCGTCCGCGAGTTGCAGGAACAGGATCGAGACCTGCGCGCCTTCCACGACGTCGCCGTGCATGCGATTGCGCAGATCGATCCGCGCACCATGCTCGTCGACGATCTTCTTCACCGTCGCGAGGCCGAGCCCCGTGCCCTTCGCCTTCGTCGTCACGTAGGGCTCGAACGCGCGCGTCAGGATGCGCGCCGGAAAACCCGGACCGTTGTCCGAGACGGTCAGCCGAACCGCGACGCGCGTTTTGCCGTCTGCGTCGGGATCGCCATATTCTACTGTCTTGGTTTCGAGCAACACACGGGGATGCTCGACGTCGGCGACCGAATCCTGCGCGTTCTGCAGCAAATTGTGAATCACCTGACGCAGTTGCGTCGCATCGCCGCGGATCACCGGAAGCGGCGTCTGCTCGACGACGATCGTGCTCTTGCCTTCGCCAACGCCGTAGAGCGTCAATACTTCGCTCACCAGATCGTTCAGCTGCAAGTTGACGAGCACCGCGGTCGGCGTGCGTGCGTACTCGCGAAAATCGTCGACCATCCGCTTCATTGCGGCCACCTGATTGACGATCGTCGTCGCACCGCGCTTCAGCACTTCGGCATCGGGCGGCGCGAGCTTGTCGGAGAGCTTCATCTGCAGACGCTCGGCCGACAACTGGATCGGCGTGAGCGGATTCTTGATCTCGTGCGCAAGCCGCCGCGCGACTTCGCCCCACGCGACCGAGCGCTGCGCCGAGATCACGTCGGAGATGTCGTCGAACACGACGACGTAGCCCGACGTCTGCGGATCGTCGAGCTGGCCCGGCGCGGCCGCCGTCGACACGAGCCGCGTGCCGCGCACGAGCAGCGTCAGCGGATCGGCCTCGCCCGGCACCTCGACCGCGAACTGCTGCTGCCAGTGGCCGCGATCCTCGCCGCCGCCCCGACCCGCCGCCTCGCGATCGGCGAACGCCTTTCTCACCATCGCGCCGAACTCCGCGACGACGCCGATCTGATCGAGCGTCGTGCCGATCAGCGAGTTGAACGGCTGCCGGAAGATCCGCTCGGCGCCGCGGTTCGCGGTCGTCAGGCGGAACTGGCGGTCGAGCACGAACACGCCCGCCGTCAGGTTCGCGAGAATGCTCTCGAGATAGGTTTTCGAATGTTCGAGCGCGACGCGGTTCTTCTCGACCGCGAGGCGCGCCTCCGAAAGCTGCCGCGTCATTGCGTTGAACGACTGGGTGAGGAAGCCGAGCTCGTCGCGCGTCTTGATCTCGCGCTTCGGCGTGTAGTCGCCTTCCGCGACCTCCTTCGTGCCCTGCGCGAGCAGGAACAGCGGCCGCGCGAGCTGGTTGCCGAGCGCGAGCGCGATCATCATCGCGATGAACGTCGCGAGGAAGAGGGCGAGCGTCAGCGTGCCGATGTACATCTTGCGCAGCCCGCTGCGGCCGAGCGACTTCTCCTGATATTCGCGATACGCGCGCTGCACCGCGTCGGCGTTGCGCGCGAGCGTCGGCGACACCGGCTGCGTGAGTTGCAGGAAGCGCTCGTCGGGCTGCAGCAGCGCCGTCGTCGCATCGGGAATGCGCTGCACGACGCGCAGACGCAATGCGCCCTTCGACCCGTGCGCGCGCGGGTCACCGTCGACTTCGCCCTCGATCGCCGCATAGCCGCCGTGCTCGCGCGCCTGGCCCAGCATCAGCGGCGTCGGCATGTCGTCCGGAATCAGCGCGGCGAAGTTGCCCGAGGCCTGCGCGACGATGTGCACGTCGGGCGACGCGCCGTTGCCGCGGCCCGGCTCCACGATCGTCGCATCCTGCACGCCGAACTGGTCGCGCAGGCGCAGCAGCGTGAGCGTCGTGCCGTTCGTGTTGCTGTCGGCGCTCGCGAGCTGCTCGGACATCAGGTGCGCCTTCGTCTGCAGGTCCGCGAGCGACGTGTCGAGCATCCCGCGGCCGAGATTGAGGCCCGCGGTAAGCGCCGTCTCGACGTTGACGTCGAACCAGGACTCGATGCTGCGCGACACGAACTGATACGACACGATATAGATGATCCCGCCCGGCACGACGCCGACTAGCGTGAAGAACACCGCGAGCTTCGCGAGCAGCCGCGTGCCGAACTTGCCCTTGCGCAGGCGCGCGACGATCATCCCGACGAGCCCGAGCACGACGAGCAGGAACACGAGCGCGACGATGATGTTCGCCGAGTAGAGCCACGAGTAGTAGCGATCGAAGAACTCGGTGTTCGCGCTCGCAGCCGCGAGCAGCACGAGCAGCAGAAGCGCCGTGATTGCGACGGTCGACACGATCACGCGTATGAGGAGGCTCTTTCCGCTCGTCGCGCGGCGGACGCGCATTTTATTTAGCACGCTCGGCCACCGTGAAAGTAAAGCGCTTCCAGTCGGAAACGAGACTCCAGTCGCGGTTGTTCACCGCGTCGACCTGGAATGGCTTCGGCATCAGCGCGGTGTCGAGCTGCATCCGCACCGACGCGGTATACGTTTCGCCCGAGCGCACCTGGTTCTTGTCGATCACGTGCCAGGACGTCACGTGCTTGACCACCGCGAGCGCCTCCTTCAGCGACGGAAAGCCGAGCTGCAAGCCGCCCGTCGACACGCGGTATTCGCGCGTGAGCGGCTGGAACGACAGTCGGATCGTCTGCGACACCGACACCGGCTGCTCGTCGAACCAATACCAGCGCGCGCGGCTCAGTTCGAAATCGGTCGTGAAATAAAGCGGCACGCCTTTGTTGACCGCGTCCTCCAGGCTGCTGTTGAGCTCGAAATCGAAACGCGCGTCGAGGCTCCAGCCGCTGCCGTCCGACTGCAGCGACGCGCGCTGCACGGCGACCGGATCGGCGTGTGCGAAAGGAACGGCAGCGAGACACAGCGTCAGCGCGACCCAAAGCACGGCCGCGAGCCGGAGTGGAAAGAAGCGTTTGATCGTCACCGTTTCTGAAAGCGCGCGTAGAAAAATCCGTCGTGATCGACATGCCGGCCGGGCTCGCTCGATCCCCCGATGGCCGGCGCCCCCCCTGACGCGCCCTGCGGCAGCAACTGCCCGGGCGCGTCCAATCGTACCGCATCTTGATAGGCGTCTCCAAACCAGCGCGCCTGCAGCTCGCCCTCTTCCGGAAAGATCGAGCAGGTCGCGTACAACAGTTCGCCGCCCAGTTTCACGAGCGGCCAGAGCGCGGCGAGAATGCGGCGCTGCTCGACAACGAGCGCGGGAATATCGGCCGCGCGACGCAGCCAGCGGATGTCCGGATGGCGGCGCACGATGCCCGACGCCGAGCACGGCACGTCCGCGAGGATTCGGTCGAACGGGCGTCCATCGTGCCATTGCGCAGGATCGCCCGCATCGCCTATGCGCACGTCGGCCGCAAGCGACAGCCTCGCGAGGTTTTCGCCGATGCGCGGCGCGCGCGCCGGATCGCTTTCGAGCGCGACGACTTCGACGTCCGCAAGCTCGAGGATGTGACCCGTCTTGCCGCCGGGCGCCGCGCACGCGTCGAGCACACGCATGCCGTCGCGCGCGCCGAGCCATTCGGCCGCGAGCTGCGCGCCTGCATCCTGGACCGACACGACGCCGTCCACGAAGCCCGGAATGCGCTCGACCGGCAGCGGCGACGCAAGCCGTATCGCGTGGCGGCCGATTTTCTCGGCGTCGATCTGCTCGGCGCGCAGCACATCGTGATATGCGTCGGCCGTCATGCGGCGCGCGTTCACGCGCAGCGTCAGCGGGCCGGGCGTGTCGCCCGCGGCGAGTATGCGCTGCCATGCGGCGGGCCACGCGCGCTCGACCGCGTCGATCCACCACGTCTCGTAGTTCCAGCGTGCACGGCGATCGGACTGCAGCCGCTCGATCCACGCAGCCCGTTCGCGCAGGAAACGACGCAGCACCGCGTTGACGAGCCCCTTCGCGAACGAGCACTCGCGGCGCGCGCCGACGGCGGTCACGGCCTGGTCGACGACGGTGAAGGGCGCATACGCGGCATGCTCGTCGTCGTCGACGAGAAGCGCGAACGCGCAGACTAGCAGCGCATGCACGTGCGCATGCGGCGCTTTGGCGACGAATTGCGCGATCAGCCAGTCGGCCGCGCCGCGGCGGCGCACCGCGCGATAAGCGATGTCCTGGATCGCGCCGCGCGGCCCCGGTTGCGTGCCCGCGGGCAGCGTCGTCTGGACGGCTGCAAGCGCGGCGGGCAGCGCCGCGCCGCGATTGACCGCGTCGACCGCTTGCGCGGCGGCGTCGAGCGCGAAGCCGAGCGAATCGGGTACGAGGTGCAACGTCGACAGGCGCGTGGCGCGAGCGGGCGCGCCGGATGCGCGGGAACGGGAAGAGCGAGTGTGGGTCATCGGATCAGCAGTGCCTGCGGCACGCAGTGGCGCCGGGCGGTGGTAGGGATGTGCCGGAGGCTGGCCTGCGGCCGGTGAGCGGGATATTGTAGCGCGCCGGGCGAGCGGCTCGCCTGTTCGGGTGGCAAGGCTGCGTTGGTGGAATTACGCGTCGGGCAGCGGACGATGCGTGGCCGGTTGGGTCCGGGAGCCGTCGGCTGGCGGGCACGGGTCCGTTCGGGATAAACGAATCAGGCTGTTCCGTTCCTTCGGCTCATCGGCGAGCAACGGGCAACGGGCGACGGGCGACGGGCAACAAGCAACAAGCAACAAGCAACAAGCAACATCAGTTTTTACGGTGCGGCCGCCAGGCGGCAACCTGTTTCTTCGCTTTGCGCTTCGGAGTCTCGATGTGTCCGCGACGACCGTGCGCGATGGGCGCGATGTGTTCGAAGCAATAACGACGCGATTCGCGGTAGCCCGCCAGCGGCTCCTCGCAGAATCCGCATACCCAAACGCCGCCGCCCCGCCGCAAACGGCGAACCCCGCAGCGCAAAGCATGCAGGGTTCGGAGGTTCGCGGCGCGCCGAAGCGCATCGGAAGCAGCTACCGTCGCGACGCCCCCTTACGAGCACGTCGTCGTTGCGACAAGATTCGTCAATCGAATCGGCCGGTGCGCGCCATTTCCATCAGCCTCGCGATCCGTTCCTCGGTGGCCGGGTGCGTCGAGAACAGGTTCTGCAGCCCGCCGCCCGACAGCGGATTCATGATCATCATCTGCGCGGTGGCCGGATGCTGCTCCGCCGTCTGAAACGGAATGCCCGACGCGTAGCGGTGGATCTTGTCGAGCGCCGACGCGAGCGCTTGCGGATCGCCCGAAATCTGCGCACCGCCGCGGTCCGCCTCGAACTCGCGCGCACGCGAGATCGCCATCTGGATCAGCGCGCCCGCGATCGGCGCGAGCAACGCAACCGCGATGCCCGCGATCGGGTTGGCCGGACGGCCGTTCTCGTCGCGCCCGCCGAAGAACATCGCGAAGTTCGCGAGCGCCGAGATCGCGCCCGCCATCGTCGCGGAAATCGTCGAGATCAGGATGTCGCGGTGCTTCACGTGTGCGAGTTCGTGCGCCATCACGCCGCGCATCTCGCGCTCGGACAGCACACGCAGAATACCCGTCGTCGCGGCGACGGCCGCGTGCTCGGGATTGCGGCCGGTCGCGAACGCGTTCGGCTGGTCCTCGTCGATCAAGTAGACGCGCGGCATCGGCAGGTTCGCGCGCGTCGCGAGCTCGCGCACCATCCGGTAGAACTGCGGCGCCGTGGTTTCATCGACTTCCTGCGCGTTGTACATGCGCAGAACCATCTTGTCCGAGAACCAATACGAGAAGAAATTCATACCGAGCGCGATCAGCAACGCGATCGTCATCCCGCGCGATCCGCCGATCATGCCGCCGATCACGACGAACAGGGCCGTGATCGCGGCCATCAGGATCGCCGTTTTGACCCAATTGAACATGTTTCCCACTCCTTATCCGTCTGCGGGGACCGCGCCGCACGCTCATCGACGGCGGCGCACAATTGTAAGCAATCTGTTAGATAAGAGCGTATCGAGAAAATTCAATCCTCAGCGCGTCGATGTCGCGAGCTTGACGCCGAGCCCAACGAACGCGCTGCCGACGCCGCGGTCGAGCCATTTCTTCACACCAGGCTTGCCGGCGAAGCGCTGCGTGACGGTGCCCGCGACCCAAGCGACGATGCACGACCACACGGTGCTCATCGCGAGGAACACCCCGCCCAGCGTCAGGAACGCGAGCACTTTGTGGCTGCTGTCAGCCGAGACGAACTGCGGGAAGAACGACACGAAGAACAGCACCACCTTCGGGTTCAGCACGTTGGTCAGGAACCCTTGCATGAAAAGCTGGCGCAGCGATTTGTCCACACCGCGCCGTGCGGTCTGCTCGGCCGCAGGCTCCTGCTTCGCGAAGACGAGACGCACGCCCAGGTAGACGAGATAGGCCGCGCCGACGATCTTGATAACCGTGAACGCGGTAGCCGACGCCGCGAGCACCGCCGTCAGGCCGAACGCGCATGCGAGTACGTGCACGCAACAGCCGGCCGAGATGCCGAGCGCGGACAGGAGGCCCGCACCGCGCCCCTGTGCGACGCTGCGGCCGACGATGTACGCGGTGTCGGGCCCCGGCGTGATGTTCAACAGGAAAACCGCCGCGACGAACAAGCCAAGATGGGTAATGCCGAACATGCCGATCCCTCGATACTGACGTCAAAGAATTCTACGCGCGCGTCCTGCGTCGCGCGACCTGGCCGTTCGGCCGATTGCGCGACGCGCGCGATTCCGATGAACTACAGGCAGGCGACGAAATTATGCGGCGTCGGGCAGCGCGAAGCGCTGACCGGCCGCAAGCGGCGCGCCCGCGAGAAACTCGCGCGCAGGCAGCCGCTTGCCACCCGGCTTCTGCAACTGGGTGACGCGCAGCGCGCCTTCGCCGCACGCGATTACGACGCCGTCCGGGCCGGCATCGATGATCGTGCCGGGCGCACCGCCGCCTGGCGCCGCCACCGCTTCCGCCGCCCACAGCTTGAGCGTGGTGCTGTCGAGCGTGCCCGCGCCGCCCGGAAACGGGTCGAACGCGCGCACCTGCCGCGCGAGCGCGGCGGCCGGCTTGCGCCAGTCGAGCGCCGCCTCGTGCTTGCCGATCTTCTCGGCATAGGTGACGCCGTCGGCCGGCTGCGGCGTCGCGGCGAGCAAGCCCTCGCGCTCGAGCTCGGCGAGCGCGTCGACAATGAGGTGCGCGCCCGCCGCCGCGAGCTTGTCGTGCAGCGTCACCGTCGTGTCGTCGGGCGCGATCTCGACGCGCGCGTCGTGCAGCATCGCGCCCGTGTCGAGGCCGGCGTCCATCTGCATCAGCGTGACGCCGGTTTCCGCATCACCCGCCTCGATCGCGCGATGAATCGGCGCGGCGCCGCGCCAGCGCGGCAGCAGCGATGCGTGGATGTTGATGCAGCCGTGGCGCGGCAAGTCGAGCACTTCCTGCGGCAGCAGAAGGCCGTATGCGGCGACGACCATCACGTCGTGAGGCGTCGCGTGCAGTAGATCGAGCGCGGCGGCAGCCTCGACCGGGCACTTGCCCGTTCGGCGCAGCGACGGCGGCTGCGCGACCGCGATGCCGTGCTCGAGCGCGTAGCGCTTCACGGCGCTCGCCTGCAGCTTCATCCCGCGCCCCGCCGGGCGATCGGGCTGCGTCAGCACGAGCGGCACCGGAAAGCCGGCTTCATGGATCGCGGCGAGCGCCGCCGCGGCGAATTCCGGCGTGCCGGCAAAAATGACCCGCAGTGAATGTGTCATGTGCGAATGAATCGGGAAGCAGCCGCGCGCGTCACATCGCGCGTTCGAGTTTCTTCATCTTCGTCTTGATCCGGCTCTGCTTGAGCGGCGACAGATACTGGACGAACACGCGCCCCATCAGGTGATCCATCTCGTGCTGGATGCACACCGCGAGGAGCCCTTCGCAATCGATTTCGAACGTCTCGCCTTGCTCGTTGAGCGCGCGCACGCGCACGCGGTCCGGGCGCTCGACTTCGTCGTAGACGCCGGGCACCGACAGGCAGCCTTCCTCGTATACCTGCTTGCCGTCGCCCGTCCAGACGATCTCCGGATTGATGAAGACGCGCAGCTCGTTCTTGTCCTCGGAGACGTCGATCACGATCACGCGCTCATGCACGTCGACCTGCGTCGCCGCGAGGCCGATGCCGGGCGCCGCGTACATCGTCTCGGCCATGTCGGCGACGAGCTTGCGGATGCGGTCGTCGATCTTGTCGACCGGCTTGGCCACCTTGTGCAGCCGTCTGTCGGGGTAATGAAGGATGTTCAGCAAAGCCATGATGTTCAGTGTTGAGAGACGAACGACTCACCCGCATCGGCCGTTTGGCCGACTGCCGCGACACGCGCGCCAGCCTCAAGATGGTTTCGACGACGCGCAGAATGCGCCGCGCGCCGCAATGACCGGCCAATCGCCGCGGGCCTGCGCGCGTGGCATTCGTTCTATTTCGGATGATGAAAATTTTATCACGGCACCACGCGGCTCGCAGGCCGCGCTTCTCGAGGGGGACTTCGTCATGTCGCCGCTGTCGCTGACGCGCGCCGAGCTCGCTGGCTGGCTGCGGCTTGCGGGCGCGCCCGGCGTGCCGGCCAGCGCCTGGGCGGCGCTCATAGGCGCGTTCGCATCGCCCGAGGCGCTTTTCGGGGCGTCGCATGCGGAACTGGCGGCGCTTATCGGCGACGCGGCCGCTCGCGCGGTACTCGCGCCGTCCGCCGACGATTTCGAGCGGCGTGTCGACGAAACGCTCGCGTGGCTCGACGCACCCGGCAACGCGCTCGTGACCCGGCACGATCCCGCGTATCCGGGCACGCTCGCCGAGCTCTACGATCCACCGCCGCTGCTATATATAAAAGGAGGCATCGCGCTGCTTCATGCGCAGGCCGTTGCGATCGTCGGCAGCCGCGACGCAACCCCGCAGGGGCTCGCCGACGCGACGCGCTTCGCGCGCGAACTGTCGGACTCGGGCCTTGCGATCGTGTCCGGCCTCGCGCGCGGCATCGACGGCGCCGCGCACCGCGGCGGACTCGACGGAGCAAGCAGCACCGTCGCCGTGATCGGCACCGGCGCGGACCTCGTCTACCCGGCTTGCCACCACGCGCTCGCACACGAGATCGCCGAGCGCGGCGCGCTCGTCTCCGAATGGCCACTCCGCACGCCGGCGCGCGCCGCCCATTTCCCGCAGCGCAACCGGCTGATCGCCGCGCTGTCCGGCGGCGTGCTGATCGTCGAGGCGGCGCCGCGCTCCGGCTCGCTCATCACCGCGCGGCTCGCGAACGACATGGGACGCGATGTGTTCGCGATCCCCGGCTCGATCCACGCGCCGCTGTCGCAAGGCTGTCACGCGCTGATTCGCGACGGCGCGAAGCTCGTCGAGACCGCGACCGACGTGCTCGACGAATTCGGCCTCGATCCCGCCCGGCCGGCGGTCGCGAGCCGCAACGCGCCCGCCGACGCTGCGGCGGACGCCGGCCTGGACACCGACGCACGCCGGTTGCTCGAAGCAATCGGATACGGCCCGGTGCCGCTCGATCTGCTCGCACAGCGCACTTCGCTCGCGAGCGACGCCCTGCATCAGTTGCTGCTGCGTCTGGAACTGGCCGGGCGCATCACGGCGCTGCCGGGCGGCCGCTACACCCGCATCGACGGCGCGCGGGAGCCCGCTCAAGCGCGCAGGACGGGCGCCGTGCTACATTCCGGCGAGTAGGCGTCCGCTTGGGCCTTTGCCCGCGCCGCCGCCACCTTACGATGCAAGGAAAACCGCCAATGCCCGCGCTGAACCTCGACACCGACGAAGATCGGATCGCCGAGCGCCTCCGGAATCCCGATACGCTGCTCGTCGCCTGCCTGTGCGCCGAATGGTGCGGCAGCTGCCGCGAATACCGTATTGCGTTCGACCGGCTCGCCGACGCGCACCCCGACGCCTGTTTCGCGTGGATCGACATCGAAACGCACGCAGATCGGCTCGACGACCTCGACGTCGAAAATTTCCCGACGCTCTTGATCGAGGACGCGAACGCGGTCCGTTTCTTCGGCACCGTGCTGCCGCACGCGACAATCGTCGAACGAATGCTGTCCGACCTGACCGCGCTGCCGGGCGCGCCGCACGCACCGAAATTGCGCAATTTGTTCGGCTAAAACCATCCGGCCCCGAAATATCGGCTGCGGAATGCAGCTTTATCGCTCGTTTACGCGAGAGGACGCGCGGCGGACTTGCCGCCGCCCTTGCCCCCACTTATGATGACCCGCTTTTTGCTCACGCCGGCCGCCGTTTCGGCGCCGTGTGCTATAAAGCCGTCGTAAAAGGGCCCGCAGTCGGGCTCGCCCGGTCTACCAATACACACTGTCATGTCGAAAGCACTCATCATTGCGGAAAAGCCTTCTGTCGCGAACGACATCGCGCGCGCTTTGGGCGGCTTTACCAAGCATGACGAATACTACGAAAACGACGAATACGTCCTGTCGTCGGCAGTTGGCCACCTGCTCGAAATCGCCGCGCCCGAGGAATACGAGGTCAAGCGCGGCAAGTGGAGCTTTGCGCACCTGCCCGTCATCCCACCCCATTTTGATCTGAATCCGATCGCGAAAAGCGAGTCGCGCCTCAAGGTGCTGACGAAGCTGATCAAGCGCAAGGACGTCGACCGCCTGGTCAACGCATGTGACGCGGGGCGCGAGGGCGAGCTGATCTTCCGCCTGATCGCGCAGCACGCGAAGGCGAAGCAGCCGGTTCAGCGCCTGTGGCTCCAGTCGATGACGCCCGCCGCGATCCGCGACGGCTTCGCGCACCTGCGCACCGACTCGGACATGCAGCCGCTCGCCGATGCCGCCCGCTGCCGTTCGGAAGCCGACTGGCTCGTCGGCATCAACGGCACGCGCGCGATGACCGCGTTCAACAGCAAGGGCGGCGGCTTCTTCCTCACGACGGTCGGCCGCGTTCAGACGCCGACGCTGTCGATCGTCGTCGAGCGCGAGGAGAAGATCCGCCGCTTCGTGCCGCGCGATTACTGGGAAGTGCGTGCGGAATTCGTCTGCGCAGGCGGCTTCTACGAAGGCCGCTGGTTCGATCCGAAATTCAAGAAGGACGAATTCGATCCCGAGAAGCGCGACTCGCGCCTCTGGAGCCTGCCCGCCGCTGAGACGATCGTCGCCGCGTGTCGCGGCCAGATCGGCACCGTCACCGAGGAATCGAAGCCGTCGACGCAGCTCTCGCCACTCCTTTTCGATCTGACGAGCCTGCAACGCGAGGCGAACGGCCGCTTCGGCTTCTCGGCAAAGAACACGCTCGGCCTCGCCCAGGCGCTGTACGAAAAGCACAAGGTGCTCACCTATCCGCGTACCGACGCGCGCGCGCTGCCGGAGGACTACCTCGACACGGTGAAGTCGACGCTCGAGATGCTGAAGGAGAGCAACAACTACCTGCCACACGCGAAGCAGGTGCTCGACAAGAACTGGGTGAAGCCGAACAAGCGGATCTTCGACAACTCGAAGATCAGCGACCACTTCGCGATCATCCCGACGCTGCAGGCGCCGAAGTCGCTGTCCGAGCCGGAGCAGAAGCTCTACGATCTCGTCGTCAAGCGCTTCCTCGCGGTGTTCTTCCCGGCCGCCGAATTCAAGGTGACGACCCGGATCACCGAGGTGGCCGGTCACCACTTCAAGACGGAAGGCAAGGTGCTCGTCGAGCCGGGCTGGCTGCAGGTTTACGGCCGCGACGCCGAGGGCGCCGACGCCAATCTCGTGCCGGTGCAGAAGGAGGAGAAGGTCAAGACCGACAAGATCGCCGCGCACGGCCTCACGACGAAGCCGCCCGCGCGCTACTCGGAAGCGACGCTGCTGTCGGCGATGGAAGGCGCGGGCAAACTCGTCGAGGACGACGAGTTACGCGAAGCGATGGCCGCGAAGGGCCTCGGTACGCCGGCGACGCGCGCAGCGATTATCGAAGGCCTGCTCGGCGAGAAGTACCTCGTGCGCGAGGGCCGCGAGCTGATTCCGACAGCGAAGGCGTTCCAACTGATGACCCTGCTGCGCGGCCTCGACGTGAAGGAGCTGACGGCGCCCGAGCTGACGGGCGAGTGGGAGCACAAGCTTGCGCAGATGGAGCGCGGCAACCTGCAGCGCGACGCGTTCATGCAGGAAATCGCGCGGATGACGCAGACGATCGTCAAGCGCGCGAAAGAGTACGACTCCGACACGATCCCGGGTGACTACGCGACGCTCCAGACGCCGTGCCCGAATTGCGGCGGCCAGGTGAAGGAGAACTACCGCCGCTTCGCCTGCACGAAATGCGACTTCTCGATTTCGAAGATTCCGGGCAGCCGGCAGTTCGAGATCCCCGAAGTCGAGGAGCTGCTGCAGAAGAAGGAGATCGGACCGCTGTCGGGCTTCCGCAGCAAGATGGGCCGGCCGTTCTCCGCGATCCTCAAGCTCACGTTCGACGACGAGACGAAAAACTACAAGCTCGAGTTCGACTTCGGCCAGGAGCAGGGCGGCGAAGAAGGCGAAGCGCCGGATTTCTCCGCGCAGGAGCCGGTCGGCGCGTGCCCGAAGTGCAAGGGCCGCGTGTTCGAGCACGGGATGAGCTACGTCTGCGAGCATTCGGTCGCGAACCCGAAGACCTGCGACTTCCGCTCCGGCAAGGTGATCCTCCAGCAGGAGATCACCCGCGAGCAGATGGCGAAGCTCCTCGAGAACGGCCGCACTGATCTGCTGCCGAACTTCAAGTCGTCGCGCACGGGACGCAACTTCAAGGCGTATCTCGTCAAGCAGGCTGACGGCAAGATCGGCTTCGAGTTCGAGAAGAAGGAGCCGCGACCCGCGGCGGCGAAGAAGACCGCATCCAAGTCGACGGCCACGGCCGGCGACGCGGCGGCGGACGACGCTGAAAAGACCGAGAAGAAGGCCGCGCCCGCTCGCAAGACGGCCGCGCGCAAGACACCGGCCCGCAAGACGGGTTCCTGATCCGGCGTCCAGCCGGCGCGCATATGCGGCCGCCGGCCAGCGCGGCACGGCGCCGCGCGAAGCGTCGCGCTACCGACCGGCGCGAACGCGGCAGTGCTTCGATCCAAACAAAAGCGCGGGCTCTCGATGAGCCCGCGCTTTTGCTTTTAGCGGTGGAGGATCCGGCGCGCGGTGGCGCACTTGCCGGACAAGGAGCGCGCGGCGTCGTGCGCTACAGCGGCGACGGCACGACGGCGCGGGCGCGCGGCGCGCGCGGCAGACGCGGCGACAGCGCCGGATCAGCGCTCGGATGCTCGGCAAGCGCATCGGCCGGCAACGCATCGACGGGCTGCCCCAGGCTGCCCTGCGTCGCCCATTGCTCGCCAAGCATCGTGTCGGGCGATTGGCTGAAGTGCTCGACGAGATGGTCGATGAACGTGCGCACCTTCGCCGGCAGGTGCCGGCGGCTCGGATACGCGATGTTGATCTCGACCTGCGGCAACCGGTACTCGCTCAGCAGGCGCACGAGCTTGCCGCGCGCGATGTCGCTGCCGATCAGATAGCTCGGCAGGATCGCGACGCCCATGCCGAGCATTGCGAACTGGCGCAGCATTTCGGTGTTGTTCGCGACGACGATATTCGACGGCCGCACACGCACCTCGCCGTCCGGGCCGGTGAACACGCGCTCGTCGCCCCAGTATTCGGACGGCAGGCTCAGGCACGGATGCTCGACAAGGTGTTCGGGATGCATCGGCATGCCGTGCTTTTCCAGATAGCTCGGCGTTGCACAGACCACCATGCAGCCCGTCGTCAGCCGGCGCGTGACGATGCTCGCGCTGCGCATCTGCCGGGTAATCACGATGCCGACATCGAATCCTTCCTCGACGAGATCGACCTGTCGATCGACGAGGGTCAGATCTGGAATGACTTTCGGAAAGCGCTGCGTATAGGTCTGCAGCACCGGCGCGAGGTTGTGCAGGCCGAACACGACGGGCGCGACGATCCGCAGCGTGCCCACCGGCTCGTGGTTGCGCGCGACGACCATCTGCTCGACGTCTTCGAGTTCGTCGAGAATCTGGCGGGCCCGCTCCAGATAGACTTGGCCGGATTCGGTCAGCGAGAGACTACGGGTGGTGCGATTCAGAAGGCGGGTGCCGAGCCGGCCTTCGAGGTCGGCGACGTGGCGCGTCGCGACCGCGTTCGAGATGTCCATCGCACTCGCTGCCCGGGCGAAACTGCCGAGATCTGCGACCTTGACGAACACTCGCATCGACTGCAAATGATCCATACTCCACTCCTACCGCTGTTACCGCTTCAAAAATATGAAGCAAATGAGTAATTTTCCTACGACAGCGAAAAAGATGCAGAGTTGCTCAACTTCCCGCGAAATCTCGACAAAAACCTTCGAACTTGCTCAGCCTGTCTAGCCGGATAGACCAACTGTTCTGAATTAAGAAATAATTGAGCAATCTCCCCTCCGCAAATTGCCCAATTGAGAAACGGCGGATTCGCCGCCCGGCCGGCATCAAGCGGGGCCCGAACAGCGCGATCTCCGCCCGCGCATGGACGCTTGCCGCGCCGCGTAACAAGCTGTTAAAAAGAGATACACCTGTTGCCCCGCCGTCATAGCATCATTACGGCCCCCAAACCGGGCCGGACCGGCGCGCGACGACGCGCGACGGCCACCAATTCACATCGCTCATCCCGCGCGAATCCCGAAACACGCCATGAAAATTGCCATCCTCGACGACTACCAGGACGCCGTCCGCAAGCTCAATTGCTTCGAGATGCTCGCCGACCATGAAGTGAAGATCTTCAACAACACGGTGCGCGGCCTAGGGCAGCTCGCGAGCCGCCTGGCGGAAGTCGAAGCGCTCGTGCTGATTCGCGAGCGCACCCACATCACGTCGCAACTGCTCGGCAAGCTCCCGCATCTGCGCATGATCAGCCAGACGGGCCGCGTGTCGACCCACATCGACCTCGACGCATGCACGGAACGCGGCATCGCCGTGCTCGAGGGCACGGGCTCGCCGATCGCACCCGCCGAACTGACCTGGGCGCTCATCATGGCCGCGCAGCGGCGCATCCCACAGTACGTCGCGAATCTGAAGCAGGGCGCGTGGCAGCAGTCCGGCCTCAAGACGTCGGCGATGCCGCCGAACTTCGGGCTCGGCCAGGTGCTGCGCGGACAGACGCTCGGGATCTGGGGCTACGGCAAGATCGGCCGGCTCGTCGCCGGCTACGGCAAGGCGTTCGGGATGAACGTGCTGATCTGGGGTCGCGAGCATTCGCTCGAAGCGGCGCGCGCCGACGGCTTCGCGACCGCCGAAAGCCGCGAAACGTTCTTCGAGCAGGCCGACGTGCTGTCGCTGCACCTGCGCCTGCACGACGACACGCGCGGCATCGTCAAGCTCGACGACCTGCTGCGAATGAAGCCGACGTCGCTCTTCGTCAATACGAGCCGCGCGGAGCTGCTCGACGAGAGCGCGCTCGTCTCCGCGCTCGCGCGCAACCGGCCGGGGATGGTCGCGATCGATGTCTACGAGAGCGAGCCGATCCTGCAGGGCTACAGCCTGCTGCGGATGGAAAACGTGATCTGCACGCCACATATCGGCTACGTCGAACGCGAGAGCTATGAGCTCTACTTCGGCGCCGCGTTCAAGAATATCCTCGCGTTCGACGCGGGCGACCAATCGAGCGTCGCGAATCCGGAAGCGCTCAATCAGGGACGGATTCGTCGCTGAGCACCGGCACGTGGAAGCTCAGCGCGCGACGCGCGGCCGCCGTCGCGCGCGTCGGCTACCGCACGCCGATGATCTAACGGCTGCCTCACCGTATTCGCCGCACCTTCCCGCCTCAGCGCACCGCGCCGAATTCGCCGACGAAATCCGATGCGGTGGTAACGAAGCACTCACCATCGCGCCGACCGAGATCATACGCATGCTGCATCTGGTGCGGGCTCGTATAGTCCCAGCTCGAGATCGGCACCTTGCTCGACGGCTGCACGTAGAGCCGCCGCTGGCTGCCGTGGTTGACGACGAACGCCTGCGGACGCGGATAAAGCCGCGTCACCATCACGAGCACAAGCCCCGGCGACGCGTCGAGCGCGCCGACCGGCACGTTGTCGACCATCCCGCCGTCGAGCACCGGCCGGCCGTTGCGGCGCAGGACGGGTGTAAACGGCGGCGTGCACGACGACTGGAGAACGAGGTCGGCAAGCTCGTCGACGCGCACGCAATCCTGCGCGCGGACGAACTCCGGACGAAAGCCGAGCGAGCGGCCGAGCGTCGGATGGAGCGTCTTGCGCACGTATTTCTCGATGTTGTACGCGATAAGCCCCGCCGCGACCGCGCTGCGCGCGCCGAGCCAGCGCGGCACATGCGACACGCCGATACGGATCTCGGGCGCGCCGGAGAGCTTCGCGAACGGCTCGCCGTAGATGTCGAGGAGCGCCTGCCGGTAGATCCGGTAATGCGGGAAGACCGGCTCGGCGCGCAGCAGGTTGCCCCAGTAGACGTTTTTCCGGTTGTGCTTGAGCGTCTCTTCGTAATAACGCATCACCCAACGCGAATCGCGCGTGTAGAGCATGCACGCGGTCGCCGCGCCCGCCGAGATGCCGGCGATCACGCGCGGCCGCACGTCGAGCGCGGGCCGCACGACATCCCAGAATCCCGCCTGCCACCAGCATCGGTTGCCGCCGCCCGCGAATACGACCTGATCGAACATCGGATGCGCCCCTCGCCTCTGTTTGCCGCCGCCGGCGCTCAGGAGACGAGCGCGTAGGTCGATGTCGCGTGGACGGCCATCTTGCCGTCCTCGTCGAACAGCTCGATTTCGCCGAACACGAGATTACGGCCCATCCTCAGCACGCGGGCGGTGATGAACACGTCGCCCTTGCGGACCGGGCGCATGAAGTGGGTGTTGAGCGCGACGGTCGTCATCGGCCGGAATTCGCCGAGCGCCGCGGAGATCGCGACGACCATCGCAGTATCGGCAGCCGCCATGAACACCTGACCGCAGATTACGCCGCCCGAATGGCGAAGCTCGCCGGAGAACGGCAGCCGGAGGGTGACGCCCTCCTCCGAAACCGATACAGGAGTCAGGGAAAGAGAACGGACCCACGGAGCAAGGAGCCGATCCAGCAAATCACGGACAGTGTTTTCGTCCATCGTCGTACGCCCAGAAAGAGCCGCGCGCCCGCCGCGCGACAGGGTTTGGGCGACATCATACCGGGAGCGCGCAAGAAGCGACGGATCGTGCGAGTTCGGAACGGCAGCGCAGGCCCGGCGAGAATATTCCAAGAAAAATGCAAAAAGGGCTAGACAAGGCCAGAAATGCCATGCATAATTTTCTTTCTGTTGGGGCGTTAGCTCAGTTGGTAGAGCAGCGGACTCTTAATCCGTAGGTCGAGTGTTCGAGTCACTCACGCCCCACCAAGGAATTCAAGGGCTTGCATGAAAGTGCAAGCCCTTTTTCTTTGCCGCCGCAGAGCTAATATTAGACAGCGTCTAAAATCCGGCCACGTTCCATGCGCATCCGTTGAGATGGCTGGACGCCCTTCAGGCCGTTGTCTGGTGCGTCGCACATACTGCTGTCTGCCGGCAGACAACTCTGATCCCCCGCCCCTTGCCACCCGAGCACTGCCTTCGGAGTATTGCCTACGCCTGACAAGTTCTTATAAATCAATACCTTGCGCAACTCGCAAATTGCAAAACCAAGGCTAATCTAGGTCAATCAAGGCCAGCCAAGTCAATCCAAGGTGTACTTTAGCTAGTCGAACCTGAACAATCCTGGACGGCTTATACGGAAAGGCGGTGAGGCCGAAACGGTGTTGTTGGATTTGCAGGA
>NZ_LOWC01000084.1:0-3018 GCF_001522845.1 Burkholderia sp. BDU5 | reverse complement strand
TAAGAATTGAGAGGGCGGTTGTGTCATTAAATGGAACACTACGCAGTTTCGCGGCGGGGGCCGTCGACTGGAACAATCGGCCGGTCGCGCTGAATTTCGGCCGACTGCAAAGTACCTTGGGACCGCTCTTGGCCCTTCAGCACGCGAGCATTCGCGAAGCGCTGATGACTGGTATCCACGGGCACCTGACCTGTGTGTCGACGCGTCACGATCTGTCGCCCCGGCTATTCCTTGGCGTGCCCGTCTCTCTGCGGCTTGTCACCGATCGTGGCCAGCTCCGCTTCATCAACACGATCGTCAAGGACGTGCAGATCGGCCAGAGCGACGGCGAGCTGTGCATCTACCAGCTTACGGTGTGCGACGCGCTGTCGCTGATGGACAAGCGCACCAATTCGCGCGTGTTCCGCAAGACGGGTGTCGTTGACGTGCTGGCGGTCCTGTTGAACGAATGGCGGCGTCGTAGCCCGGCGCTCGCGGCGGCGTTCGAGTTCGATCTGTCCGGCCTCGATCGGAGCCGCTATCCGGCGCGCGAACTGACCCGGCAGGTCAACGAGTCAGACGCGAAGTTTGTACGCCGGCTGTTGCGCCGCGAGGGTATCAACGTGTTCGCGAAAGCCGGTTCCGCGAAGCCGCCGCGCAACATTCATGACGAGACGCCTGTCCATACGCTCGTCTTCTGCGACAATCCGCTGCAATTGCCAGAGGCTCCGGCGGGCACGGTGCGCCTGCACCCGCGCGATGCCGCGACCGAGCAACGCGACACGATTACGCTGTTTGCGCTGCACCAGCAATTGATTTCCGGGCAGGCGAGTCGGCCATCGTGGGACTACAAGCAGGGACGTATTCACGATTCGGCAGCGACCGCGAGTATCGACCAAGGCGAAGCCGGCAACGACCTTGCGAACCTGCTGACCGACGTGGCGATCGACATTCCGCATGTCGGCGACTCGTGGGACGATCACGACCGCATTACGCGCGACCGGATGCTCGCGCATCAATTCGACGCCGAGCGTTACGACGGTGTAAGCAGTGTGCGGGATATGCCGGTCGGCCACTGGTTTACGCTGACCGGCGATGTCGATCTCGACATGCAGCCGGCCGAGAAGCGGCAGTTCATGATCACGTCCGTGCATCACGAAGTCTGGAACAATCTGCCGAAGGGCTTGACGGAGCGAGCTCACGCGTTATTCGCCGCGAGCCGCAATTTGACGCTGGCCGCACCCGCATTGCCGGCCGCGCTCGACGCGGAATCGGATACCCGCTACGAGAACGCGTTCACCTGCGTGCGACGCGGAGTTCCGCTCACGCCCGCGTACGATCCGAAGATCGACCTGCCGCCTGTCCATCTGCTCACGGGCGTGATTGTGACGCGTGAGGGCGAGGAGGTCGTATGCGACGAACTTGGTCGGGTCTACGTGCAGATACCGGGGCTCAATTCGGGCGATCACGCGCATGCGCAGGGCGCAGGCACCAACGGCAATGCGGGCGACAGTGCCCCGATCCGCGTGGCGTCCAGCTTGGCCGGGGCGGGCTTCGGCGTATCGTTCCTGCCGCGCGCCGGCATGGAGGTCCTGCTGGGCTGTATCGCGGGCGATCCTGACCGTTTGGTGATCCTCTGTGTGCTCGGAAACGGCGTGAACACGCCCGCGACGTTCACCCATACCGGCTCGCTGCCGGGCAACCGTTTCGTGTCGGGAATCAAGACGCAGGAAATTAAGGGCCGAAAATACAACCAGCTTCGGCTCGACGATACCCCGCAGCAGATAAGCGCCCAGCTCGCGAGCGAGCACGCACATTCGCAATTGAATTTGGGTTACCTGACCCAGCCGCGCAATAACGGCGTCGGGCAGGATCGCGGCGAAGGCGCGGAACTGCGCACGGACGCAGCCGCGGCGTTGCGGGCAGCGCAGGGCATTCTGCTGACGACCTATGCGCGATCGCAGGCGAGCGGTGGGCAGCTCGATCGCGACGAACTGCTGCAATTGCTCGGAGAGTGCGCTGAACTCTTCAAGTCGCTCGGCGAATACGCCGGACAGCACGGCGGGCAGGCGGCGGATGCGGCAGGGCAGACAGCTGTTGCGCAGGCGTTCAAGGGGTGGACTCCGGGGAGCGGTGCAGCGGAATCGAGCAGTGCCGCAGGCGGTTCGCAGGCGCTGATGGCATTCGGCGCACAGGCCGGGTCGGTGAACGTGACGCCGAAGACACATGTTACTTACGCGGGCGAGAACATCGATCAGGTGGCGCAGCAGCATCTTCAGTTGATGAGCGGTCAGCGTTTTAATGCGACGGCCGGACAGGGAATGCAGTTGTTCGCGCGCGGCACCGGTGTGCAGGCCGTGGCCGGTGAAGGGCCGATGTTGCTGCAGGCGCAGGCCGACACCCTGACGGCGAATGCTCAAAAGGGCGTCAAGATCGCGACGAATGAGAACGAGGTGCTTGTCACCGCGCCAACGATTCGGTTCGTTGCTGAAGACGGCAGTTATATCAAGATCGGCGGTGGCGTGACGCTCGGCACGAACGGCGACATCAAGTTGCTGTCGGCGTCGCACCAGTGGGGCGGGCCGTCGACGGAACAGGCTTCGAAGACGGCCTTCACGAACCAGCCCACCGACCAGCAGTTCCGTTTGCACTTTCCTGGGCATACGCCGGAAACGCCGGCGCTGGCGGCTAACCAGCAATATCGCATCGCGCTCAACGACGGTCGGATCATCGAAGGGAAGTCGGATGCCAGTGGGCTGACGGATCTGGTGAAGGACGACGTGATGCGCATCGCCAAGATCGATATCTTGAAGCCGTCGCTCTGAAGCGACCGGGGAGAATTCTATGGCCGAGACCAACAACGATTATCGTGTGCATGCGCAGGGCGCTGGCATCACGATTTCGGATCGACCCGATGCCCGCAACGTGCAACTGCCGGGCGATCTGCCGGGCATCGTGATTTTTATTCACGGGGTGAACGATCCGGGTGCCGTGTATTCCGTTGTCGAGCAAGGCTTGTGTCAAGGGCTCAACGAGCGC
>NZ_LOWC01000083.1:0-2260 GCF_001522845.1 Burkholderia sp. BDU5 | reverse complement strand
GCTCAGCTTCCGAGCCGCTGCGCCGTCGGCGGCGTAGCTTCATCTGCGCGACAAAACGAATTGTTCAGGGCCGACTATCGAGGTGCACGACAGCGTGATCGACCTGCGAGACGCCCGCGCTCTGCTCGCTCGTCGACGCGCTGATTTCGGCGATCAGATCGGACACGCGCTTCACCTGCGACACGATCTCGTCCATCGACTTGCCCGCATAGTCGACGGTCTGCGCGCCGGATTCGACCCGCTCGACGCTCGCGCCGATCAGCGCCTTGATCTCCTTCGCCGCGTTCGCGCTGCGCTGCGCGAGCGCGCGCACCTCGCCCGCGACGACCGCGAAGCCGCGCCCCTGCTCGCCGGCGCGCGCGGCCTCGACGGCCGCGTTCAGCGCGAGGATGTTCGTCTGGAACGCGATCCCGTCGATCACGCCGATGATCTCAGAGATCCGGCGCGAGCTCTCGGTGATCTCGCCCATCGTGCTGACGACCTCGCGCACCGCCTGGCCGCCGCGCTCCGCCGCATGGCTCGCCGATTCCGACAGCCGGTTCGCCTGCGTCGCCGTCTCGGCGTTGCTCGACACGGTCGCCGTCATCTGCGCCATCGACGCGGCCGTCTGCTGGACGCTCGTCGCCGCCTGCTCGGTGCGCGCGCTCAGGTCGTTGTTGCCCTGCGCGATCTCGTTGATCGCGCGCTGCACGGTCAGCACCTGATCACTCACGTCGTCGATCAGCCAGCGGAACATCAGCCCGAGCTGATTGATCGTGCGCAGCGTCATCCCGATCTCGTCGACGCGGTTCATGTTGACGCCCTGGCGGCTCGATCCGGTCGCGACGTCGAGCGCCTGCCGACGCAGCGTGCGCAGCGGCCGCGCGATCTGCGCGTCGAGCCACCAGGCGGCGAGCGCCGCGCCGCCGAACGTCGCGCCCGCGAGCTGCGCGAGCGGCGCGCCCGTGACGCCGGCCGCCCACGCAGCGCCGACGATCGCCGGCGTCAGCACGGCGATCGGCAGATGGACGCGCGCGCGCACCGACATCGTCTGCAGCAGCGACACGGCGCGCAGCAGTCCGCTGCGCACGATCACGCCCTTGTGGAACCGCCGCCCGCCCGCGCGGCCTTCGCGGAAGTCGCGATAGAGCGCTTCGGCGGCGGCGATCTCGCCGCGCGCGGCCTTCGTGCGCACCGACATGTAGCCTTGGGTCCGCCCGCCGCGGATCACGGGCACTGCGTTCGCGCGCACCCAGTAATGGTCGCCGTTCTTGCGACGATTCTTGACGAGCGCAGTCCACGGCTCGCCGCGCTTCAACGTCGCCCACATGTCGGCGAACGCCTCGCGCGGCATGTCGGGATGGCGGACGACGTTGTGCGCGTCGCCGACGATCTCGTCGCTCGAAAAGCCGCTGACGTGCACGAACGTCGCGTTCGCATACGTGATGCGGCCGTGCGGATCGGTCGTCGACATCAAGGTCGCATCGTCGGGAAAATCGAATTCGCGTTGGGTGACGGGTTGGTTGTTACGCATGAGCGCTCCGAATGCTGGATCTATGTCCTTTAATTGATTTCATCGGCCGAGCCAAATCGATCGAATGGCGTTCGATCGGCTCGCACCTCGTTGTCGGCAGCCGTTCAGCAAAACCGGCACGCAGGGGTAAGCACGAGATGATGAATTTCGCGTTGACACACATCAAACCGGAGCCTCTCGGACGGGCTGCCTTCGTTGCTTTTCGTCGACGTTGCCGGTCCCGCAACATTTGAATGTTCACTCAAACCATGCCGATTCTAATGATCGACATCAAATAATCCGATATGAATTATTTCATGAGTTTTGTCGATCGAATATTCATGAATTAGAAATAAGATCGATCGACATTCTGAGCTTGATTCGAATGCCGGGATAAGCGTATGGCATGCGCCAATGCAGGTTCGCCGAAATCTATCCGGCGATGTGGAATTGCCTTTTCAATCAAGGCGTCATGCGAATATTGAAGAATTCGCCGGGAAATGCGGAAGATATCTTGGGCGGGATGCGCGCGGCGCGACTCGACCCGACTGCATGACGGCCGCCGTCATGCATCCGATGCGGCGGCGCTCGCGATGCGCGCCGCTGCGCGTGCAAAGAAAAACGGCCCGGGCGCTTGCGGGCGCGGGCCATATGGATTGCCGCGCGATGCTCGGCGTACGACGCGGATCAGACGCGTTCGATCGCGATCGCGATGCCCTGACCGACGCCGATGCACATCGTGCACAGCGCATAGCGGCCGTTCGTGCG
>NZ_LOWC01000082.1:0-63917 GCF_001522845.1 Burkholderia sp. BDU5 | reverse complement strand
CGAGGAGGCTCTAAAGGTGACGATTGACGCTGAACTCGAAGCCCATATCCTGCGGCTCTACCACGTCGAGAAGTGGCGCTGCGGCACGATCGCGCAGCAATTGCACGTGCATCGCGGCACCGTCAAACGGGTGCTCGCACAAGCTGGTCTGCCGCGTCATGGACCGGCGCCGCGGCCTTCGATGATCGAGCCATACCTGCCATTCATTCGCCAAACGCTGGAGAAGTATCCCACGCTCACCGCCAGCCGCCTTTACGGCATGGTGCGCGAGCGCGGCTATCAGGGCCGGCCCACGCACTTCCGACATCTGATCTCTCTGCACCGGCCACGCCCGCCTGCCGAAGCGTACCTGCGGCTGCGCACGTTGCCCGGCGAACAGATGCAATGCGACTGGGGGCACTTCGGTCACTTGCATATCGGCCGTGCGCGCCGGCCCTTGATGGCCTTCGTGATGGTGCTCTCGTACTCGCGCGAGCTGTATCTGCGCTTTTTCCTCGATGCGCGTATGGAGAACTTCCTGCGCGGCCATATCGGCGCCTTCACGCGCTGGGGCGGCCTCGGTAGGGTCGTCCTCTACGACAACCTGAAGAGCGCCGTCCTTGAACGCCAGGGCGACGCCATTCGTTTCCACCCGACGCTGCTCGCCTTCGCCGCACACTATCGGTTCGAACCCAGACCCGTAGCCATCGCGCGTGGTAACGAGAAGGGCCGCGTGGAGCGCGCCATTCGTCACGTCCGCGACGCGTTCTTCGCGGCCAGACAGTTCACCGATCTGGATGACCTGAATGCGCAAGCCGAACACTGGTGCCGCACGCAGGCGGCGGATCGCCCGTGCCCGGAGGATCGCATGATCAGTGTGCGCCAGGCGTTCGCCCAGGAGCAGCCTACGCTGCTTGCGCTACCGGAGAATCCCTATCCCGTCGAGGAAACGCTCGCCGTCAAAGTCGGCAAGACGCCCTATGTACGCTTCGATCTGAACGACTACCGGATCATCCTCGACGGCGACAGTTATCGAGTGCCCAAATCGATGCCGGAATCGCCTGTTTCAGGCATTGAAAAACGCGGCAAAAACTAGCATTCTTGACGGCGTTCGAAACTGCGTTTCCCAACCCTTCCAAGTGGCGCCTTTACGCCGATCTTCCCAGGCTCCATTACGCCGATCCGTGACACCCCGCTTTGCCGGCGTCAAATCCCGCTTGCCATGACGATGGGTCGATTCGAACGTTCACGTTCATCGCGTACCCCCTACCAGCCCTGATGAGGGGGCGGATTGGGGGGCGCTCGTCTGCGCTTGCAGTTTCGCTACCTGTTGAACCTTCGTCGGTCGGCCTCGTCGGGTTGGCCGATTGGAGGGATTCGACGGGTCATCGGCGCATTGCCGATCTATAAACGCTGCGACATCAACCAGGCGGAAAGCGCGCTTCCGGCCGATCTTGAACGACGGGACAGGGTATGTGCCGGCGCTCAGCCGGTTACGGATGGTCTGGGGTGCCTCGCTAGTGATCTCTGCGACCTGTACGACGGACAGGGCGGGCGGATACAGCGAGGATAAATACGCGAGAGAGGTGCCAGCATGGCTGACAACGAACAGAGATTTGGAGCGTTGCATGGACGTACGCCTTCTGCAATCGCCCCATCGCCTGCCGTACGGGTCAGGTGGCAAAAGGAAACGTACGTATTCGTCAACGGTGCCCCCGCGCCCAGGGGTATGTACAGATGTCGCGGTGTGCGGCGCTGTGTGTTCGTTCCGGTCTTGCAGCTATCCTCTCAGGGAAGCGTCCGCGCGCGCATCTGTACATCGAGTCGGTACTCGCCATCGATCCGTTGATTTATCGATGGTTTTCCTCGCAGGTTCTTCTTCGTTCCGTCGGGGCCTGCCCCGCCGGCAGAACGGCCTCAAAGAGGCATCAGTGCTCTGTCGCTGGCTCTGCCCGGAAACGTCAACCGGGGTTACTTCCGGTCTGACGGTCTGCTCACGCAGATTAGGGAGAAAGCTGGCCGTTTAGCGACAGCCAAAGCGCTGACTACCCCGATTGTACCGGGCTGTACCGATATAATCCAAGTTTCGCGAGATGGGGAGGCGCGCCTGACGTGGTTTCGATGAGCTACCCGGGGCGGACTGTCCGCCAAACCAACGGGCCATCTACGGCGGGAACAAATTCATGACCTCGACAGAAAATCAGATCGAACAGGACCTGATCACCAAGCTCGGCGACCTCAAGTACAGCTACCGGCCCGATATTCGCGACCGCGCCGCTCTCGAAGCCAACTTCCGCGCGAAGTTCGAGGCGCTCAATCGGGTGCGGCTGACCGACAGTGAGTTTCAGCGCCTGCTCGACAGCATCATCACTCCGGACGTTTACAACGCCGCCCAGACGCTGCGTAATATCAATAGCTTCGAGCGCGACGACGGAACGCCGTTGAACTACACCCTCGTCAACATCCGCGACTGGTGCAAGAACGACTTCGAGGTGGTCAACCAGTTGCGTATCAACACCGACAACAGCCATCACCGGTACGACGTGATGCTGCTGATTAATGGTGTGCCGGTGGTGCAAATCGAGCTGAAAACCCTGGACGTCAGCCCGCGCCGGGCCATGCAGCAGATCGTCGATTACAAAAGTGCCCCCGGCAACGGGTATGGCAGGACGCTGCTGTGCTTCGTCCAGCTCTTCATCGTTAGCAACCGGACCGATACCTGGTACTTCGCCAACAACAACGCGCGTCACTTCAGCTTCAATGCTGACGAGCGCTTCTTGCCTGTGTACCAGTTCGCGGGCGAGGACAACAAGAAGATCACGCAACTGGACAGCTTTGCCGAGAAATTTCTGGCTAAGTGCACCTTGGGGCAGATGATCAGCCGCTACATGGTGCTGGTGGCCAGCGAGCAAAAGCTGCTCATGATGCGTCCATACCAAATCTATGCCGTCAAGGCCATCGTGGACTGTATCCACCAGAACTGCGGCAATGGCTACATCTGGCATACCACCGGCAGCGGCAAGACTCTCACCTCGTTCAAGGCATCGACCCTGCTCAAGGACAACCCGGACATCGACAAATGCTTGTTCGTGGTCGACCGCAAGGACCTAGATCGCCAGACCCGAGAGGAATTCAATCGCTTCCAGGAGGGTTGCGTTGAAGAGAACACCAACACCGAAACGCTGGTGCGCCGTCTGCTGTCCGACGACTATGCAGACAAGGTCATCGTCACTACCATCCAGAAGCTGGGTTTGGCGCTCGACGGCACCAACAAGCGCAACTACAAGGAACGCCTTGAGCCACTGCGCAACCAACGCATGGTGTTCATCTTTGACGAATGCCACCGCTCGCAATTCGGCGAGAACCACAAGGCCATCAAGGAGTTCTTTCCCAACGCCCAGTTGTTCGGCTTCACCGGCACGCCCATCTTCGAGCAGAACGCCAGCTATCAACAGGTCGAGGGGCAACAGGCCAGCTACCGTACCACGGACGACCTCTTCCAGCGCTGCCTGCACCAGTACACCATCACCCACGCCATCGAAGACCGTAACGTCCTGCGCTTCCACGTTGACTACTTCAAGCCCGAGGGCAAGAACCCGCCCAAGCCCGGCGAAGGCTTGGCCAAGGCCAAGGTCATCGAGACTATCCTCGCCAAGCACGATGCCGCCACCAACGGGCGCAAGTTCAACGCCGTACTGGCCACCGCCCGTATCAACGACGCCATAGAGTATTTCGAGGCTTTCAAAATGCTTCAGGCCAAGAAGCTGGAAGGAGATGACACCTTCCAGGCGCTGAACGTGGCTTGCGTATTTTCTCCGCCCGCCGAGGGCAACAGGGACGTGCAGCAGATTCAGGAAGACCTGCCGCAGGAAAAGGAAGACAACCAAGAGGACCCGGAGGGCAAGAAAGCCGCACTCACCCGCATCATTGGCGACTACAACGCTCGCTTTGGCACCAATCACCGTATCGGCGAGTTCGATCTGTACTATCAGGACGTGCAAAAACGCGTCAAGGATCAGCAATACGCTAATGCCGATCTGCCGCACGCCCAGAAGATCGACCTTACGATCGTGGTGGACATGCTGCTCACTGGCTTCGACTCCAAGTACCTCAATACCCTGTACGTGGACAAGAACCTCAAGCACCACGGGCTGATTCAGGGCTTCTCGCGTACCAACCGCGTGCTCAACGACAGCAAGCCCTACGGCAACATCTTGGACTTCCGTCAGCAGCAAAAGCCTGTGGAAGAAGCCATCGCGCTCTTCTCAGGCGAGAAGGTCGACAATCCGCGCGAGATCTGGCTGGTGGACCCTGCACCCAAGGTCATCGACAGCCTGCAGGCGGCCACCCAGAAGCTGGCCGACTTCATGCAATCGCAGGGGCTGGCCAATGTACCTGAAGAGGTGGCTAACCTCAGGGGCGACGCCGCACGCAGCCAGTTCGTCAACCTGTTCAAGGACGTGCAGCGCTTCAAGACCCAGCTCGATCAGTACACCGACCTGAGCGAGGAGCAAAAAACGCAGATCGGCCAGATCACGCCACCCGAGCAGTTGCAAGGTTTTAAAGGCGTGTATTTGGAGACCGCCAAACAGCTCAAGGAGCAGCAGGACAAAGAAGGCGACCAGGCTCTGCCCGAGGTGCAGCAGCTTGATTTCGAGTTTGTGCTCTTCGCTTCCGCCGTCATCGACTACGACTACATCATGGGGCTGATCTCCCGCATGACGCAGGAGAAGCCCGGCAAGCTTACCCTTAACCGCGAGCAGCTTATCGGCCTGATTCAGTCCGACGCCAAGTTCATCGACGAGCGCGAGGACATTGCCGAATACATCCGTGGCCTTCCGGTGGGCGAGGCGCTGGGAGAAAAGCAGATACGCGCTGGTTACGAGCGCTTCAAGGCCGAGAAGAAGACCCGCGAACTCACCGACATTGCCGCCAAGCATGGGCTGGCCACTGATGCTCTGCAAGCATTTGTGGACGACGTGCTTCGCCGCCGCGTCTTCGACGGCGAAGCATTGAGCGAGTTGATGGCGCCGCTGGGTCTGGGCTGGAAGGCGCGTACAAAAAAAGAACTGGCGCTGGTGGAAGACCTGACGCCACTGCTGCACAAGCTCGCCCAGGGACGTGAGATTTCGGGGCTGAGCGCGTATGAGCAATAAGGACATGGGTACGATGAACAAAGAGAGCGACGTGAAACAGGCGGTGATGCCACGATTGCGCTTTCCCGAGTTTCGGGATGCAGGGGGATGGAAAAGTGAATTTGGCGATAAGGTCTTCGATCAAGTCAGCAACAAGGATCACAACTCCGACCTTCCTGTCCTTGCTATAACTCAAGAGCATGGGGCGATCCCACGCAATTTGATCGATTACCACGTATCCGTAGCTGACAAGAGCATTGAAGGCTACAAAGTCGTGGAAGCTGGTGACTTCATCATCAGCTTGCGCTCGTTTCAAGGGGGGATTGAATATTCAAAATATCAGGGAATCTGCAGTCCGGCCTATGTGGTGCTAAGACTGCAGCATGGGCACGCAGCGAACTACTTCAGACAACTTCTCAAGACGGACCGATTCATTACTCAATTGAATAAGAATCTTGAGGGGCTGCGCGACGGCAAGATGGTTAGTTATAAGCAGTTCTCCGAGCTGCCTTTGCCTGTTCCGTCTCAGCCGGAACAACAGAAAATCGCCGACTGCTTGTCGTCCCTCGACGAATTGGTCGCGGCGGAAAACCAAAAACTGGATGCACTCAAGACCCAAAAAAAGGGCTTGATGCAACAACTTTTTCCTCGCGAAGGGGAGGCCGCCCCGCGCCTGCGACTTCCTGAGTTCCAGAATGCAGGGGAGTGGAAGGTAAAGGTTTTATCCGAAATTGCGACAATCAGATCGGGAACGACACCTCTGCGTTCAGAACCGAAGTTTTACAACGGCGGAACGATTCCGTGGGTAAAGACGACTGATCTAAATAATTCTTTTATTGCTCGCACGGAAGAATGTATCACGCATGCCGCGAAAGCAAAAATAAATCCAGTCGACTCTGTGCTCGTTGCCATGTATGGCGGCTTTAACCAAATTGGTAGGACTGGTTTTCTGACAATGCCGGCGGCGACTAATCAAGCAATATCCGTGTTGAATCCAAAAAAGGATGAAGTTCTGCCCATATATTTGCTGACTTGGCTCAATGCAAAGGTGGACTATTGGAAGAAGATTGCAAGCAGTAGTCGTAAGGACTCAAATATTACTAGCTCAGATGTTGCAAATTTTCCTATTTGTTACCCTGGCACAAAGGAGCAAGAAGAACTTGCAAATTTGTTTTCTTCACTCGACGATCTGATTGCAATCAGAAGTCAAAAGATTGACGCCCTGAAAGCCCATAAAAAGGGTCTTATGCAACGGCTTTTCCCTGTGCTGGATGAGGTACAGGGATGACTGTGCAACGGTATCAAACCATCCGGCGGCTTGCTCAACGGTTGCGCGATGACCTAAATGGCGGCGGCCAGAGCTTTGTGCTGCTCTATGCCTACAACGGCACTGGCAAGACACGCCTTTCGATGGATTTCAAGGATGTTGGAAAGCACAAGAACGGCGGCAATCCTGACACGCTGTATTTTAACGCCTTTACCGAGGATCTCTTTCATTGGGACAACGACCTCGATAACGACAGCCAGCGGGTATTGCGCATCAATTCTGCATCGAGCTTTTTCTCGGGCATTAAGGAACTGGCTCTGGAGGAAAGTATCCAGTCTTATCTGGGGCGCTATGCCGACTTTGATTTCGATGTGAATTATGAAAACTGGACGATTTCGTTCAGCAAGGGCAAGGCAGAACACATAAAAGTGTCACGCGGTGAGGAAAACATTTTCATCTGGTGCCTGTTCATGGCAATTTGCGAGCGCGTGATTGACGGTCATCCCTCGTATGCCTGGGTCAAATACCTCTACATTGACGACCCGATTTCATCACTTGATGACAACAACGCCATTGCTGTCGCGAGCGACTTGGCTCAACTATTGCGCAAGGGAAAAGATAGGTTCAAGGTGGCGATTTCGTCCCATCATTCCCTATTTTTTAATGTTGTCTGCAATGAGTTGAAGAAGGAGGCGCACAAAAAGTATTTCCTGCACCGCCCGAATCGGGGTAGTGAATATGCGCTGCGCGCAACGAACGATACGCCATTCTTTCATCACGTCGCCATGCTGAGCGAGGTCAAGAGAGCGGCGGAATCGGATGCGCTCTACACCTACCACTTCAATATGTTGCGCAGCATTTTGGAAAAAACTGCGACCTTCTTCGGTCACGACGATTTCTCGGCCTGTATCCACGGCGTAGACGATGAAGTGCTCTATGCCCGTGCATTGAATCTGCTGAGCCACGGCAAGTACGCCATCTATGAACCGCGCGAAATGGTCGAAGACACCAAGGCGCTTTTCCGCCAGATTCTGAGCGCCTTTCTCGATCGTTATCAATTTTTCTTGCCCGATCTTCAGGCAGAACCAGCAGGAACCCCAGCATGACAGAATTTGAAAAACAGAAACTAGGCAAGACCCTCTGGACTATTGCCGATCAACTGCGCGGCGCGATGAACGCGGACGACTTCCGCGACTACATGCTGGCCTTTCTATTTCTGCGCTATCTGTCTGATAATTACGAGGCTGCCGCAAAGAAGGAGCTGGGGCCGGATTACCCTACCCAGCTTGACAGCTCGGTGTCCACGCCGTTGCAGCTTTGGTATGAGGGCAATCTTGATGATGTGCCCGAGTTCGAAAAACAGATGCGTCGCAAGGTGCATTATGTGATCGAGCCGCAATACCTCTGGGGCAACATTGCAAAGATGGCGCGCGAACAGAGCAGCTATTTGCTGGATACGCTTCAAAAGGGCTTTGACTACATTGAAACAGAATCCTTTGCCAGCACCTTCCGGGGACTGTTCTCCGAGATCAATCTTGCCTCGGACAAGCTCGGGAAGAATTACGACGAACGCAATGCGCGCCTGTGTAAGATCATCAGCGAAATTGCCAAGGGGCTGACGCAATTTTCCACCGATAGTGACGCTCTGGGCGATGCCTACGAATACCTGATCGGCCAGTTTGCGGCCGGCTCCGGCAAGAAAGCCGGTGAGTTCTATACGCCACAGCCCATTTCCAGCATCCTCTCGGCCATCGTCACGCTGGACGGGCAAGAGCCGGCCACCGGCCAGCGCAAGCATATGGACAGTGTGCTGGACTTCGCCTGCGGCTCGGGGTCGTTACTGCTCAATGTGCGCCACCGTATGGGGCCGCACGGCATCGGCAAGATTTACGGGCAGGAGAAGAACATCACCACCTACAACCTCGCGCGCATGAACATGCTGCTGCACGGGGTGAAGGATTCCGAGTTCGATATCTTCCACGGCGACACCTTGCTCAACGAGTGGGACATGTTGCGCGAGACTAACCCGGCCAAGATGCCGAAGTTTGATGCTGTTGTCGCCAATCCGCCGTTCAGCTATCGCTGGGAGCCGACTGAAGCGCTGAGTGAGGACGTGCGTTTCAAGAACCACGGCCTGGCGCCAAAATCGGCCGCGGACTTTGCCTTTTTGCTGCACGGCGTCCACTTCTTGAAGGAGGACGGCGTGATGGCCATCATCCTCCCGCACGGCGTGTTGTTCCGTGGTGGAGCAGAGGCGCGCATCCGTACCAAGCTGCTCAAGGACGGCCACATCGACACGGTGATCGGGCTGCCGCCCAATTTGTTCTTCTCCACTGGTATTCCGGTGTGCATTCTGGTGCTGAAGAAGTGTAAAAAGCCGGACGACGTGCTGTTCATCAACGCGGCCGAACACTTCGAGAAGGGCAAGCGGCAGAACCGGCTGCTACCTGAGCACATCGACAAGATTATCGACACCTACCGGTTCCGTAAGGAGGATCCACGTTACTCGCGGCGGGTGAGCACGGACGAAATCGAGAAGAAGAACGATTTCAATCTGAATATCGCGCGCTATGTGAGTACAGCGGTGGTCGAGGAGGAAATCGACCTTGCGGCCGTGCATGCTGAACTGGTTTCGCTGGATGAGAGGATCAAGATAGCGACCGAGCGGCACAACGAATTCCTCGCGGAGTTGGGAAGGCCTTTGTTACCGTGATCTGATCACCTACGGGCCGACGCTCCAAATCTGCTCCACTCGACTACGGAATTTTTCGGTACGATACCAAATCCCGGCGTGTACCCGAATCTACCGAAATTTGTGCGTGGCCCGAAATGTTCGGCAACTGATTGATTTTAAAGGATCTTGCTGGATCGCCGAAAAGCTCTTCGGAATCAAGAACTTTGATCAGATGGGCCTAGGCGGATCGAAACCTCATTCGCAATGCGAAGGTCGGGAGTTCGATCCTCCTCCGCTCCACCAATCGAATTCAAGGGCTTAGCCGGATGGCTAGGCCCTTTTCATTTGGCTCGGCGGTTCGCCCCCGATCCCACCTGGCCAACCGCCGCGCGCCGTTCATTCGTTAATCACCCCTGCCCATACCTCCGCGCCAACCTCGCCGACTTCCCGCCTTCCGGCTCGAGCTTCAGCACGTAATACAGCACGACGAGCAACACGAGCCAAGCCGGCCCGACATAAAGTGCGATCCGCGTATCCGGAAAATACGCCATCAACCCGATCACGAGCACGAGAAACGCAAGCGCAATCCATGAGCCGTAAGGCCAGAACGGCATCCGAAACCGCAGCGCACGTTCCTCGGCCCGTGCAAGGCTTGCGCGAAACTTCATCTGCGTGACGAGAATGACGCCCCACGTCCAGATCGCGCCGAACGTCGAGATCGACGTTACCCAGACGAACACCTTTTCCGGCACGAGATAGTTGAGCAGCACGCCGACGAGCAGCGCCGCCATCGACACGACGATCGCCCGGCGCGGCACGCCGCCTTCCGTCGTCTCGCCGAACGCGCGCGGCGCGTGGCCCTGCTGCGCGAGGTTGTACAGCATGCGTCCGGTGCTGAAGATGCCGCCGTTGCAAGACGACAGCGCCGCCGTGAGCACCACGAAATTGATGATGCCCGCGGCCGTCTTGATGCCGAGCCGCTCGAACGTCATCACGAACGGGCTGCCTTGCGTGCCGATTTCGTTCCACGGATAGATCGACAGAATCACGAACAGCGCGCCGCCGTAAAAGAGCAGGATGCGCCAGAACACCGAGTTGATCGCGCCCGGAATCGACTTCTGCGGATTCTCCGCTTCACCCGCCGTCAGCCCGATCATCTCGACGCCGAGATACGCGAACATCACCATCTGCATCGACATCAGCACGCCCTGCGCGCCGTTCGGAAAGAAGCCTCCGTGCGCCCAGAGATTCGAGATGCCCATCGGCACGCCGTGATTGCCGATGCCGAACGTAATCATCGCGATGCCGACCGCAATCATCACGACGATCGTCACGACCTTGATCAGCGCAAACCAGAATTCGAATTCGCCGTACGCCTTCACGGTGAGCAGATTCACGGAGCCCATCGCGGCCAGCGCGGCGAGCGCCCAGATCCAGCGCGGCACGTCCGGGAACCAGATGCCCATGTAGATGCCGACCGCGGTGATTTCGGCGATGCAGGTGACGAGCCAGAGGAACCAGTAGTTCCAGCCCGTCAGATAGCCGGCGAGCGGCCCGAGATAGTTGCGCGCGTAGCGGCTGAACGAACCGGCGACCGGCTCGTGCACAGCCATCTCGCCGAGCGCGCGCATGATCACGAAGATCACGGCGCCGCCGATGATGTACGACAGGACGATGCCGGGTCCCGCCATCTTGATCGCGTTGGCCGAGCCGAGAAAGAGGCCGACGCCGATCGCCGCGCCGAGCGCGATCAAGCGCATCTGCCGTTGCCCGAGTCCTCGATGTAGGTCGGTTTCGGTGCTTCTTTTCTCCATGGGGACGTCTCCTTCGGGTTTGGTGAAATTGGCGTAGCGCACGTCGGCGTCATGCGGCGGACGCGTGTCTTGCCTCGCCGCAACGACGGCGAGTGGACATGGATCGGCTGTGCGAAGGCGCGCAGGCGCAGTTTCAGGTGCGCGCGGTTCGCTTGCGCGGGCCGGCGTGGCTTAAATGGAAGAGGAGACGGACAAGGCGCAGCGAATCGGAACACGACGCCGTCCGGCGCAGTCGGCGTTCGGCGGCGATGGCTGGCGTGAAACGCGCGTATCGGTTCGCGCGGCGAATCGGTGGATGCATCGAGCAGTGTCTCCAGCATGCATGAACAGATGCCCCTCGGTCGGAGTCTGGTATTTGGCGCTATGCTAGTGGCTGTTCGCGAGTGGATGTTCCTGTATTTGTCTTAATTTCAGAAAAAGAAACTATGGCCACATGACGGCGCATCGTCGTGCACGATTCGTCCCGATTGCGTGTTCCATCCGAACGACGACATTTACGGAGTCCGATCATGCCGATCGAGAGCAGTTGGGTTGCGTCTACAGGGTTGCCGGTTGCCATCTACGTCTTCTGTTTCGGCTACGCGCTTTTTCGTGCCATTGGGCCGTCTCGCTCGCGCTATCCGAAACTGATGCGCGGCTATTCGATGGCGTGTGCATGCGCGATGCTCTTCGGCATGCTTGTGGCAATCGGCGTCGCGATCCGCGCGCCCGATGCGTCGGCGCTCTCGTCGCTCGGGATCACGGTCACGTTCGTCGGGATAGTCGGCGTGTTGATCGGCTGCATGTGCGAAGCGACGGTGTCGTTCGGCAAGCGCTGGGAGCGCTGATTCGGCTGCGCTTTTCGGGCTCGTTCGACTGAATGCCGGGTTTGTGCGCGTCGACGTGAAACGGCCACGAAAGCGAATGCAAAAACCACTTTGCAACTAACGAGCAAAGACCGCAGCGCAAGCATCGTTTCTCAATTTACCGATCACCGCTGCATCCACGCTCGGCGCTTCGCAGGGATGTCCGGCTTGATAGACAAAAGGCGATTCAATCGCGCGAGCCCGTACACAGGAAAACATTGGGCCTGCGTGCGAAGAACAAGAGTTATCCACGCCCAGCTCTGGAAATCCTTGGGATAACTCGCCGCCCAGCCTGTGGACCAAATCTTGATAAAACCGGCCTCGCTTCCAAACGCGTCGAAGTTATCCTTCGCTCGCGGCGGATATTCACGCACAGCCGATACGGTTATGGAATCGATGCTGCTCTGATCCGTCTGGGAAAACCCGGGTTGTCCACAGGAAAGGGACGCTATTGTTAACTCTTACTATGTATACATACATCAATTAAAAGAATTGAAGACAAAACGGCCGACGGCGCTTGTGTCGACGCTGAAGGCAGTCGACGAGTCGAATGGAACAAAGCCGCATTGGCAGGGTTGATGAGAACTGTGTTCGGTTCGAATCGATTGGATGGAGAAAGGCGTGCCGATGCGTCGTCGCGTCGATTCGGATTCGAGCAAGCTTGCAGCCATCGAGCGTTCGCGGAGGCGCACAGAAACGGGCTCGCGGGAGGCGTAACGTTGCGCGGCTGAATGCGGATTGCCTTCGTTACCGAGCAGCGCGATCCGCAGCCGAATGCGAATCGACATGCACAAGGAAAAGACTCCGAAGAGAGCGAAGCATGCATGCGCAAGCATCTCCGCCGCGTGCGTGCCGATGAAAAGCCCGGACGGCGCGGTCGCGCTTACCGGCCCGTCGTCTCGTAATCGACGCCAGGAACCGCCCGCTCGACGAGTACGAGGTGCTCTCCCGCCGAAGTGCGTTCGACCCGCGCATCGACCGCATAGGCGCGCCGCAAGCGCGTCGGTTCGAGCACTTCCGACGGCAAGCCGTCCGCCAGCACGCCGTCCGGCCCGAGCAGCACCATCCGGTCGCAGAAGCGCGATGCGAGATTCAGGTCGTGCATCGCGACGACGACGATCGCCGACCGGCGGCTTGCCGCGTCGCGCATCGCTTCCAGCGCGAGCAATTGCCAGCGCAGGTCGAGCGCGCTCGTCGGCTCGTCGAGCAGCAGGAGCGGCGTGTGCCGCACCAGTACCTGCGCGAGGCCGACCATCTGGCGCTGGCCGCCCGACAGGCTGTCGAGCGGCTTCATCGCGAGCCGGTGCAGGCGTAACTGCTCGAACACCGCCTGCAGCCGCGCGTCGTGCTCGGCGCTCGACAGCCCGCCGCACGTCGCGCGCAGCGCGCCGCTGACCGCTTCGTAGACGAGGAGCGTCGACGCCTGGGGCAGTGTTTGCGGGAGATAGCCAACGCGCCGCATGTGCTCGCGCCGCGAGCCGCGCAGCAGGTCGACGCGATCGAGCGAGACCGAGCCGCGTGCGCGCACGAGCTGCGCGATTGCGCGCAGCAGCGTCGACTTGCCGACGCCGTTCGGCCCCAGCACCGCCACCATGCAGCCCGGCTCGATCGGGCGCAGCGTGAGTTCGTCGAGGATCGCGCGGCGGCCATACGCGACGCTCAGACGGTCGATTCGCAGCTCAGCCATCGCGTCTGCGCCGACTGATCAGCGTCATGAAAAGCGGCACGCCGACGAGCGCGGTGATGATGCCGATCGGCAACACGAGGCCGCTGATGAGCGTCTTGCTGAGGATCGACGCGCCCGACAGCATGATTGCGCCCGCGAGCATGCCGCCCGGCAGGTAGTAGCGGTGATCGTCGCCGACGAGAAGCCGCGCGATGTGCGGCCCGACGAGCCCGACGAAGCCGATCGTGCCGACGAACGACAGCGCGGTCGCGGACAGGAGGCTGATGCGCACGAGCGTGACGAGCCGCAGCCGCTCGACGGCGATGCCCATGCTGCGCGCCTGCTCTTCGCCGGCGCGCAGCGCGGTCATCGACCACACGTGCGCGCTCGCCCACAGCGCGCACGCGGCGAGCACGCATGCGAGGATCGCGATCTTGCTCCAGCTCGCGCGCGCGAGGCTGCCCATGCTCCAGAACACGATCTGCTCGAGCGCGTTGCTGTCGGCGATGAACTGCAACAGCCACAGCAGTGCCTCGAAGCTGAACATCAGGCCGATGCCGAACAGCACGACGGTCTCGGTCGTCGCGCCGTGCCGCCATGCGAGCCAGACGATGAGGAGCGTCGCGGCCGTCGCGCTCGCGAATGCGCCGAGCGACAGCGCGAGGTTCTCGTTCCATACGGCGAGCTGCCAGCCGGCGAGCACGACGATCGATGCGCCGACGCTCGCGGCGGCGGACAGGCCGAGCGTGAACGGGCTCGCGAGCGGGTTGTTGAGCACGGTCTGCATTTCGGCGCCGGCGAGGCCGAGCGCGGCGCCGACGAGGATCGCCATCAGCGCGTAAGGCAGGCGCACGTTCCACAGGATCACGCACTGTTCGAGCGGCAGGCTGTCGGGGGAGAAGAGCCCGGCGACGATGTCGGCGGGCGCGAACGTCGACGGCCCCGTGGCGACGTCGATCACGACGAGCGTCGTGAGCAGGCCGGCGAGCAGCGCGAGCGCGGCGAGGCGGCGCGCGGCGATCGCACGGTAGCGTGTCCTGAGCGACGTTTGCGAAACGGGCAGCGTATTCATGCGCGTGAATCGGACGGGACAGCGGTGACTGCCGCGATGGGCCCGGCGGCGATGCGCACGGCGAGCGCGGCGCTCGGCAGCACGAGGCTGCCGTGATCTTCGCCGGCGATCACGCGGCATTCGGCGTGCAGGCCGCGCACCGGCTGCACGCTTTGCACGAACTCGCGGGCGGAGCTGACCTGCTTGCGCGCTTGCTGACGCCGCGCACGCTCTGGATCGGGATTCGGCACACCTTCCTCGAGACCGCCTGCGGTGACGAGCAGGTCGACGCGCGTATCGAGCGGCGCGGCGCGTTCGACGAAGCGGTCGCGAAACGGCAGCAGCGCGCGGTCGCCCCACCAGATCGACGGGCTCGCCGCGACGTAGCGCTGGAACAGGTGCGTGCGCGTAAGCAGCGCGTACAGCGTGAGCAGCCCGCCGTACGAATGACCGAACAGCGTCTGGCGGCGCGCGTCGACGGCGAATTGCTGCGCGAGCCACGGCTGGAGGTCGTGCTCGACGAAATCGAGGAAGCGGTCCGCGCCGGTGCGCAGCGTGCCGGCGGCACGGCGCGCATCGGCATCGGTCGCGTCGTCGACCGTGGCGGCCGCATCGACCGCGTGGTTCGGCGCGTTGCCCACGAGCGGCGCGAGCGTGTAGTCGGCGGCGCGCGCTTGCATGTCGTACGACGCGTCGGTCGCATAGCCGAGCGCGACGATCGCGGGTACGTTCGCCGGATCGGCGCCCGGCCGCGCCGCGTGATTGCGCGCGAGCTGCGCGAACAGATGGAACACCGCATTGCCGTCGAGCGCGTACAGCACCGGATGGCCCGCGGGCGGTACGGGCTGCGGCGGCAGCGCGACGAAGATGCGCCGTCGCTGGCCGGCGATCGACACGTCGATCTGACGGCTTCGCGGCGTCTGGACGGCGGGCGCGTCGGTGAGGCCGGGCAGCGTATCGATGCGCCGGACGCCGTGAGCGGCGCTCGCCGGCGCCGCGTGGCAAGGCAGCGGGGACAGCGCGCTGCCGATCCCGGCGAGCAGCAGCGAGCGTCGCGTCGCGGAAGGGGAGCCGGTCATGTCAGCGCGCCTCGCTGATCCAGTATTCGCCGTTCAGCGCGACCGGCTGAAAGCGCGCGTACATCTGCTCGAGCGTGCGGCGCGGATCGAGATCGGCGAACAGCTCGGGATGCAGCCATTTGGCCATCGCCTGCACGGCGACGATGTTGAACGGCGAGTTGTAGAAGTGATGCCAGATCGCATGCGCGCGGCCTTGCCGGATCGCCCGGAGCGGCGCGAGCTGCGGTCGCCGCAGTGATTGCTCGAGCGAGCGCCGAGCGACGTCGGCGGACACGCCCGCGCCGAGCGCGATGCGCTGCGGTGCGCTTTGCAGCGTCTGCGCGGAGCCGATCGCGGTGCCGATGTAGACCGACGGCTGGCGGCTCAGCAGGTATTCGGGATTGAGCATTCCGTGCTCGCCGGGCACGATGCCCTTCGCGACATTGGCGCCGCCGGCGGCATCGAGGAGGCGCCCCATCATGCCCGTCATCGTGTCGCAGCAGTCGGTCGCGAGACCGACGCGGCTTTCGAGAAACACGGTCGGCGCGGCGGGATGCGCGGTCTTCAGCCGCTGCCGGACGACGTCGAGCTGCCGCTGCCACTCGGCATTGAACGCGGCCGCGCGCTCGGACGCGCCGAACACCTGGCCGAGCACCGCGACGCTGCGCGGCGTGTTGCCGAGCGGGTCGTGCCGGAAATCGACGAACACGATCGCGACGCCTGCCGCTTCGAGCCGCGCGAGCGTCTCGCGATCGCGCTCGCCGGGGCCGTGGCCGCCGCCCAGTCCGAAGATCGCGACTTGCGGTCGCAGCGCGAGCGCGCGTTCGTCGCTGAAGCTGCCCGCCTGCGAACGGCCGATCCGCGGCACGTCGTCCAGATGCGGAAACGTGCCGCGCCACTGCGCGTAGCTTGCCGGATCGAGTTGCTCGAAGTCGCCCATCATGCCGACTAGCCGGCGGCTCGGGTCGCCGCGTTCGACGATCGCGAGCGCGGGCAGCAAACGCCCTTCGCCGAGCAGCACGCGCTCGACGTTCGACGGCAGGCGGACGGTGCGGCCCGCGAGATCGGTGACGGTCTGCTGCGCGTGTGCGGAATGGATCAACGCCGCGGTCAACCATGCGCAAAGCAGTGACCAAAATCTGCTTGTGTTTCTCACGCTATTCCCGATACGATATAAATGATAATTATTCTCATTTAATTCTAACCGAGATTACGCCCCTGTAGCCGCGTCCGATGTTTGGCCGAGCAACGGAATGGTTTGCGTGAGCGGCGACGTGCGTCGCCGGGCCGCGGCGTCGAGGGGCGAGCGAAGTGCGGGCGGGGTCGAAGAAATTGAATGCGCGCGTAGAAAACCTGTTTCCTTCCGGTCGCCGCGACCATGCGGCGCATGTCGCCAAGGTCCGCGAAGTACGGCCGGGCCTGCGTGTTCATGCGGACGACGCAATCGACGAGTTCGACGCGGTCATGTCCGGTCAATGCACAGCGGGGCTGCATCTCGTGCTGTTGCTCGAAGGCGAGCTCGACGTGTCGTACGGCGATCGCCGCATCGTGCTGACGACCGCTTGCCGGCCGGACGCACGGCAGGCCCGGCCGCTCGGCCGCAAGCCGCTGGGCGAAATGCGGGCGTTCCTCGTGAACGCGGTCGAGCCGGACACGTTCAGCCGGCGCATCAGCAAGGGCGGCTATGCGCGCCGCTTGAGTCTCGGCATCTCGGGCGAATGGCTGCAGCACCTGCAGACGGCAAGCCGCGCGGCGATGCCCGAGCGGCTCGATTCGCTGCTGTCCGCGCATCTGTCGGTGCGCTTCTGGCAGCCGACGCCGCGCGCGATCGCGCTCGCCGAGCAGATCGTGCGGCCGCCCGCATATCAGCCGATGCTCCAGGCGATCTACCTCGAAAGCCGCGTGCTCGATCTGCTCGCCGAAGCGCTCGCGCCGCTGCAAGCCGACCAGCATTTGCCCGCGGCGGGCGCGGCGTCGGACGCGGCGAGCCTCGGCTCGCGCGGCTATCGCCGGATGGCCGATTTGCGCGCGTTCCTCGGCAGCGAGGCCGCGCAACAATTGTCCCTCGACGACATCGCGCGCCAGGTGGGGATGAACGCGAACGCGATGCAGCGCCAGTTCCGCAGCGTCTATGGCACGACGATCTTCGACTTCCTGCGCGAAAGCAGCTTGCAGCGCGCGCGCCTCGCGCTCGAGCGCGACGCGATCAGCGTCAAGCAGGCGGCGGCGCTCGCGGGCTACACGAGCGCGGCGAACTTCGCGACCGCGTACAAGCGGCGCTTCGGTGTGACGCCGAAGCTCGCGCGCCGCAGCGGCCAGCACTGAGCACGGAGCGTCGCGCGCGGCGTCGAGCACGACGTCGCGTTGCGCAAACAATTTCGTACCTTTCACAAATCTATCAACGCCTTTCGTCATTGATAATGGAAATGAGAATCAATTCCATTTGTCGAACTAGAAAGTCGTTATGTCGAGTCACGTTCCAGGCTTTGCGATAAAGCCGGCGGTCGCCGCCGGTCTATACATGATGGGGGCGTCCGTCGGATGGGCTCAGCAGGCTGCCGAGCCCGCGCCCGTCGAGGATGCCGCCGCGCTGAAGGCGATCGTCGTGACCGCCAGCCAGCGCGAGCAGGCGATCAAGGAGGCGCCCGCGAGCATCTCCGTCATCACCCGCGACGAGATCGAGGCGAAGCCGTACACGTCATTCGCCGACATCGTCGGCAAGGTCGAGGGCGTGAGCGTCGTCGGCGCGTCGCCGAACGATCAGGACATCTCGATTCGCGGGATGCCCGGCGAATACACGCTGATCCTCGTCGACGGCCGCCGCCAGACCACCCGCGAGACGATGAACCGCGGCACGGGTGGTGTGCAGAGCAACCTGCTGCCGCCGCTCTCCGCGATCGAGCGGATCGAGGTCGTGCGCGGGCCGATGTCGTCGCTGTACGGCGCCGACGCAATGGGCGGCGTGATCAACGTGATCACCCGCAAGGTGCCGAAGCGCTGGGGCGGCACTGTCACGGCGGGCAGCGTGTTCCAGCTCGAATCGAATCAGGGCGACACGCAAAGCGTCGACTTCTGGGTCGGCGGCCCGCTTAAGCGCGACGTGCTCGGCCTGCAGGTGTCGGGGCGCGCGCTGCATCGGAGCGAAGACCGCATTTATTACCCGAAGAGCGCGACGAGCGGCGCGAACGGACAGCGCGTCGCGAACTTCGACGTGAAGCTGACCGCGAAGCCCGCGAGCAATCAGGACATCACGCTGAACGCGGGCCACGATCAGTTCAGCTATCTGAGCACGCCGGGCAAGAGCATCGCGCCCGCGAAGCCGAATACGGCCGCGACGACGATCGTCGAGACGCGCCACGTGCGCGACTACTGGGGCATCACGCACAACGGCCGCTGGGGCTTCGGCAATTCGACGCTGTCGCTGTACGGCGAGCGCGGCACGCAGGAGCAATGGACGGCGCTCGCGCCGTCGTCCGTGAAGCCGGCGATCACCGACACCGTGCTCGAAGGCAAGGTCGAGGTGCCGTGGTGGGGCGAGCGCAACATCCTGACGGCGGGCGCGCAGCACATCTGGTCGCGGCTGTCCGGCGCGGGGCGGCAGGATGCGGTGCCGAAGGGCTACGGCGTCAACTCGGACAGCATCCAGCGCAATGCGTGGGCGCTCTTCGCGGAGAACGATTACTTCTTCGACAGCCGCTTTACGCTGACGACGGGCGTGCGGCTCGACCACGACGAGCGCTACGGCAGCCACGTGAGCCCGCGCGCGTATGGCGTCTACAAGCTGAGCCCGACGCTCACGCTGCGCGGCGGCGTGTCCGCCGGCTTCAAGCCGCCTTCGCTGCGCCAGAGCACGGCCGGCTACTGCATGACGTCGGGCGGCGCGGCGGGCGCGGTGCCCGGCACGCTGTGCGGCAATCCGGACCTGAAGCCGGAAACGAGCCTGAGCGAAGAGCTCGGCATCCGGTACGACCGCGGCGAGAGCCACGTGAGCCTCACGCTGTTCAACAACCTGTTCAAGAACAAGGTCGCGAGCTACGACTCGGGCGTCGCCGATCCGCACTCGCCCGGCCGCAACATCTACGTGTACGACAACGTCGACCGCGTGAAGCTGTACGGGCTCGAAATCGGCGCGGGCGCGCGCGTCGTGAAGCAAGTGAAGCTCTCGGGCGCGTACACGTTCACGCAATCGCGCCGCGAGGGCAGCGGCGAGAAGGCGTTCAACGGCAGCTCGCTCGACGGCTTCCCGCTCGACAAGACGCCGAAGCACAAATTCAACGTGCAGGTCGACTGGACGCCGACGCCGCGCCTCGATCTGTACGCGAACGTCAACTACACAGGCACCGAGTACTGGGCCGCATTCCGCAACGGCGCGCAGGGCGTGCGCGAACGGCCGTCGACGACGACGTTCGACATCGGCGGGCGCTACCGGATCGACAAGCACCTCTCGGTCAATTTCGCGGTGCTGAACCTGACGAACAGGATGGTGCCGATCGACGACCGCACGCGGGCGACCGGCCTGAGCGGCAACTGGCTCGTCGACCAGGGCCGCCGCATCGCGGTGAGTCTCACCGCAGAGATGTAATGCGAACGCGCCGCGCGACGCGGCGCGTCGATCCAGACGAATCGAATTCGGAGAGCAGAACGTGAACGCGCTTCCCAAGCCTGAGTCTTTATCAGTTATCCAGAATATGCTCGACGCATACGAGCCCGATGCGGCGCTCTTCTTCGCGACGCCGAGCCATACGCTGCTCGCGCAGGACATCGTCGAGCGAGTGCCGCATGCGGACGAGCCGCTCGGCGCGCGCGTGCAGCGTGCGCTCGCGCAAGCTCGCGAGCAGGGGCACGACGATGCGGCGGTCGTCGGCGCGGTGCCGTTCGACGTCGAGCGTCCCGCGGCGCTCAGCGTCGTGCGCGCGATGCTGCGCGGCGGCCCGCTCGCCGACGTGCAGGCGCCGCCGCCCGCCGCGCATCGCTACGACACGCGCGCGACGCCGTCGGGCGACGATTATGCGGCCGCCGTCGCGCAAGCGGTCGCGAGCATTCGCGCCGGGCATCTCGACAAGGTCGTGCTCGCACGCACGCTCGAGCTGACGGGCACGCAGCCGGTCGACGTGCGCGCGCTGATCGAAAGGCTCGCCGCGCGCAATCCGCACGGCTATACGTTTTCGGTCGACGTCGGAGACGGGCGCACGCTGCTCGGCGCGAGCCCCGAGCTGCTCGTCAGCCGCTTCCAGGGCGTGATGCGCGCGAATCCGCTCGCCGGGTCCGCGCCGCGCAGCAGCGATCCGGTCGAAGACCGCAGGCGCGCGGAGGCGCTGCTCGCGTCGGCGAAGGATCTCGACGAGCATCGCGTCGTCGTCGACGCGGTGAAGGAAAGCCTTGCGCCGTTCTGCAAGAAGCTCGTCGTGCCCGCGCGTCCGTCGCTCGTCCATACGCAGACGATGTGGCATCTGTCGACCGAAGTCACCGGCGAAACGAGCGCCGATGCGCTGGCGCTCGCGCTCGCGCTGCATCCGACGCCAGCCGTTTGCGGCCATCCGCGCAGCGACGCGCGCGAAGCGATCCTGCGCGCCGAGCCGTTCGATCGCGGCTTCTATGCGGGCACGCTCGGCTGGGTCGATGCACGCGGCGACGGCGAGTGGATCGTCACGATCCGCTGCGCGGAAGCGCGGGGCGACACGTTACGGCTCTTCGCGGGCGCGGGCATCGTTGGCGATTCTCGGCCGGAAGCGGAGCTCGCGGAAACGGCCGCGAAGTTCCGCACGATGCTCGACGCGATGGGCGTCGATCGAACGGCGGCAACCGATGCGACCGACACGACCGACGCGGCCTCGGGGATCGTCGCATGACGCTCGCGCATTGGACGCCGTGGCCGGACGGCGTCGCAGCCGAGTATCGGCGCAAAGGCTATTGGCAAGGGCAATCGTTCGGAGACCTGCTCGACGAGCTTGCCACGCGGCACGGCGAGCGCATCGCGCTCGTCGACGGCGACACGCGCTGGTCGTACCGGCGGCTCGCGAACGAAGCGACGCGCGTCGCGCGCGGACTCGCGGCGCGCGGTATTCGTCCGCACGATCGCGTCGTCGTCCAGTTGCCGAACTGCGTCGAGTTCTTCGCGGTCGTCTTCGCGCTGTTCAGGCTCGGCGCGCTGCCCGTGTTCGCGCTGCCCGCGCATCGCAGGCAGGAGATCGGCCACTTTTGCAGGCACGCGGAAGCGGTCGCATACGTCGCGGCGGACCGGCACGGCGGATTCGACTACCGCGCACTCGCGAAGACCGTGCAGGCGGAAGCGCCGACGCTCGAGCACGTGCTGATCGTCGGCGATGCGGGCGAGCACGTCGCGCTGGCCGATCTGGGCGACGACGAAGCGATCGCGCTGCCAGACGGCCCAGGCGCGCACGAAGTCGCGTTTCTGCAGTTGTCGGGCGGCAGCACGGGTACGCCGAAACTGATTCCACGCACGCATGACGACTATCTGTACAGCATCCGCGAAAGCGCGCGCATCTGCGGGCTCGACGAAGCGAGTGTCTACCTGTGCGCGCTGCCCGTCGCGCACAACTACGCACTGAGCTCGCCCGGCACGTTCGGCGCGCTGTACGCAGGCGCCACCGTCGTGTTGTGCGACGGCGGCAGTCCCGATCAGGCATTTCCGTTGATCGAGCGCGAACGCGTGACGATCGCAGCGCTCGTGCCGTCGCTCGTTCCCGTGTGGCTTGCCGCCGCCGCGAAACGGCGCGTCGCGCTCGCGAGTCTGCGCGTCGTGCAGGTCGGCGGCGCGCGCTTCGACGTGACACTCGCGCGGCGCATCGAGCCGGAGCTCGGCGCGAAGCTGCAGCAGGTATTCGGGATGGCTGAGGGTCTCGTCAACTACACGCGGCTCGACGATCCCGTCGACGTGGTCGTCCACACGCAAGGTCGGCCGATTTCCTCGGACGACGAGATCCGCATCGTCGACGACGGCGATCGTCCGGTCGCGCCGGGCGAGGTAGGGCATCTGCTGACGCGCGGGCCGTACACGATTCGAGGCTACTACAAAGCGGACGCGCACAACGTGCGCGCGTTTACGCCGGACGGCTTCTATCGGACGGGCGACCGCGTGCGGATGACCGCGGCCGGTCATCTCGTCGTCGAAGGGCGCGCGAAGGATCAGATCAACCGTGGCGGCGAGAAGATCGCGGCCGAAGAGGTCGAGCATCTGCTGCTCGCGCATCCGGGCGTCGTCGACGCGGCGCTCGTCGCGATGCCCGATCCGTATCTCGGCGAGAAGAGCTGCGCGTACGTGATCGGCAGCGAGCCGACGCCGCGCGCGACGGAGCTGCTGCGCTTCCTGCGCGAGCAAGGCATCGCCGCCTACAAGATTCCCGATCGAATCGAATTCGTCGGCGCATTCCCGAAGACGCCCGTCGGCAAGACCGACAAGAAAGCGCTGCGCAGCGACATCGCGAATCGGCTGGCCACGGCCGAAGCGACCGTCGGCTGACCTCGCGTGCGGCGTTCCTTGACACTCCAAAATAACTTCAAGATCGATATGGCCATTCCGAAGATCCCTTCATATCCGATGCCTGCGGACATCCCCGAGAGTCGCGTCGCATGGCGCTTCGACGCCGCTCGCGCGGCGCTCCTCGTGCACGACATGCAGGACTACTTCCTCGACTTCTACGATCGCGACGCGGCGCCGATTCCCGATGCGATCGCGAACGTGCGTCGCCTGATCGATTTCGCGCACGCGAACGGCATGCCGGTGTACTACACCGCGCAGTTGCCGCAGCAATCGGCCGCCGAGCGCGGGCTGTTGACCGACATGTGGGGACCGGGCCTGACCGCGCAGCCCGGGCGCGCGCCGATCTGCTCGGCGCTCGCGCCGGCATCGGGCGACATCGTTCTCGACAAGTGGCGCTACAGCGCATTTCAACGTTCGGATTTCGAATCGATGCTGCGCGGCGCGCAGCGCGACCAGCTCGCGATCTGCGGCATCTATGCGCATATCGGCTGCCTGATGACCGCATGCGAGGCGTTCATGAAGGATGTCCAGCCGTTCTTCGTTGCCGATGCACTCGCCGATTTCTCCGAGCACGAGCATCGGATGGCGCTCGATTACGTCGCGCGCCGCTGCGGCAAGGTCGTGCTCGCGCGCGAGCTCGCCGACGATCGGCGGGCCGCGGCCGAGCCGGAATCGATCGCGGCCGTCGCGGCGCAGGTTGCGCGCTTGCTGCAGATCGCCGCAGCGGACCTGCCGCCGCACGACAACCTGCTCGACCATGGGCTCGACTCGGTGCGGATCATGACGCTCGTCGAGACGTGGCGTCAGGCGGGGCGCGACGTGTCGTTCGTGCAGCTCGCCGAAGCGCCGACGCTCGCCGCATGGGCGCAACTGCTTCAACGCGCGGACCGCGTGGCCGCATGACGGGGGGAACGACGATGCAACAGCCGGATTCGAACGCGCCGTCGGATGCGCTCCTCGTCAGCACCGCCGAACTCACGGTGCCGCAGGCCGACCGCGTGCTGTTCAAGATGTGCAAGCACTACGCGATCAAGGTGCCGGTCGCGTTCGACGCGCATCGCGCGGCGATCGACTTTCCGTACGGCAAGTGCCACGTGCTGCGCACCGACGACACCTTGAGCATCCGCTGCGAAGCCGATTCGATCGAGAAGCTCGAACAGATCCAGTACGTGATGGACGAGCACCTCGCGCTAATGGCGCGCAACAAGCAACTGGTCGTCGACTGGCGGCGCGCCTGACGCGCATCGCCTATTCTTTTCTTCTTCCGCACAAGGCTACATGCAGCACACGAGTCAACGGATGCGCGCGACCTCCGCGCAATACGGCATTTGGGTCGCGCAACAGGTCGACCCGGAAGATCCGGGCTATCTCACAGCCGAGGCGATCGAGCTCGTCGGCGTGCTCGACGTCGACGCGCTTGTCGCTGGCGTCGAAGAAGTGATCGATCGCGCCGACACGCTGCACATGCGCTTCGAATGGGCCGACGACACGCTTTGGCAGCATCGCCGTCCCGCGTGCGCGCGGCTGCCCGTCGTCGACTTCAGTGCGCACGACGATCCCGGCGCGGCCGCGCATGCGTGGATGCAGGCGTCGCTGTCGGTCTGCTGCGACGTGACGTCGGACGTGCTGTACCGAACTGCGTTGCTGCGGCTGTCGCCGCAGCGCCACTGGTGGTATCTGCAGATTCATCACATAGCGATCGACGGGTTCGGCTACAGCCTGATCCAGCAAGCGGCGGCCGCGCGCTACAACGCGCGCGTCGCGGCGACGCCGCTGCCTGCGCTGCCCGATTGGAACATCGAGCGAGTCGTCGCAGCGGAAGCCGCGTATCGCGAGACGGGCCGCTTCGAGCGCGATCGCGCGTTCTGGATCGAGCATCTGCGCGACGTGCCCGCACCCGCCGAGATCGCGCCGAAGCGGGACGTCGGCAACACGGCGCGGCGGCGCGTGCTGACGCTCGAGCCGGCGCAGGTCCGCACGCTTTGCGCGGCCGCCGAGCGCGCGGGCGCCGAATGGACCGCTTGGATGCTGGCCGCGATCGGCGTATGGCTCGGCAAGCAGGCGGGCCAGCGCGACCTGACGTTCGGCCTGCCAGTGATGAACCGCCTCGGCACGCCCGCGCTCAACGTGCCGTGCATGGCGATGAACATCGTGCCGCTTCGCGTGCACGTTCGCGCGGACGCGACGCCGCGCACGCTCGCGGCCGACACGATCCGCGATCTGCGTGCGATCCGGCCGCATCTGTACTACCGCTACGGATGGATTCGCGGCGATCTCGGCCTGCTCGAGCACAACACGTTTCTGTTCAACCAGGCGGTGAATCTGATGCCGTTCGACCGGCGGATCGCATTCGCCGGATTGAAGAGCGACACGCGACCCGTGAGCGGCGGCCCCGTCAAAGATCTGAATGTGACGCTCGTTGTGCGCGACGGCGCATGGCATGTCGCGCTCGAAGCGAATCCGAATGCGTACGACGACACGCGCGCGTCGGCGCTCGCGGACAGCCTGTCCGGCTGGCTGCTCGCGTTCGCCGCGCACGAGCCGGATGCGCCGCTCGAGCCGTTGCTGCGCGATCTGCCGCCGTCGTCGATTTGCCGCGGCGAGCCGCTTGTCGAACCCGTCGTTGACGTGCTCGCGCTCGTACGGCAGGCGGCCGAGCGTGCGCCGAGCCGGATCGCGATCGAAGCGGGCGACACGCGGATCGATTACCGGGCGCTGCTCGCGCGTGTCGATGCGATCGCCGCCGCGCTTGCCGAGCACGGCGCGAACGATCGCAGCCGGGTTGCGATACTTGCGCCGCGCTCGCTGGATGCGATCGCGTCGATGCTTGCCGTGCTGCAGATCGGCGCGGCGTTCGTGCCGCTCGATCCGGACGGTCCCGCGCAGCGCATGGCGAGCGTGCTCGCGGACGCCGCACCTGATCTCGTGCTGACGCGTGCACCATGGCGGCGCAATGCAGGCGCGGCGACGACGCTCGATCTCGACGAGATCGACGCATTCGGCGCATCGGATGCATTGGATGCCGACGCCGACGCCGACGCCACGCGCAGCGCACTCCTCGACGCCGCGCTGCGCATCGAACCGGACCCTCGGCATCCCGCCTATTTGCTCTACACGTCCGGCTCGACCGGCAGACCGAATGGCGTGCTGGTCGGCCGCTTCGCGCTCGCGCAGTTCGTCGCGAGCACGCGCGCGCTGTACGGCGTCGGCCCGGCCGATCGCGTGCTGCAGTTCGCGCCGCTGCATTTCGATGCGAGTCTCGAGGAGATCTTCGTCACGCTCTGCCGCGGCGCGACGCTCGTGCTGCGCGACGACGCGATGCTCGATTCGGTCGCGACGTTCGCCGCCGCGATCGAGCGTCTCGGGATTACCGTACTCGATTTGCCGACCGCGTACTGGCACGTGCTCGCGCACGCGCTCGATGCCGAGGCCGCGCGCCAGCTCGGCGGCGTGCGATTGACGATCGTCGGCGGCGAGGCCGCGCTGCCCGAACGGATCGCGCGCTGGCGCGAGCTGCTGCCGCAGCAAGTGTTGATGAACACGTATGGGCCGACCGAAGCGACGATCATCGCGACGGCCGCACGCGTCGGCGGCCCGCAAGCCGTCTGGACCGCAGGCGACGCAGTGCCGATCGGCCGCCCGCGCCCGGGCGTCGATGCGCGGATCGTCGATGAGCGGCTGTATCCGGTCGCGGCCGGGCGAGTCGGCGAGCTGGTGCTCGTCGGCGATGCGCTCGCGCTCGAGTATCTGCACGGTCCCGAACTGACCGCCGCGCGTTTCGTCGCGCTGCCGGACACCGGCGAGCGCGCGTATCGAACGGGCGACCTCGCGCACTTGCACGAAGGGCAGTTGCGATTCGCCGGCCGCATCGATCATCAGGTGAAGATCAGCGGCCTGCGCATCGAGCCGCTCGAGATCGAGAATTTGTTGCTTCGGATGCCGAACGTGCGCGAAGCCGCCGTCGTGCCGGTGGCGCGCGGCGCGGGAATCTGCACGCTGACGGCGTTCGTCGCGGGCGAACGCGACGTGAACGCGCTGCGCGCGCTGCTTGCGCAATCGCTGCCGTCGCCCGCGATTCCCGACGCGTGGCACGTGCTCGACGCGCTACCGCGCAATCCGAACGGGAAGACCGACCGCAAGGCGCTGCTGCAGCGTGCGACGCAGCGTCAGGCGGATGCCGTCGGCCACGATGTCGGCGCGAGCGCGCTGGAACGGCAGGTGATGAAGGTCTGGCGGCAGGTGCTCGGCGACGTGTCGCTGACGAGCGCGTCGAATTTCTTCGACCTGGGCGGCAAGTCGCTGCAGGCGATCCAGGCGGCCGCGCAGCTTGCAATCGAGCTGCGGCGCGACGTGCCGGTGTCGATGCTGTTCCGTCACGCGACCGTGCAGGCGCTCGCGCACGCGCTGACGGCGCCGCTCGCGTATCACCGGCCGCGGACCGCGCACGACGCGTTCGCGCCGACGCTCGCGATCCAGTCCGGCCCGGCAGGCGCGCCTGCGCTGATCTGCATTCATCCGGCCGACGGACTCGCATGGGGCTATCTGCGCGTCGCGCGCCATCTGCCGGATGCGACCGTGCACGGTCTGCAATTGGCGATCGGCGAGACGTGCGAAGCGCGAAACTTCGATGCGCTCGTCGAGTGCTATGCGGCGCGCGTGCGCGCGTTGCAGCCGGACGGGCCGTACCACTTGCTCGGCTGGTCGCTGGGCGGCGCGCTTGCGCACGGCGTCGCCGCGAAGCTGCGCGGCGACGGGCACGCGATCGGCCTGCTCGCGCTGATGGACAGCTATCCCGCGTCGGCGTGGGCTGCGCATCCAATGCCGACGCTGCGCGATGCGTTGCAGATCCTGTTGACCGCGAACGGCGATTTCGAGACCGAAGGCGTCGCAGACGACGTGCTGCGCCAGCGGTTGCTGCGTGCGAACAGCGCGTTCGCCGCGCTCGGCGCGGCGGGCCTCGACGCGCATGCGGAGCAGATGCTGCGGCAGATGCGGCTGTTCCGTACAAGCAAGACGCCGCGCTACGACGGCGAGGTGCTGCTGTTTCGTGCGGCCCGCAATCCAGCGCACGCGCCGGCGCCCGGCGCATGGGAAGTCCATCTGCGGCCGGGTGCGCTCGCGTGCCGCACGCTCGCGTGCTCGCACGACGGGATGTCCGATCCCGCGCCGATGGCCGAGATCGGCGCGGCGCTCGCCGAGCGTCTTCGCTGGGACGCGCGCAACTTCGACGATTTTTCAGGAGCTTGATCCGATGAGCAGCACCTTCACCGATTTTCCGGGGACCGTCGCCGTGGTGAGCGGCGCCGCGCAGGGCATCGGCGCGGCGGTCACCCGTGCGCTGGCCGCGCGCGGCATCGCCGTCGCAGCGCTCGACGTGCGTGCGGATGCGCTCGCGCAGCTCGCAGCCGATGCCGAATCGGTCGGCGGGCGCATCCATCCGTTCGACGTCGACGTCGCGAATGCCGACGCGGTGCGAGCGGCCGTCGAACGCATCGATACGACGCTCGGCCCGATCGGCATGCTCGCGAACGTCGCGGGCATCCTGCGTCTCGCCGACGTCCGCACGCTGAGCGACGAAGACTGGGCGCACAGCTTCGCCGTCAACACGCACGGCGTGTTCCATCTGTCGCGCGCGGTCGCGCAGCGGATGATCCCGCGGCGCGCAGGCAGCATCGTCACGGTCGGCTCGAACGCGGCGCTCGTTCCGCGGACGCAGATGGCGGCCTATGCGGCGTCGAAGGCGGCCGCGCATCAATTCACGAAATGCCTCGGGCTCGAACTCGCCGAGCACGGGATTCGCTGCAACGTCGTCGCGCCCGGCTCGACCGACACGCAGATGCAGCGCCAGCTCTGGACCGACGAGCGCAGCGTCGACGCGGTGATCGCGGGCTCGCTGCCCGCGTTCCGGACCGGCATCCCGCTGCGCCGGATCGCCGATCCGGACGACGTCGCGTCGGTCGTGCTGTTCCTGCTGTCGAACGCATCGCGCCACGTGACGCTGCACAGCCTGTGCGTCGACGGCGGCGCGACGCTCGGTGCGTGACGCGGCAGCCGGCGCGCGGCGGACAGGCGCACCGGCTACTTCTCTTCTCTCGCTATCCGGTTATGAAAAACATCACCCTGTACCCGAACGGCGGCGTGGCCGGGGCGCGTGCGAGCGTCGCGCGGCAGCGGGTCGGCATGCGGCTGCCGACGCCCGCCGCGCTGCGCCGCCGCTATCCGCTCTCGGCGACCATCCAGACGACCGTCGACGCGGGCCGACGGCAAGTGCAGGCGATTCTCGAGCAGCGCGATCCGCGCTGGCTCGCGATCGTCGGACCGTGCTCGATCCACGATCCGCAGGCGGCGCTCGACTACGCGCTGCATCTCGCGCGCCTCGCGGATGCGGTGCGGGACGTGTTCTGCGTCGTGATGCGCGTGTATTTCGAAAAGCCGCGCACGACGGTCGGCTGGAAGGGGCTCATCAACGATCCGCGCCTCGACGGCAGCTATCGGATCGACGAAGGGCTCGCGACCGCGCGCCGGCTGCTGTGCGAAGTGAACGCGCTTGGGCTGCCGGCCGCGATCGAGGCGCTCGATCTCGTCACGCCGCATTACCTCGGGGATCTCGTGAGCTGGGCGGCGATCGGCGCGCGCACGACCGAATCGCAGGTGCATCGCGAGATGGCGTCGGGGCTGCCGATGCCGGTCGGATTCAAGAACGGCACGGACGGCGGCGTCGAGATCGCGATTCACGCGATGCAGAGCAGCATGCGGCCGCACGCGTTCATCGGCTTGCACGACGAAGGTTATCCGGTCGTGCGGCACACCGACGGCAATCCGTACGCGCACCTCGTGCTGCGAGGCGGCCGCGACGGCCCGAACTACGACGCCGCGAGCGTCGCGGCGGCCGAGCACGCGCTGCGCGCGAACCGGCTGCCGACGAACGTCGTCGTCGATTGCTCGCATGCGAACTGCGACAAGCAGCATGCGCGGCAGGTCGCGGTGCTCGACGACATCGTCGACCAGATCTGCGCCGGCAATCGCTCGATCCGCGGCGTGATGCTCGAGAGTTTTCTCGAAGAAGGGCGGCAGTCGCTCGACGACGGGGCCGACGCGCTGCGCTACGGCTGCTCGATTACCGATCCCTGTCTCGGCTGGGACGCGACCGAAGCGGCGCTCGTCGCCGCGCACGCGCGTCTCGCCGCTCACGTCGCGCGCCGTTGACGCGCCCGCGCGCGCGTTGCGCATCCATTCATCGAACGAACAGGAGCCTCATGTCCACGACTTCCGTTGAAACCCCGGCCGCCGCCGAGCGCGCCGGCTTGCCGCTGACGCCGCTCCTCATCGCGAACTTCACGATGATGGCGGGCAACTACGCGTTCGTCGCGATCGCGGCGCCGCTCGCGCGGATGCTGCATCTGCAGGCGTCGCACATCGGCGCGGTCATCGCCGTCGTCGGAGTCGTCTGGATTGCGACTGCGCGTCGCTGGGGGCGCGCCGCGGACATCCGCGGCCGCGTGCCGGCGATGCGAACCGCGATCGCGGGCTTTGTCGCCTGCTACCTGCTGCTCGCGCTCTACGTGTGGTGGGCGCTGCGAGACGGCGCGAACGGCGTGCCGTCGCTCGCGCTGAGCCTGGCCGCGCTGTTCGTCACGCGCGCGGCGATGGGCGGCTGCTTTGCGGGGCTGCCCGTCGCGGCGACCGCGTGGATCGCGGACCGCACCGCGCCGCAGCGGCGTGCGGCGACGATGGCGCGCTTCGGCGCGGCGGGCGCGATCGGCATGGTGATCGCGCCGCCGCTCGCCGGCTGGATCGGCCGTTACGATCTTGCCGCGACGCTCGCCGTGTTCGCGCTATTGCCGCTCGCGGGCCTGCCGGGGCTCGGCCGCCTCGATGATGCGCGGCCGCGCGAGGCGCGCGGTGCGCCGCCGCGGCTCAAGATGACCGACGCGCGGATCCGGAGGCCGTGGCTCAGCGCATTCGCGCTGTACAGCGTCATCGCGATCGCGAACAGCGCGCTCGGGTTTTATGTGATCGATTGGTTGCACGTCGACGCGCGGCACGCGGCGGCCGTCGTCGGCTATGCGCTCGGCTGCGCGGGGCTTGGCCTGATCGTGATGCAGTCGGCGGTTGCGCGGCTGCCGCGCATCGCGCCGCTGCAATGGCTGCGCTGGGGCGCGCTCGCGAGCGCGGCGGGATTCGCGTCGGTGCTGCTCGTCGAACCGGCGCAGCCGATGGCCGTCTGCGCGGGCTATCTCGTCGCGGCGTTCGGGATGGGGGCGTCGTTTCCGGCCGTCGCCGCACTCGCGAGCGCGGCGGTCGATGCGCGCGAGCAGGGCGCGTGTGCGGGCACGATGTCGGTCGCGCAGGGGCTCAGCATGATCGTGGCGCCGCTCGTCGGCACCGCGCTGTACGACTGGCGCCCGCAGGCGCCGTTCGCGCTGATCGGCGTGCTGCTGCTGCTCGTGGCCTGCGCGACGTGGCGAAGTGCGCGGCGCGCAGCCGCGACGCAGTGAGGGCATCGATCGCGCGCCGCTCGCTTGCGGCGATGCGCGTTGCGTGACGTTCGTCGTTCGATGCGCATCAGACCGCGCAGCGCGCGATGTGGAAGCGCAGTTCCGACTCCTCCGGATCGCCGTCGCCGCTGCGCGGGCGATAGACGCCGATGTTCGTGCCGGCCGACGCGGTCGGCGCGAGCGTGACGGTCCAATCGGAATCGGACGAGTACGGGCCGATCAGGACCGTGGTCGGATTGTGCTGCGCGACGCGCGCCTGCGGCACGCGACTCGTCAGGCAGCGCTCGACGTCGGTCGGGCTGCGCGGCGACGCGACGTAGATGATCCGGCCGCTGGGCGATTCGGCCTGCGGGCCGTTCGCCGGTGAGCCTGCGCAACCAGCGAGCGCCGCGACGGCGCCGACGAGCGCGCAGCTGGCGAGAATCCGAGTCGATTTCATGGGCGATCCAAGGTGAGTCATTCGGCAAAAACGCATCCGGATTCCATGCATTCCGCATCGTTCCGATGCGCGACGTCGCGTGAAGGGCGGTGCGCCGACGAGATTGAGGAAAATCCGAGCGTGTCGCGAGCCTAACAAGGCAGGCGCATCGTTTGTGTTAAAAATTGTTTTCGTTCGCGCGCATCGCGCCGATTGCGATCGTTTACGACGACGTGCATCGTGCGCGAATCGAACGCCGGGCAAACGCGATGGCATCGCACGGCGGCGTGCGGTCGTGCGCGGTCGGCCGATGTCGAGCGCGCCGGCATGCCGCGCGTCTTGCGAGAACGGTGTGGCGTGTCGAGCATCGATTGTTGCGCGTATCGACATGTACCGGCACATACCGGCACGCATGCGCGATGCGCGGATCGAACATTCGCACTACATGTCGCGCTTCACGCGTGGGTTCGCTGATGCGCACGATTGCCGGTCATCGGTCCCGCACCATCGCTTCGCCACGTTCGGCGACTGCTTCGCCGCGCTCGCCGGCGTCCTGCCATTCGATGCGATGCTTTCACGATGCGCGCGACCGCAGCGCGGCGTCGCCCGGCGTCGTTTCCATCGCGACCAGCCGGCGAGATGCGACACATTCGCTCATCGAATCGAATTCGCTTCGAATTTGATCGGACAGGTTAAAGCGCGAGATTCGAATGGCGCGAGCCATTTCAGTGCGATGCATTTGACCGAGATCCAGGAAATTCCGGACGATCGTGCTATCTATTTGATGTTTCGAGCCAAATTCGAATCGGCTCGAAAGACGTGCGGAGCGTGTCAACGCGGCGTGCATTCGCTGCGTTATAGAACCGGCGCACGAGTGTTCACGCTGACGAAATCCTTGCATTTTGTAGGGTGCGCATCGTGAACCTCGAACAATACCGGCGCCGGATGCGCTCCAACGCATCGTGATTAACCGGATATTTCCGTTTGGATATTCAAGGAAAAACAATGAAGAAGATCATCGCTTCGGTGGCAACCGCCGCTATCGCATTCGCTTCGGCTTCCGTGTTCGCACAAGCATCGGCACCGGCAGCTTCGGCGCCGGCGGCTGCTTCGGCTGTCAAGCATGACAAGAGCAAGCCGAAGCACGAGCTGAAGCTGCACGGTTCGGAGAAGGCCAAGGCGAAGGCCTCCGCCGCTTCGGCGGCCGGTACGAACGGCAAGGGCGCGCAGCAGTAAGCGCTTGCCCGCGGCGGCGCATCGCCGCCGTCGTGGCTCGTCATGACGAACCCCGCGTTCTCGCGAACGCGGGGTTTGTTTTTACGCGCGCGTCACGCGTGCGGCGGTTTCGGTTGCGACACGTGATCGATCAGCGCGCGCATTCGCTGCCAGTGCGAGCCTTCCCAGAACACGCGGCGGCACACGTCGCAGGTGACGAAACGCGTGTGGCGCTGCAGCACGCCTTGCGGCGCGCGGCCTTCGGCTTCGGCAGGATCGATGCGTCGCAGCGGCGCGTTGCACGACAGGCACAGCCGGAACGGCCGCGCGTTGCCGGCCAGATCGAGCCGGTCGAACAGCTCGCGCAGCTGCGCCTGCGGCTTCAGCGCGCGCACGTAGCAGCCGTGCGTGATCGTGCGGCGCTTGAGCAGCTCGCGATCGCGCGTGAGGACGATCCGCGCTTCGCGCGCGGCGATCGCCTCGATCAGGTCGTCCGGATAGTGGTTGTCGTACAGCGTGTCGAAGCCCGCGAGACGCAGCAATTGCGCAAGCCCGCCGAGATGCGCGTCCGCGATGAAGCGCGTGACGCGCAGCGGCGCAGCGCGCACGCGCAGCAGCGGGCGGATGTCGATCGCTTCGAAGGCCGGGTAGACGGCGACGCGGTCGCCGTGCTCGAGCACGCGGCCGAACGGCGACGATTCGCCGTTGACGAGAATCAGCTCGACTTCGGTGTGCGGGACGCCGAGCGCTTCGATCGCATGCTTGACGCTCGCACCGCGCATGCACGCGTGCTCGAATGCTCGGCGGCGCAGCGGCCGCGCGAGGAAATCGTTCAACTCCTCATAGAAGCGGAAAGTCACGGTGACCATCGATGAAGTATCGCACCGCCGCGCGTTTCCCGCACGTCGTGCGAGTCGATGGGTGCGAGACGGCAAATGTCGCGCGCCTGTGCTTTACTCGTGCTTTCGACGGATATGACGAATACAAGGAACAGGACATGGACATCGGATTTATCGGCGTGGGCGAGATGGGCGGCGCCATCGCGGCGAATCTACTGAAGGCGGGGCATCGCGTGCGGGTGTGGAACCGTTCGGCCGAACGCGTTGCGCCGCTCGTCGAACTAGGCGCGCAGCACGTCGCGACGGTCGCCGAAGCATTCACGGGCGACGCGGTGTTCTCGATGCTCGCCGACGACGCGGCTGCGCGCGGCGTGTTCGACGCGTCGCTCCTCGAGCATGCGCCTCGCGGCCTCATCCACGTGAACATGGCGACGATCTCCGTCGCGCTCGCCGAGCAGCTCGCGCATGCGCACGCGGCGCGCGGGATCCACTATGTCGCGGCGCCCGTGATGGGGCGTCCGCACGTCGCGGCGGCGGCGCGCCTGACGATCATCACGGCCGGACCCGCAGAGGCGATCGACCGGATGCAGCCCGCGTTCGACGCGATCGGCCAGAAGACCTGGCGGCTCGGCTCGCTGCCGCAACACGCGAATGCGGTGAAGATCGCGGCCAACTTCACGATCGCATCGGCGATCGAGACGATGGGCGAGGCGGCGGCGCTGCTCGCCGCGCACGGCGTCGCGATGAACGACTATCTCGACGTGATCACGAACAGCGTGTTCCCCGGCCCCGTCTATCAGGGCTACGGCGCGATGATCGCCGAATCGCGCTACGAGCCGGCGCTCTTCAAGGCGCGGCTCGGCTTGAAGGACGTGCGGCTCGCGCTCGAGGCGGGCGACGCGTTGTCGGTGCCGCTGCCTGTCGCGAGCGTCGTGCGCGACAGCCTGATCGAAGCGGTCGCGCACGGCGACGGCGACAAGGATTTCGCAGTGCTCGGGCAGGTCGCGGCGCGCCGGGCGGGGCGGTGACGCGTACCGGAGCCGCGAGCGGCTTGCGGCCGCCCCGCCGCAGACAACGACGCACGTTCCCCGGCATAATCGACGCTTCCATTTCCATTTCGATAGCGGGGCGGTAATGAATCTGCATACGTGGTGGTTGTTTGTCGCGACGGTGTTCGTCGTGTCGGCAATTCCCGGTCCGAACATGCTGCTCGTGATGACGCACGGCGCGCGTCACGGGCTGCGGCGTTCGACGGCGACAATGGCGGGCTGCATGACGGCGCTCGTCGCGATGCTGTCGGTATCCGCCGCGGGGCTCGGCGTGTTCCTCGAAGCGTGGCCGGCGATGTTCGATGCGCTCCGCTTCGCGGGCGCCGCGTATCTGATCTATCTCGGCGTGAAGGCGTGGCGCGCGCGCGTCGACGCGGAATCCGCCGCGGATGCCGCCGACGCCCCGCCGCAAGCGGGCCGCGCGAGCGCGTCCGCGTCGCGCTGGGCGCTCTTTCGAAATGGCTTTCTCGTCGCGGGCAGCAACCCGAAGGCAATCCTGTTCGCCGCCGCGCTCCTGCCGCAGTTCATCGACGCGTCCGTGCCGACGCTGCCGCAGTTCGGCATCCTCGTCGCCACATTCGCGGTCATCGAGGTGAGCTGGTACATCGTGTATGCGTCGTTCGGCACGCGGATCGGCGTGACGCTCCGGAGTGCGAACGTCGCGAAGATTTTCAACCGTCTGACGGGTGGCCTGTTCGTCGGCTTCGGCGCGATGATGGCGCTCGTGCGGCACTGAGCGGCGTGCTTCAGCCGGTGAGTCGTCAAGTCGGCGCAGTGATGAGTCGGCGAAGCGGTAAAGCCGCCGCACGCGCGCCGCATCGCCGTTCGTGAGATGGCGAAAGCGCGCAGGCGGCTCGCGCCGAAGTTCGCGGCACGCCGACTGACGAAACGCGGTTGCAGGCGCGTTGCCGGCTCGCACGAATCGAAGCGACAGGCGGCCTCGAGTCCCGCGGAATCTCGGGCGGCGATGAAGCCGCTCCGCGCGGTCGACTGCGACCTCGAGCGTCGATGAATCGCAGCACGCCGATCGCGCTTCCATAAACGGCGAAAACGCTCTGCATCGGCGACGACGCGGGGCGTCGTTTTTTCAGCATTCCGTACGCCGCCGCACGGCGACCCAGTCCAGCGCGAACGCGGCGCCCGCGAACGCGAAGCCCACCGCGCATACCGCGCCCCAGCCCGCCCATGCCCACGCCGCGCCCGCCAGCATCGCGCCGAGCGACCCGCCGACGAAGAACAACCCGACGAACAACCCGTTGAGCCGCCCGCGCGCGGCGGGATTCAGCAGGTTGATCGCGCGGCGGCCAAGCGTCTGGTCGGCGACGACGCCTGCATCGAGCGCCGCTGCGCCGGCGACGAGCAACGCGAGTGCGAGCATCGGGTGTGCGGTCGCGTCGAAGCCGCCCCAGTCCGCGCCCGCGACGCCCAATGCCGCCAACGCGACGAGCATCGCCACATGCGCGCCGCGCAACGCGCCGCGCTCCCAGCCGCGGTCGCCGGCGAGGCCCGCGAACGGCGTGACGATCGCGCCCGTCGCGCCGGCGAACGCGAACATCGCGATTCCATGCAGCCCGAGGCCGAACGGCGCGGCGGCGAGACGCAAGCCGATCGCGGTCCAGAACGCGCTGAACGCGCCCATCGACAGCCCGGCGGACAGCGCGCGCCGCTGCAGCACGCGCTCGGTCGAGACGAGTGTCCAGAGCGAGCCGAGCAGCGCTGCATAGCGGGTCGACAGCGACGGCGCGCGCGGCGGCAGTTTCGCGGCGAGCACCGCGGCGATCGCGATGTCGGCGGCGGCCGCCGTGCCGTAGAACGCGCGCCAGCCGGCCGTGCCGGCGATCAGGCTCGCGAGCGGCCGCGACAGCAGGATGCCGAGCATCAGGCCGCTCATCACGTTGCCGACCGCGCGGCCGCGCTTCTTCTCCGGCGCCATCGACGCTGCCATCGGCACGAGCATCTGGATCACACTCGATGCCGCACCCGCGATGAACACCGCGGCGAGATACACGGTGCCCGAGCGCGTGACGGCGGGCAGCGCGAGCGTCGCTGCGCAGACGGCGAGCGTCGTTACGATGAGCCGGCGGTTCTCGATCAGGTCGATGAGCGGCACGAGCAGCGCGAGGCCTGCCGCATAGCCGAGCTGCGGCAGCATCGCGACGAGCCCGGTCAGGCTCGACGGCAGGCGCAGATCGGCGGCGATCGGGCCGGTCAGCGGCTGCGCGGCGAACAGGTTGAGGACGATCACGCCGACCGTCACGGAGAAGAACACGGTGAGCGCGGGCGTGAGCGTTAGCGCGGGAGAGGCGCACGGTCGGTTGGCGAGCGAGTCGGCGCGAAGATCGGCTGAGCGGTTCATCGAAATGGCCTTGGAAACGTGAAGAGCTCTCATCGTAGAGACGCGCTTGTTATGCGACAATTGAAATATCTTTAATATGTTTATGCGAGTTTGTTTTGAATACGCGCGATCTCCAAGCTTTCGTGGCGGTCGTCGACAGCGGCTCGATGGTGGCCGCCGCGACCAAGCTCCATTTGACGCAGCCGGGTCTCACGCGGCGCGTGCAGAACCTCGAGACGACGCTCGGCGTGCCGCTCCTCGACCGGCAGAGCAAGCCGCTCAAGCCGAGCGCGGCGGGCCGCGAGGTTTACGCGCTCGCGCGCAACGTGCTGCGCTCGGTCGACGAACTGCTCGCCGTCGCCGCGCCCGGCAGCGAGCCGGCGGGCGAGCTGCGGATCGGCGTGCCGCCGTTTCTGTCGGAGCTCGCGCTCGAAGGGCCGATCGACCGGCTGCGCGAAGCATTTCCGCGCCTCACGCTGCGGATCACGGCCGGCTGGTCGCCGGCGCTCTTGCAAAGCGTCGAGCGCGCGGCGCTCGACGCCGCCGCGGTGATGATGCCGGCGAGCTTCCCGATGCCGGAGACGCTCGTGTCGACGCTGCTCGGCGTGCAGCCGACCGTGCTCGTCGCCGCGCGCGACTTCGCGCTGCCGCCGGGGCCGGTGCCGCTCGACGCGCTGTCGCGCTATCCGTGGGTGCTGAGCCAGGATGGTTGCGGGATGCGCTCGGCGCTGAGCCGCGCGTTCAGCGCGGCGGGACTGCCGTTCGACGTCGCGGTCGAGGCGTTCGGCTCGGACTTGCAGTTGTCGCTCGTCGCGCGCGGGGCGGGGCTCGGCATCGCGTCGACGGCCGCGCTCGCGCGCAGCCCGCACCGCGATGCGCTGCAGGTCGTCGACACGGCGGACGTCGAGCCGGGGATCAACGTGTGGCTCGTGCACGGCGTGCTGCCGGGGCGGCTGATGCGGCCGGTCGAGCTGCTGCGCGAGCGGCTCGTCGCGGTGCTGGAGGCGGAAAACCGCAGGCGATCAGGGGACGAAGCAAAAATGCCGGCTCATTAGAGCCGGCATTCAAGGGAAAATCCGTATTTTCTCGATGGGAATGTTGCATTGCGTCAAACAAACCGGTATAGTTTGAACCGTCTCCTCCATGTCTCCTCTGATATGGATTCAGCCCGCCTCTTCAGGCGGGCTTTTTTTTGGTTCATCGGCATTCGAGCGACGCCCGCGCCGACCCTCCGTCAGAACTTGTAGGACACTGCGACGAAACTGACGATCGGATCCGCCTTCAGCTCGTTCTTCGATTCCGCCAGCACCGTCCCGTCGGCGGCCTTGATCGTCACTGTCGACGTCGTCTTCAGCGGGATGTACGTGACCGATGCGAGCAGGCCCCAGTGATCGGTGAAGTTGTACGTGATGCCCGCATTGAACACCGGCTGCCACGACGACGACGCCTTCGCCGACACCTGCGTCGGTCCCGGCTTGCCGGCGCCCGCGGCGAGCACGGCGCCGAGGTTGTCCTGCGTCGACTTCACGAAGTTGCGGTTCAGCTGAAGATCGCTGAACCAGTTGTACGACACGCCGATTCCGACGAACGGCCGGACCTTCGAGTTCGCCTGCGCGAAGTAGTACTGGAACAGCACGGCCGGACTCCACTGACGCACGCTCTTGACGATCGGGTTGATCTGCGGATCGCCGAGGTTTTGCGACGCGAGCGCGCCCGCCGGTCCGGGCGGGCGGATCGTGCCTTGCCCGGTGATCTTGAAGACGGGCGGCACGCCCGCCACCGTCGTGACCGCGATGTTGTCGGTCAGGAAGTGGCTCGTGGTCAGGCCGACTGTGTCCGCGCCGCTCGTGCGCGTGCCGGTGCCCGGCGACGTGAACGATCCCGTCAGCCCGAGCGGCGTGTTGATCGGCGTCGGCGCGACGCTCGTCGTGAGCGGCGTGGTGCTTTGCTGCGGCATCACGTGGAACCAGCCGAGCGTGACGACGTTGCTGCCCGCGCTTTGCGCGTGAGCGGCGAGCGGCGTCAATGCGGCGGCGCCGAGCGCCGCGCAGAGTATTTTTTTCATACGGCCTCTCTGGCGCTTATTGCACGAAGGCGCCGACCGTGAAATACGGCGACGACGAGTTCGACATATCGAGGAAGCCAAATGCCCCGCCCGCGCCGGTGAAGATGAACTTGCCGGTCGGCGTCGAACTGCTCGCGCCGACGTGCGTCGACGTGATCGTGCCCGGCACCGTCTGCGTGTAGTCGAGATTGAGCGCGGTGGCGAGCGATGCTTGCGACGGATTGAACGGATCGAGAAGCGTCGCCTGCTTGTCGACGAGCACCGTCGAACGGTAGTCGAACTGGCTGTCGACACCGATGTATTCGCCGTTGACGAAGCCGACGTTGATCGCCGTCTGCGGCGCGAGGAGCGAGATGCTCGATTCGTCGTCGGCGGTGAGGCCCGGCACGCCGTTCGCGTCGGGCGTCGGGTTCGGATTGGCGACGCCCGTGCGGATCATGACCGGTACGAGCTGGTTGTTCACCTTGCCGACGATGAGGAAGCCCTTCGCTTGCGGGACCGTCGAGAGCGTCGGCTTCAGCTGGCTCTGGAAGTGATCGGTCTCGAACGCGCCGGTGCCGTTCGGCGATTGCACGAGGTTCGTGCCGGGCTGGCGGCAAGTGCCCGCATAGATGCCCGTCGAGTCGCAGCGGATCCAGGTGCCGTCTGGGTTGATCGTCACCTTCGCGTCGATCGTTACGGGCGCGAAGCTTTGCGACGCCACCTGACCGTAGCCGAGCTGGCTATACGTGCCGGCGAGCTTGGCGATGTTGGTTTCGAGCGTTGAGAATGCGATGAACGGATAGTACGGGAACTTGGTGTCGGGAATCGCGCCCTGGCCGAGCAGGCCGCCGTACTGAAGCTCCGCGCCGGGAATCGTGCCGCCTACGATGCCCATGCCGAGGAAAATGCGCGCCGGCCGGTTCGGATCGAGGCTCGCGCCGTTCAGGCGGTATGCGCAGTTGTTGAGCTTTTGCGTCGGCAGCAAGGTTTCCTGCGTGAGCGTGCCGTTTTGGGTCGTGCCGGCGCGCGACGGCGCGGCGGTGCCCGTCGTTTGCGGAATCGGCGACGCGACGTAGGTGATCTGCCAGGTGAGTTTCGTCGTGTCGATCTGCAGTTTGACGAGTTCGCCGTCGCCGCCGCCGCCCGTGTAGACCGTGCTGTAGTCGACCGTCGACGGGCAGAGTGCCGTTTCGACGAGCGGCTGCGAATCGCTGCCGCTACTGCCGCCGCTGCACGCCGAAATGAAGGGCGCGGCGCAGGCCATCGCCAAAATGAGATTCCGCTGCTTCATGTTGCTCCTCCAAACTCCAGAATTGTCTTTATCCGGCGGCCAGCTCCCTGTCGGCCGCTCTCGATTTCGCCCGCTGCGGCACGATCCGGCGCGATGCGTCGCGCCGGATCGTGCGTTCGGGTCTCGTTACTTGCTGACCTGCGCGCCGACGCCGAAGTACGGCGCGGACGGCGTCTGTCCTGCGATCGCCGAGCTCTGCGTGATCCCGCCGTTGACGGTGCCCTGGATCAGCGCCGCGAACAGTCCGCCGTTCGCGATCACGAAGCCCGGCGCCGACGTATCGGTCGTCGTGACGCCGAGGAGGCCCGGCGTCGACTGACCGTAGTCGAGGTTGAGGCCGGTTTCCGCCTGTTGCGTGCTCGGATTGACGAACGTGGCCGTCGTCCCCTTGACCACCGTCGCCGTGTACTTGAAGTTCGAGTCCGCGCCTGCATAGCCGCCGTCGACGCTGCCCAGCGCGAGCGCCGTTGCCGGCCCGAGCACCGCGATGCCGGACTCGTCGTCGACCTGCGCGTCGGTGTGCAGCGGCGGCGTGCCGAGGTTCACGTTGCCCGTGCGCACGACGACGGGCACGGTCGCGCCGTTCAACTGGCCGAGCACCATGTGCGCGACCGCCGACTTGCCCGTCGCGCCGATGAGCGGCAATTGCGTTTGCGGCAGGACCTGCGGCGCCTGCGTGCTGTTGAAGTAGCCGCTGCCGCTCGACGTCCACGGGTTGCCCGTCGTCATGCAGCCCGACGTGCTCGTCGACGTGCACGCGCCGTTCGAATCGAATGTCTCGCTCGAATTGATCCCCTTCGTCGCGTAGTTGCCCGACGGCACGAGGTGATAGAGGAGCGCGTTGTACGTGCCAGGCAGCTTCGTGAGATCGGCCGTCGTGTTCGAGAAGGCGAGGAACGGATAGAAGTCGAAGTGACGCTGCGGCACCTGGCCGATGTTCTGCAGCACGCCCGGGATGATCGTGAGGCCGCTGTACTGAACCGTCGCGCCCGGGATGCCGCCGCCCGCGACGCCGAAGCCGACGAGGATCATCGGCGGGTTCGCCTGGTTGAAGTCCGCTGCGGTCGAGTAGGTTGAGTTCGTCGCGGGCGACGTGCCGCTGCCCGGCAGCAGCACGAACGCGCAGCGCGTCTGCTCGGCGGTCGGCAGCGTGCCGGCGGGCGGGTGCGCGACGCTGCCCGTGATCGTCGTGCCGGCGCGCGTCGGCGTGACCGTCCCGGTCGCGAGCGGAATCGGCGACTCGAGCCACTTGAGCGTGTACGTCATCGTTGCCGCGTTGATGTTCAGGCTCACGATTTCACCGCTGCCTGCGCCGCCGAGATACGTGCTGCTGCCTATGTCCGCACTGGCGGGGCAAAGCGACGTATTGCCCGCGGCCGAGCTCGGCGGTCCCTGGACGCCGCAGCTCGCGCCGGAGCATTGTGTAACGTCGATGGGAGCCGGAGTGCCGCCGCCCCCTCCACTGCAGGCGGCGAACAAAGGGGCGAGGGCTATGGCCATTGCCACCCCTTTTGAAAAGGCGTCCGACATGCCTCTGTCTCCAATGTGTTTAATTGTGTGGGCTAATTTGGCTGCGTCGTTTTCAGCTGTCAATTGATGGAATCGTCTAAATAAGACAATTTAAACATTCCGTTGTATTCGGGATGGCGAAGCAAGAGGCGGAAGCGAGGAAATTAAAACGAGATGAAGGTTTGAAATTCGTCCGGCGGAATGTGGTGGCCCTTGTTTTTACAGGGTTTTTTTGTGTCGGGTGGTGTTGGATCAAGCATTTTCAGCACGTGCATCGGGTGAATCCCTATCCGGGATAGTCATTACGGCTTTGTAGTTTTCAAGATTTGTTTTTGGATGGAAATGAAAGTTTGTAAATATCTGTCAATGCCGTGGCGTTATTTGAATAATTTTCAATTCTCATTCGATGCAATAAAAAGCCGGCCTCTCGGGCCGGCTTGTCTTGTGCCGCAAGCAATGTGTCGTTCAGCGCTTGAGCCCCGTGTCCTCGGCCGCGCCGACGTTGAGGTTCATGCACTGGATCGCGGCGCCTGACGCGCCCTTGCCGAGGTTGTCGAGCCGTGCGACCGTGACGAAGCGCTCCGCCGTGCCGAACACGAAGAGGTCGACGCGATTCGTGTCGTTGCAGGCCTGCACGTCGAAGAAGCCTTCGTCGAGGTTCTCGGCCGCGTCGAACGGCGCGACGCGCACGAACGCCTCGCCCGCATAGTGCTCGGCGAGCACGCGCTGAACGTCCTGCGGCGTCACGCGTTTTGCGAGTTGGCTCGGCGTGAAGTACGTGGTGACGGCGAGGCCCTTGTAGAACGGCCCGACGATCGGCGTGAAGATCGGCGCGCTCGCGAGGCCCGTGTGCGCGGCCATCTCCGGCAGATGCTTGTGCGCGAGGCCGAGCGCGTACGGACGCGGGCTCGCGAGCTTCGCGCCGCCCGCTTCGTAATCGGCGATCATCTTCTTGCCGCCGCCGCTGTAGCCCGTGATCGAGTAGCTGTGCGCGGCGAAATCCGGCGCGACGACGCCCGCGTCGACGAGCGGGCGCATCGCGAGCACGAACGCCGATGCGTGGCAGCCCGGCACCGCGATGCGCTTCGCGGCGCGGATGCGCTCGCGCTGCGCGCGGTTCAGCTCGGGGAGGCCGTACGCCCAGTCGGCGCTCGTGCGGAACGCGGTGCTCGCGTCGATCAGCGTTGTGTCGGGGTTCTCGACGAGCGTCGACGATTCGCGCGACGCGGCGTCGGGCAGGCACAGGAACGTGACGTCCGACGCGTTGATGAGGCGGCGGCGCTCGTCGACGTCCTTGCGCTTCGCTTCGTCGATGCGCAGGATTTCGACGTCGCTGCGCGCGGACAGATATTCGAAGATCTTCAGACCGGTCGTGCCTTCCTGGCCGTCGACAAAAACTTTCGTGCTCATCTCGCTCTCGCTGGATCGGGGCGGGCGGCGCGTCGCCGCCGTGAAAAACGCCATTTTAAGACGTGATGCGCGGCATCGTAACCGGCCCGGCCGAAAAAAGCCGGCCGGGCGGCGCAAGTGATTCGGCCCCTTGGCGAATCAAGGGCGAATCAAGGGCGGATCACGCGCGGATCACTGGCCGGCGAGCCAGCGGGCGGTCGCGGCCGCGACGCGCGCGCCGAACGCCTTCGCGGTCTCGAGATCGCCGCTCGCGGGCGCTTCGGCGGGCGACGCGTCCGACGGCGATTGCGCGAGGAGGCCGGTGAAGCCGCCCGCGTAGTTGATGTCGTTGCGGGTCGACGCCTTCGTGTTCGCGGGCAGCAGGCCCGTGCCGACCCACACCATCCCGTGCTGCATCGCGAGCGTGACGAAATACTGGATCGTCGAGAACTTGTCGCCGTTCATCGACGCGGAGTTCGTGAAGCCCGCCGCGATCTTGTCCTTCCATTTCTGGCCGAACCACGCTTTCGACGTCGCATCGGCGAACTTCTTGAAGTCGGCCGACGGGCCGCCCATGTAGGTCGGCGCGCCGAAGACGATCGCGTCGGCGGCGTCGAGCGCGGCCCAGCCGGCGTCGTCGAGATCGCCGACGGCGACGAGCCGCGCGTTCGCGCCCGCGTCCTGCGCGCCCGCGAGCACGGATTCGGCGAGCTTTTTCGTGTGGCCGTAGCCGCTGTGATAGACGATGACGATGTTCGACATTCCCGTTTCTCCAAGATGAGACGACGAAGCCGCGCGTCCCGGACGGGCCGCGCGGCGGACGATGGCTGCCCGCGGCGACGCGTGCGGACGGCAGGCGAAAAGAGTGTAGCGGTGCGAAATGACGCGTACGACCGCTGTCGCGTGCGACTGAATTTCCCGGATGGAGCGAATCGCGAGCGCGCCGCACCTCGTCGGAGACTAGCGGCCGTATGTGACGACGAGTTGCGCGGAGCCGATCGTCTCGGTGCCGATCTCATGGTCGAACATCTGTGCGGGGCGGCCCGTCGCGACGCGCAAGTCGGTCGCTTTCAGCGCGTAGACGGTGATCACGTAGCGGTGCGGCTTACCGGGCGGCGGACACGGGCCGCCATAGCCGTCGACGCCGAAATCGTTGCGCGCCTCGGTCGCGCCGAGCTTGCGCAGATAGCCGGACGCGCTCGCGTCGGCGGGCAGGCTCGACACGTTCGCCGGGATGCCGGCGACGGCCCAGTGCCACCAGCCGCGGCCGGGCGCGTCGGGATCGAACATCGTGACGGCGAAGCCCTTCGTGCCGGGCGGCGGGTGGCGCCAGGCGAGTTGCGGCGAGCGGTTGCCGCCCTTGCAGTCGCCTTGATTGAATACGAGCACCGCGCCGACGCGCCCGCCGGGGCGCAGGTCGTCGCTCGTCAGCGTGAACGCGTCTTCGGCGAGCGCGCGCGAACCGGCGAGCAGATCGAAAAGGGCGACGCAGGCGAGGGCGAGCGAAAGCAGACGACGGGGCGAACCAGGCGGAACGACTCGGCGACCCACACGCATATGGCCCTTCTCCCGTCACTTGTGCCGGGGCGACCCGGCGCTGATCGTTGTCGAGATGTGATGCTCGAACCCGAATATGAGGCCAAGTCTAGCATTAGGGGACGCATGGCGGCGGCAGTCTCGTCAACTTCGTGCGACGGCGTCTGCCGCTGGTTCCGGCTGCGGGGCGGTTGTTGCCGCCGGGACGGCGCGGGGTGCATGCATCGCGATACGGAAGTGACGTGCAACGGCGGCTCGAAACGCGGCGGCGGCGCGACAAAAAACGGGTGGCAGTGGGGGCAGCCCGGCATCGGGAGCCGGTGACGCACGACCGGACGAGCATTCGAGAGGCGCGGTCGGCGGTGCGGTCAGGTGCGAGGCGGGACGAGGCGGGACGAGGCGGGACGAGGCGGGGGCGAGGCGGGGGCGAGGCGGCGACGTGCGACAAGATGGAGATGCCGCCAGCCCGCAGCAGGCGTAACGCGGATTGCGGGGTGACGAAACGGTCGGCACGCGGCAGGCGATCGCGGGCGGCGCGCCGTGCGGCCAAGTAAAGGCCGCGGACGAGCGCTGAACCGACGCGCCACACGGCGAGAAACGCGTCACGACGCGGCACGCCTGACCGAAAGATCGCGCCGGCCGCGAGCGCGCGCATAAAAAAACCGCCCGCCGTCATCGACGGCAGGCGGTTCTTTGCGCAGCGCGGACTTCTCGCTGGCGAAGCGGGCTCGCGTTACGCCTGCGCGCCCGTCGCACCGCCGTGCGCGGCCGACCATTCGGCCGGCGAGTGCAGGAATTTCTCGACTTCGTCGAGCGTCTTCGTTTCGAAGTAGCCCGACGCCTTCGCGACGCGCAGCACGTCCCACCACGTCGCAAGCGCGTGCAGGTCGACGTCGATGTCCTTCAGGACCGATACGCTTTCCTTGAAGATGTCGTAGTGGAACAGCACGAAGCAGTGGTTTACCGTCGCGCCCGCCGTGCGCAGCGCGTTGATGAAGTTGATCTTGCTGCGGCTGTCGGTCGTCAGGTCCTCGACGAGCAGCACGCGCGAACCTTCTTCCAGGTGGCCCTCGATCTGCGCGTTGCGGCCGAAACCCTTCGGCTTCTTGCGCACGTACTGCATCGGCAGCATCATCCGGTCGGCGATCCATGCGGCGAACGGGATGCCGGCGGTTTCGCCGCCCGCCACCGCGTCGATCTGCTCGAAGCCGACGTCGCGCAGGATCGTCGCTTCCGCCATTTCCATCAGGCCGCGGCGCACGCGCGGAAACGAGATCAGTTTGCGGCAGTCGATGTAGACGGGGCTCGCCCATCCGGACGTAAAGATGAAGGGTTTGTCGGCGTTGAAGTGCACCGCTTGCACTTCGAGCAGGATTTTGGCGGTCGTGTCGGAGATCGTCTGACGATCGAAGCCTGTCATGGGGGCGTTCCTTGATGGTGAGCGAGGGGCGGGCGCGGCCCGGTGGCGCAGCTCGCGTGATTCCGGCCGTGAGGGCCGGGCTGCGGGCCGACGTGGGCGTGACCGCCGGCGTCGAGCCGCATCGCTGCGCGCGTAGCCCGTTATTTTACCCGATTTGAGCGCTTTTCGAGCCGCGCGACGCCGCCCGGGCGGCAGATTTTCGGCGGCCGGATGGTGGCTGCGGGCGTCGCGCGAGCGTCCGGACAGGCGGATTTGCCGCTTGCTTGCGGCATTGAAAGGAAGCACGCCGAAGCAACGGGCTGCCGCGGCGCAGCAACTGACGGGCCTGCACGCGGTGTACACTAGGCGACCCTCAGTATTTGCTCGGTGCTTTGTACTTTCCGCTTGCCACCCGCCAAGGTTACATGTCGCGCCGATCCGGCTCGCGACGGCCGCCACAGTCGACCATCCCTTCGATTCCCGCATCCGCGGCTCCCGGTGCTCGGTACTGAGTCTTTAGATAATTACGTCAGTCTCTCGCAGGTCAATCATGGACGAACAACTGAAGCAGGCCGCTCTCGCCTATCACCAGAATCCGAAACCCGGCAAGATTTCGGTCACGCCGACCAAGCCGCTGTCGAACCAGCTCGATCTGTCGCTCGCATATTCGCCGGGGGTCGCCGCGGCGTGCGATGCGATCTACGCCGATCCGCTCGACGCGCAAAAATACACGTCGCGCGGCAATCTCGTCGGCGTCGTGACGAACGGCACCGCGGTGCTCGGCCTCGGCAACATCGGCCCGCTGGCCGCGAAGCCGGTGATGGAGGGCAAGGGGTGCCTGTTCAAGAAGTTCGCGGGCATCGACGTGTTCGACATCGAACTCGCCGAGTCCGATCCGGACAAGCTCGTCGAGGCGATCGCAATGCTCGAGCCGACGCTCGGCGGCATCAACCTCGAGGACATCAAGGCGCCCGAGTGCTTCTACATCGAACAGAAGCTGCGCGAGCGGATGAAGATCCCCGTCTTCCATGATGATCAGCACGGCACCGCGATCATCGCGTCGGCGGCGATCCTGAACGGCCTGAAGGTAGTCGGCAAGAATCTGTCGAGCGTGAAGCTCGTCTGCTCGGGCGCGGGCGCGGCGGCGATCGCGTGTCTCGACCTGCTCGTGAAGCTCGGCCTCGACAAGGCGAACGTGCTCGTCGCCGATTCGAAGGGCGTGATCTACGAGGGGCGCGGCAGCCTCGATCCGTCGAAGCAGCGCTACGCGGCGACGACCGGCGCGCGCACGCTCGCCGACGCGATCCAGGGCGCGGACGTGTTCCTCGGCTGCTCGAGCGCGGGCGTGCTGAAGCAGGACATGGTGAAGACGATGGCGGACCAGCCGCTCATCCTCGCGCTCGCGAACCCGGAGCCGGAAATCCGCCCGGAAGACGCGAAGGCGGTGCGCCCGGACGCGATCGTCGCGACGGGCCGCTCCGACTACCCGAACCAGGTCAACAACGTCCTGTGCTTCCCGTTCATCTTCCGCGGCGCGCTCGACGTCGGCGCGACGACGATCACCGAAGAGATGAAGCTCGCGTGCGTGCGCGCGATCGCCGAACTCGCGCAGGAAACCGACCAGAGCGAGGAAGTCGCGAAGGCGTATGAAGGCCACTCGCTCGAATTCGGCCCGGAATACCTGATTCCGAAGCCGTTCGATCCGCGCCTCATCATCAAGATCGCGCCCGCCGTCGCGCAGGCCGCGATGGAATCGGGCGTCGCGACGCGCCCGATCGCCGACATGGATGCGTACCGCGAGCAGCTCGGCGCGACCGTCTACCGCACCGGCATGGTGATGCGTCCCGTGTTCGCGACCGCGAAGACGAAGACCGCGCGCATCGTGTTCGCCGAGGGCGAGGACGAGCGCGTGTTGCGCGCCGCGCAGTTCGTGCTGCAGGAAAAGATCGCGAAGCCGATCATCGTCGGCCGTCCGTCCGTCGTCGAGATGCGTCTCAAGAAGATCGGCTCGAAGCTCACGGGCGGCGTCGATTTCGAGATCGTCAATCCGGAGGACGATCCGCGCTACCAGCAATGCTGGCAGGCGTACCACGAGATCGGCGCGCGCGACGGCGTGACGCCCGAAGTCGCGAAGGCCGCGCTGCGCAAGTTCAACACGTTGATCGGCGCGATGCTCGTGCACCTCGGCGACGCCGACGGCATGATCTGCGGGATGATCGACACGTATCACAGCCACCTGAAGTTCATCGAGCAGGTGCTCGGCCGCGCGTCGGGCGCCGAGCACTTCGCGGCGATGAACCTGCTGATGCTGCCGGGCCGCAACCTGTTCATGTGCGACACGTACGTGAACGAAGAGCCGAGCGCCGAGCAGCTCGCCGACATGACGATCCAGGCCGCGGCCGAGATCGAGCGCTTCGGCATCACGCCGAAGGCGGCGCTCTTGTCGAACTCGAACTTCGGCAGCGCGCCGTCGGCGTCGTCGCGCCGGATGGCCGAAGCGTGCAAGCTGATCGTCGAGCGTGCGCCGCACCTCGAAGTCGACGGCGAAATGCACGGCGACGCGGCGCTCTCCGAAGTGGTCCGCAAGGCCGCGTTCCCCGGCACGACGCTGTCGGGCGAGGCGAACCTGCTGATCATGCCGAACGTCGAGGCGGCGAACATCGCGTACAACCTGCTGAAGATGGTCGGCGGCGAAGGCGTGACGGTGGGCCCGTTCCTGCTCGGCGCGAGCAAGCCGGTGCACATCCTGACGCCGGCCGCGACCGTGCGTCGGATCATCAACATGACGGCCGTCGCCGCGGCGAACGTTCAGGTGAAGTAACGCGCGGACGGATGCGGACGCGGCAAGCCTTCCCGGCATGCGGCGTCGGGACGAGACGAAAGGCGGTCGCCCGGTCGGGTGGCCGCTTTTTTCATTGGCGCATGCGCGGCGTGCGAAGCACGCGATTTGCGGGCGCCGGATTTGTCGCGCCCGCCGTCGCGCCGTTGTCGAGCGACGAGCATCGCATGTTCGCCCGGCGGTGAACGCCGATGCCCGCGTGCGCCGGCGGCGGGTCCGGCGTCGCGTCGTCGCGTCGTCGTCCGCGCGGTTTGCGCCGTCGCCGGCGCGGCGGATCGCGGGCCGCCGCGCTACGCGACGTTTCGCGTCTGGCCGCCCTCCGGCGAGCGCCACTGCGCGAGTAACCGCTCCCACTTTCCGCGCACCGCGTGCAGGTTGTTCTCCTTCACGTGCCCATAGCCGCGGATGCCGTCCGGCAGGCTCGCGAGCTCGATCGCGAGCGGCAGTGTGTCGCGCGTGAGCCGGCCGTCGAGCAGCTCGTGCACGAGCGCCTCGTATTCGCCGATCAGTGCGCGCTCGGTGCGCCGTTCGTCGGTGCGGCCGAACACGTCGAGCGCGGTGCCGCGCAAGAACTTCAGCTTCGCGAGCACGCGAAACGCCGGCATCATCCACGGTCCGTATTGCCGCTTGACGAGGCGGCCGCGCGCATCCTTCTTAGCGAAGAGCGGCGGCGCGAGGTGGAACCTGAGCTTCCAGTCGCCTTCGAACTGCTCGGCGAGCTTCGCGGCGAACGCTGGATCGGACTGCAGCCGCGCGACCTCGTATTCGTCCTTGTACGCCATCAGCTTGTAGAGATTGCGCACGACCGCCTCGGTGAGCGGCTCCTGCGCGGTGTCGGCGCCGAGCGTGCGCTCGGCTTCGCGCACTTTGTGGACGGCGGCCGAGAAGCGCGCCGCGTACGCGGCGTTCTGATACGCGCTCAGGTGCTCGACGCGCGTCGCGATCAGCGCGTCGATCGCCTTCTTCGTATGCAGCGAGATCACCGTCGCGCCCGCTTGCACACCGCCCGCCGCCCCGGCGCGCACGCTCGCCGGATCGAAGGCCGCGCGACGGCCCCATTCGAACGCCGCGCGATTCTGCTCGACCTGCACGCCGTTCAGCTCGATCGCGCGCACGAGCGACGCGTGCGTGAGCGGCAGCCAGCCGCGCTGCCACGCGTAGCCGAGCACGAACGGATTCGTGTAGATCGCGTCGCCCAGCAGCGCGACCGCGAAGCGGCTCGCGTCGACGAGATCGACCGCATCGCCCGCCGCCGCGCGGATGTCGAGCTCGGCGCTCGCGCCCGGGAACGACCACTTCGGATTCTTGATGAACTCGGCGGTCGGCGTCTTCGCGCTGTTGACGACGACGCGCGTCACGCCGTGACGCATCCGCGACGTGCATTCGTCGCCCGCCGTGACGATCGCGTCGCAGCCGATCACGAGATCGGCTTCGCCCATCGCGATGCGGGTCGCGTGGATGTCGGCGGGCGCGTGCGAGATCTGCACGTGGCTCATCACCGCGCCGCCCTTTTGCGCGAGGCCCGTCACGTCGAGTACCGTCACGCCTTTGCTTTCGAGGTGCGCGGCCATTCCGAGCAGCGCGCCGATCGTCACGACGCCGGTGCCGCCGACGCCTGTGACGAGCACGCCGTACGCGCGGTCGATCGCGGGCAGCGCCGGCTCGGGGATCGGCGGCAGCGCGCGCGCGTCGGCCGACGCGGCCTTCGGCTTGCGCAGCTTGCCGCCTTCGATGGTCACGAAGCTCGGGCAGAAGCCCTTCACGCACGAGAAATCCTTGTTGCAGGTCGACTGGTTGATCTGCCGCTTCGTGCCGAATTCGGTCTCGAGCGGCTCGACCGACAGGCAGTTCGACTGCACCGAGCAGTCGCCGCAGCCTTCGCAGACCGCCTCGTTGATCACGACGCGCTTTGCCGGATCCGGATACGCGCCGCGCTTGCGGCGGCGGCGCTTCTCGGTCGCGCAGGTCTGGTCGTAGATCAGGATCGTCGTGCCTTCGATCTCGCGCAGCGCGCGCTGGACGTTGTCGAACCGATCGCGATGATGGATCGTCACGCCCGGCGCGAGCAGCGACGTGTGGCCGTCGTATTTCTGCGGCTCGTCGGTGACGATCACGATCCTCTTCGCGCCTTCCGACGCGAGCTGGTGCGTGATCTGCGGCACCGTCAGCACCCCGTCGACGGGCTGCCCGCCCGTCATCGCGACCGCGTCGTTGTAGAGAATCTTGTACGTGATGTTCGCCTTCGACGCGATCGCCGCGCGAATCGCGAGGAGGCCCGAGTGGAAGTAGGTGCCGTCGCCGAGGTTCGCGAACACGTGTTTTTCGTCGGTGAACGGCGCCTGGCCGATCCACGGCACGCCTTCGCCGCCCATCTGGCTGAACGTGCTCGTGCTGCGGTCCATCCAGACCGTCATGTAGTGGCAGCCGATGCCCGCGATCGCGCGCGAGCCGTCGGGCACGTTCGTCGACGTGTTGTGCGGGCAGCCGGAGCAGAACCACGGCTTGCGCTCGATCGTCACGTGCGGCTTCGCGAGCGCGGTTTCCTTCGCGTTGATCACCGCGATCCGCGCGGCGATCCGCGCGCGCACGTCGGACGGCAGTTCGAACTTATCGAGCCGCGTCGCGATCGCCTTCGCGATGATCGCGGGCGACAGCTCGTAGTGCGCGGGCAGCAGCCAGTTGCCCATCGGCACCGACCATTCGCCGCCCGCGCCGTCCTTCTCGTCGAATTTGCCGAAGACGCGCGGTCGCTGGCCGTCCGGCCAGTTGTACAACTCTTCCTTGATCGCGTATTCGAGAATCTGGCGCTTTTCCTCGACGACGAGGATCTCGTCGAGCCCGCGCGCGAACGCTTGTGCGCCTTGCGCCTCGAGCGGCCACACGCAGCCGACCTTGTAGAGACGAATGCCGATCCGCGCGCAGGTTTCGTCGTCGAGACCGAGATCGACGAGCGCCTGGCGCACGTCGAGGTACGCCTTGCCGCCCGTGACGATGCCGAAGCGCGCGTTGGGGGAATCGATCTCGATGCGGTCGAGCTTGTTCGCGCGCACGTATGCGAGCGCCGCGTACCACTTGTAGTCGAGCAGGCGCGCTTCCTGCACGAGCGGCGGATCGGGCCAGCGGATGTTCAGGCCGCCGTCGGGCATGATGAAGTCGGACGGCAGCACGATTTCGGTGCGATGCGGATCGATGTCGACGGAAGCCGACGATTCGACGACGTCCGTCACGCACTTCAGCGCGACCCACAGGCCAGAGTAGCGGCTCATCGCCCAGCCGTGCAGACCGAAATCGAGATATTCCTGCACGTTCGACGGGAACAGCACGGGCAGCCCGCATGCCTTGAAGATGTGCTCCGACTGATGCGCGAGCGTCGACGACTTCGCCGCGTGATCGTCGCCCGCGAGCACGAGCACGCCGCCGTGCGGCGCCGAGCCGGCCGAGTTCGCGTGCTTGAACACGTCGCCCGTGCGGTCGACGCCCGGGCCCTTGCCGTACCACATCGCGAACACGCCGTCATGCTTCGCGCCCGGATATAGATTGACTTGCTGGGAACCCCAGACGGCCGTCGCCGCGAGGTCTTCGTTGAGGCCGGGCTGGAACACGATCCGATGCGCGGCGAGGTGCTGTTTCGCCTTCCACAGCGACAGATCGAGCCCGCCGAGCGGCGAGCCCCGGTAGCCGGAAATGAAGCCGGCGGTATTCAGGCCTGCGGCGCGATCGCGCTCCTGCTGAAGCATCGGCAGGCGCACGAGCGCCTGGATGCCGCTCATGTACGCGCGGCCGCGTTCGAGCGTGTATTTGTCGTCTAGCGTGACGGATTGCAGCGCGGCTTCGAGCGATGCGCGCTGGCCTGCGTCTAGCGGGGCGTTCATGCGGTGTCTCCTCACCCGGTTCGGGATCGCCAAAACTAACGGCGCGTCGGCGTCTTGTGGACGCGTCAGTCGGCCCGAATATTGGCGGGTTTCGTTCGATGGTAGCACTGGGAAAAACCCGCCGCTGCGCTTCAAAAATCGGTGGCGTGCAACTCGAAAACGTGAGGAATCAATGCGTTACAGGCTGTAAGCGCATGTAAAACGGCGGGCCTCGCGCGGCGAATGCCGTTAGTCTCTGGGGCCCTGTCCGGTTGCGCCGGGCGGCGCCGGCTCGTGCCGGCGGCGCGAATGCGTGCCGGACGGTTGCAATGGAGGTGCAATGAAGACTCGATATATCCAGAATTTCCTGATGGTGTCCGCGGCGTTTTTCGCGATGAGCGGGCCGGCGCGCTCGGAAGGCGCGAGCGTGTTGGCGACGGCGAGCACCCAGATGCTGCAGCTTGCGGCAGCGGGCGGTGCGGAGGCGCCGGCGCTCGCGGGCGCCGCGACCGGCGAGCGCGGCGGCGCGGCGCAAATGTGATCCGCGACGGGCGCGGCGCGAGACGGCGCGCGATCGCCGGCCCGTCGCCCGATGATCGATAACGCAAAAGGGCGGGAATCCCGGGATTCCCGCCCTTTCTGTTTGCGCGGCCGCGCTCGGCGCGCGGCACGTTCGCGGCGGCGCTTCGCGCGGTCTCGCTTACGCCTTGTCCTGCACGACGCCGCGGCGGATCTGATCGAGCTCGATCGATTCGAACAGTGCCTTGAAGTTGCCTTCGCCGAAGCCCTGGTTGCCCTTGCGCTGGATGATCTCGAAGAAGATCGGCCCGATCTGGTTTTCGGTGAAGATCTGCAGCAGCAGGTCGTCGCGCGCGCCGTCGATCAGGATCTTGCGTTTGCGGAGTTCGTCGAGCGGCTCGCCGTGGTTCGGCACGCGGCGATCGACGAGCTCGTAGTACGTGTCGATCGTGTCGAGCAGCGCCACGCTCTTCGCGCGCAGGCCGTCGACCGCCTTGTAAATGTCGGTCGCGCCGAGCGCGATGTGCTGAATGCCTTCGCCGTGATACGCGTCCAGGTATTCCTGAATCTGGCCCGCGGTGTCCGAGCCTTCCTCGTTGATCGGAATCCGGATCTTGCCGCACGGCGACGTCATCGCCTTCGACTTCACGCCCGTCACCTTGCCTTCGATGTCGAAGTAGCGGACCTCGCGGAAGTTGAACAGGCGCTCGTAGAACTCCGCCCATTCCTGCATCCGGCCGCGATGGACGTTGTGGGTCAGGTGATCGATGTAACTGAGGCCGTGGCCGACCGGGTTCGGATCGGCGCCCGGAATCGGCTCGAAATCGACGTCGTAGATGCTGATGTCGCCGATCGCGCCCGGCTTCGCGCCGTTCTTGCCCTTCCAGCGGTCGACGAAATAGATCAGCGAATCGCCGATCCCCTTGATTGCCGGGATGTTCAGCTCCATCGGGCCCGTCTTGTTGTCGAAGCCCCATGCGCCCAGCTCGAGCGCGTGCTTGTATGCCTTCGCGGCGTCCTGCACGCGGAATGCGATTGCGCAGATCGACGGCCCGTGCAGCCGTGCGAAGCGCTGCGCGAACGAGGCCGGCTCGGCATTGATGATGAAGTTGATGTCGCCCTGGCGGTACAGCGTCACGTCCTTGTGGCGGTGACGGGCGACCGCGGTGAAGCCCATCCGCTCGAATAGTTGGCCGAGCGCTTTCGGATCGGGGGCGGTGTATTCGATGAATTCGAAGCCGTCGGTACCGACGGGATTGTCCCAGGTGGGGAATTGCATAGCGTCTCCTAGCCCTCGGCGGGGCATGCGTCTTAGGTGAGTATCTGCGGCAAAGTGTAGCGGGGCGGGCAGGGCGGAAACTTGCGAACTTTGTCGTGTAACGCTACGCTTGCGCAATTTCTCGTCCGCACGAACAGGCAGGGAGGCAGGAAATGGCGCACGTGGAATTGGATGCGATTGACCGGCGCATTCTTGCGATTCTTCAGGAGAACGGGCGCTTGTCGAACCAGGACATCGCCGAGCGGGTGAATCTGTCGCCGAGCCCGTGTCTGCGGCGAATCCGCCGGCTCGAGGAGATGGGCGTGATTACCGGCTATGTCGCGCTGCTCGACCCGCAGAAGCTCGGGCTCGACCTGCTCGCCTACGTGAGCGTGCGCCTGGAGAAGCGCGGCGGCGTCGTGCCCGCGCGCGGCGACGAGACGTCCGCGCGCGCGGGCGCGACGCACGCCGAGTTGTTCCGCGCGGCGGTGCAGGCGTGGCCGGAGGTCGTCGCGTGCCACGCGATGACGGGCGACATGGACTATCTGCTGCGCGTGCAAGTCGAGGACATGGCGCATTTTTCTCGCTTCATGCAGGAGCAGCTGCTGCACCATCCGTCGGTGATCGACGTGAAAACGAGCTTCTCGCTCGAGCGCTTCAAGGAGACGACCGCGCTGCCGATCCGCTGAATCTTGCGTCGCCGAAAAGGAAACGGGCGGCCCGTCGTGGGCCGCCCGTCTTCGTTCCTGCTCGGCGGATGCGAAGCGCCGCGCGTTACGCGGTGAGGCCCGCGGGCAGCAGCGATTCGAAGATCTGCGTCGCGCGTCGCGCCTGGCGCTTGAGCGCGTAGTCGAACACGGCCGCCTGCTCCTGCATCATCTCGGCGATGATCGTCGAGTGGTCGGCGGGCGGCAGCGACAGATACGCATCGGCTTCGCCGTACGCGTACTCGATGCGCATTCCGGACTTCTTCGCGATGTGCATCATCGTCGCGTTGCGCGACAGGCAGTGCATGTACAGCGTCGTGACGTGCGTGTTGCGGCTGCGGATCGCGGCGCGTTCGAACAGCTTCGAGCCGACGCCCTGGCCGCGCGCGCGTTCGAGCACCGACACGCCGAATTCGGCGGTGCGCTTGTCGCCTTCCGCGGGCAGATAGGCGAGATGGCCGACGCCGATCAGTTCGAGCGCGTGGTCGAACACGCCGAACACGGTGTCGCGGCCGAAGTCGATCGTGCGGACGTAATTCTCGATCACGTGATCGGGCACCGCTTGACCGAAGCGCAGCAGACGATCGTCTTCGTCGAGCGCGAGAAAGTGGGTGAGCAGTTGTTGACGGTCGCCGGAAGCCAGTTCCCGAACGAGAACTGGCGCGGGACCGGCGACGCCGACCGCATCGGCAGGGCGAAGGTCTGGCTTGTTCATCGTGGGTTCCTCATAAAGACCGTGCAGCAGAATTGTGCAGCGCAGCGCAATTTTAGCTGAACGGCCGTGCGGAGATTGGGGAAAACCCGGATATTCGTGTTGAGGCCGGACTCTAGACTCACTGATTCGAGAGAATAAGTCTCTGTTTTTATTGATATTTTAAGGATTTTTGATGGAGGTGTATGCAAAGCGTCGCACTGTTACGTTGGCGCAACGTATGCTGCCCCGCAATAAATCAGACGATTCAGCCGCCCAGGCCGTGCTCGATCATGCCGATCACCTGCTCGGCGAAGTCGCGATAACCGAGGCGGCCGCCCGGCTTCAGCCACGTGAACGTCCAGTTGATCATCCCGAACACCATCATCGTCACGGGCGTCTGGTTGTCCTTCGAGATTCGCTCCGGATACGCGCGCGCGAGCTGGCGCGCGAATGCGGCGACGATGTCGCGCTGGCGGCCGAGGATGATCTGGCGCTGCGTGTCCTCGAGGTACTTCACATCGTTCAGCAGCGCGACGTGGCGGCTGTGCGACGTCTCGTATTCGACGAGGAACGCCTGCACGAGCTCGGCGAACGCTTCGCGCTCGGTGAGCCCGCGCCGCTGGCTCGCGCCCTCGACCTCGGCGATGATCAGCATCAGCCGCTTCGTGTAGCGGTCGAGCAGGTCGAACAGGATCGCTTCCTTGCCCTCGTAATAGTGATAAAGCCGCGCCTTCGACGTGCCGCTCGCGTTCGCGAGGTCGGTCATCGACGTGCTCGGGTAGCTCGTCTGCGCAAACTTGGCGGCGGCGAGATCGAGGATCTGTTCGCGCTGGGATTCGTGATCGGGGGCTCGGGTGCGGGCCATGTGATTCGGTGTGTGATGGATGCGGGGTCGGGTTAGCGGGGGACGGCGACGGCGGGCGCGACGCGCAGCGTCGCCGTCTTCAGATGGTCGATCGAATGGGCGGCGCCCTGCAGCTCGATGCGGCCGGCCGCCGCGAGCTCGCGGCAGCGCCAGAACGCGATCGTGTCGCCGACGAACAGGTGGCCGCGGTCGGCGAACGCCATCACCGCGCCGACCGTGCGCGCGGCGGGACCCCATTCGTCGGGCGCATGCTCGAGCACGAGCGCGTCGATGTCCGCGTAGTGGCCGCTCTTGAACGTATTGCAGATCCAGTAGCGCAGCTCGGCGTTCGCTTGCTTCGCTTCCTGCCATTCGAGCGCGAGCCGGCTGATCCGCAGCACCGAGATCGGCGCCGCTTCCGGCAGCTTCGCGAGGAGCTGGGCGGGCGAGAAGATGCCGGTGGCCGTCGCCTGGTCGGCGCGCAGCCGCACCCACGCTTGCGGATCGTCGATGTCCGCGCTCGACAGCCGCACCTCGTTGAGGCGCTGCGGCGTGTTGCGCAGATGGTAGGCGACGCGCCTTAGCATCAGCTGATCGGCGACGCTGTGCGCGTGCCAGACGACAACCTGGCCCGTGCCGGCCGCGAGCGTCTCGAGTGTCGCGGAGTCGTCGCCGAGCCCGGCCGTCCAGTCCTGCTGCACGTCGCCGATCACGCGCTCCCAGAACGCCGCGCGGACCTCCGGCGTGTCGTCGGCGCCGCGCAGCGGGCCGATCGACAGATCGTCGAACAGCTCGACGACGCTTTCGTCGCGGCCCGCGTCGGCGAGCGCGATGCGAAGAGAAGCGGCGGCGGAGCCGCCCATGGTCACGTGGATGGTGCTCATTGGCCTGTCGTCAACATGAGAAAAGCCGCCCGGGAGCCGGCGCATCGTGCGTCCGGCCCGCGGGCGGCCCCTAGTGTAAGCGAGATGGGCGGCGGCGAGTAACCGCGCGGCAAGACGCCGCCTATCGATCGTCGTAGCTGACGACGACCTTGTCGCTGACCGGATGGCATTGGCAGGTGAGTACGAAGCCGTCGGCGATTTCCTGCGGCTCGAGCGTGTAGTTCTTCTCCATCCGCACCTCGCCTTCGAGCACCTTCGCGCGGCACGTGCAGCACACGCCGCCCTTGCACGCGTACGGCAGCGCGAGGCCCGCGCGTAGCCCGACGTCGAGGAGGCTCACGCCTTCGTACGGCAGGCGCAGCTTGCGCTTCTTGCCGTCGAGCACGATCTCGAGGTCGGCGGCGGGCATGTCGTCGGTGATCTCGACGGCGGGCACGCCCGCCTGCGGCAGCGGCGTGCCGAAGCGCTCGACGTGCACCCGCTCGTGCGGCACGCCGGCCGCGGTGAGCGCGGCCTCGGCGGCATCCATCATCGGCGCCGGGCCGCAGATGAATGCTTCGTCGATCGTCGCGGCGGGCACGAGCGAATCGAGGAACGCCGCGCATTTGGCCTGGTCGAGCACGCCGTTGAACAGCTCGACGTCCTGCAAGTCGTCCGACAGCACGTGATAGAGAACGAATCGATCCATGAAGCGGTTCTTCAGATCCTCGAGTTCCTCGGCGAACATGATCGAGTCGACGCTGCGGTTGCCGTAGATCAGCGTGAACGCGCTCCGCGGCTCGAGCTCGAGCGTCGTCTTGACGATCGCGAGCACGGGCGTGATCCCCGAGCCGCCTGCGAACGCAACGTACTGCTTGCCGTGGTCGGCGTTCAGGTGCGTGAAGAAGCGGCCATCCGGCGTCATCACGTCGATCATATGGCCGGGCTTGAGCGTATCGAACGCAAAGTTCGAGAAGCGGCCGCCGCGCACGCGCTTGATGCCGATGCGCAGCTCGCCGTCGCGATCGTAGTCGGTCGTGCCGACGCAGATCGAGTACGAGCGGCGGGTTTCCTCGCCGTCGACGTGCGCCTTCAGCGTGACGAACTGGCCCTGCGTGAAGCGGTACGCGTCGCGCAGCTCGGGCGGCACCTCGAACGACACCGTGACGGCGTCGGCGGTCTCGGGCCGCACGTCGCGAATGCGCAGTGGATGGAATTGCGGAGTCGCCATATCAATAAGGTTTGAAGTAGTCGAAGGGTTCGCGGCAGTCGACGCAGCGATAGAGCGCCTTGCACGCGGTCGACGCGAACTGCGCGAGCCGCTCGGTGTGCGCGGAGCCGCAGCGTGGACAGATGGGCGCGGCGAGCGGCTTCGGCATGAAGCGCACGACGCGCTGCGCGAGGGCGGTGCCGGTGTCGCCGACGCTGCCGCATTGGCCGACGGGCGGCGCGATGCCATAGGCGCGGAGCTTCTCGCGGGCGTCGGCGGTGATCCAGTCGGTCGTCCATGCGGGCGCGAGCACGGTCACGGTCCGGTGCGGCGCTATACCGGCCCGTCGCAGCGCGGCGTCGATATCTTCCGCGATCTGCTGCATTGCCGGGCAGCCGGAGTAGGTCGGCGTGATGACGACTTCGAGCGTGCCGTCAGCGGCATGGCGCACGTCGCGCAGGATGCCGAGATCGCGGATCGACACGACCGGAATTTCCGGATCGGGCACGGCTTCGAGCGCGACCCATGCGCGGGCGACGAGCGGAGCGTCGCCGTGCGCGGAGGCGGTGCGGCCGTTGCCCGCGCCGTCGATGGCGGTGGTCGTTTGGTCGGAGGCGGATGCGGGGAGGGCTGACATCGTCTGGTTCCGTCGTTCGTCGTTCGTCGCGCCCGGGCTTACCAGGACGCGCCCGGATACTGGCGCGCGACGCTCTGCAGCTCCGCGAGCAGATAGCCCATGTGCTCGGAGTGCTCGCCGCGCTTGCCGGTCGGCACGTATTCGCCGGCCGCAGGCAGCGCGAGCGTCGCCTCGGCGAGCGTCGCATCGACGTCCGCGCGCCACGCCGGCTCGAGCGACGCGATCGCCGGGCCGATGCCGGCCGCGGCCGCCGCGTCGTCGACGGCGTCCGCCGCGAAGAACTCGCGCGTGTATGGCGTCAGATAGTCGAGCGCGGCGAGCGCGCGGCGATGCGACTCATCGGTGCCGTCGCCGAAGCGGATCAGCCATTCGCGCGCGTGGTGCTCGTGATAGCGCGTCTCCTTCAGCGACTTCGCCGCGATCGCCGCGAGCTGCGCGTCGCCCGACGCCTCGAGCGCGCTCCAGACATGCAGCATCAGCGTCGAATAGAAGAAGTTGCGCACGACGGTCACCGCGTAGTCGAGCTCCGCGTGCGCGGTGCCGCAGAGCGGGCCGTAGTGCGGCAGCTCGACGAACGTGTAATTCGCGAATTCGCGCTCGGTGCGGAAGTACGCGTAGTCGTCCTCGGTCCGCGCGGCGCCGGTGAGCTGCCGCTCGAGCTCGGCCGCGTGCGTATACAGCAGGCGCGCCTGGCCGATCAGGTCGAGGCTCATGTTCGTGAGCGCGATGTCTTCCTCGAGGACCGGACCGTGGCCGCACCATTCGGCGTTGCGCTGACCGAGGATCAGCGCGTTGTCGGCGAGGCGCAGCAAGTAGGCGAGGTGTTGTGGGGTCGTCGTCATGGCCTGCCGCTCACATGTGGTTGATTTCGTCGGGCAGCGTGTAGAACGTCGGATGGCGATAGATCTTGTCGCCCGCCGGTTCGAACATCTCGGCCTTTTCGTTCGGATCGGACGCGGTGATCGCTGCCGACGGCACGACCCAGATGCTCACGCCTTCCTGGCGGCGCGTATAGACGTCGCGCGCCATGCGCAGCGCCATCGACGCGTCGGCCGCGTGCAGGCTCCCGCAGTGCTTGTGGTCGAGCCCTTGCTTGCTGCGCACGAAGACTTCCCAGATTGGCCATTCTTTGTTCATCGCTTTCTCCTGAATCTCCTGAATACGGATGGCGGCGTCGCGCTTCGCGCGCGTCATGCCGCTTGCTGCTGCGCACGGCGGCGGCGCTTTTCCTCATGCGCAAGCGCGGCTTCGCGGACCCACGCGCCGTTGTCGTGCGCCTTCACGCGGGTCGCGAGGCGCTCCCTGTTGCACGGGCCGTCGCCGTTGACGACGCGCCAGAATTCGTCCCAGTCGAGCGCGCCGTAGTCGAAATGGCCGCGCGCGTCGTTCCACTTGAGATCGGGGTCGGGCAGCGTGACGCCGAGCACCTTGGCCTGCTCGACCGTTGCGTCGACGAACTTCTGCCGCAGGTCGTCGTTCGAGATCCGCTTGATCCCCCATTTGGCCGACTGGTTGCTGTGGACGGAATTGGCGTCGGGCGGGCCGAACATCATCAGCACGGGCCACCACCAGCGGTTCACTGCGTCCTGCACCATCGCGCGCTGCGCGTCGGTGCCCTTCATCATCGCGAGCAGTGCGTCGAAACCTTGCCGCTGATGGAACGATTCCTCCTTGCAGACGCGGATCATTGCGCGCGCATACGGGCCGTACGTGCAGCGGCAGAGCGGAATCTGGTTCATGATCGCGGCGCCGTCGACGAGCCAACCGATCACGCCGACGTCCGCCCACGTGAGAGTCGGATAATTGAAGATGCTCGAGTACTTGGCCTTGCCCGCGTGCAGTGCGTCGATCAGCGCGTCGCGCGACACTCCGAGCGTTTCCGCGGCGCTATATAGATAGAGACCGTGACCGGCTTCGTCCTGGACCTTTGCGAGCAGGATCGCCTTGCGCTTCAGGCTCGGCGCACGCGTGATCCAGTTGCCTTCCGGCAGCATGCCGACGACTTCCGAGTGCGCATGCTGCGAAATCTGCCGCACGAGCGTCTTGCGATAGGCGTCGGGCATCCAGTCCTGCGGTTCGATCTTGCCGTCGGCGGCGATGACGGCATCGAATCCGGCTTGTTCAGACGAATCGGCGGCGGCATCGAGCGGCGCGACGTTGCCGGGGATGTCGAGGGATTGCGTGTACATGGCGATGTTCTCGTCCAGGTGGAATGTTCACGCAGTATAAACCAACCGACCGGTCGGTTAATAAATCATTTTAGCGGATGAGCGAGATTCGCGGATCGGGTGACGGCGATTTGCTGCGGGTGGCGTGCCGGTTCTGCTGAAGGATCGCACCGAGTTGCGAGGTAGACGCCTGAATTCTGTTCTGGAATGTCCGAACCCCGAACCCGACTCGCTGGATTCATAGATTGCTGGTCAGCGGCCCGAGAACCGACAAGCCGGCGCCGAGCATGATTCCCTCGTTCAACGGAGCGCGCGGACCGACATCAGGCACAATCCAAAGTTTTGCAGTGAGGAGTTTCGAATGACGCCCCGACGTTGGCTTTTCGCTCTTTCATGCTATCTCGCGCTGGTCGCATCCCAGATGGCGAGCGCCGCGCAAGCCACCGCACCGACACAGCCGACCCGCTGGGTCGCGTCATGGGCGACGGCGCTGCAGCCGATTCCGGATCTCGCGGCGCCGCCGCCGCTGTATCGTGCGCCGGACGTCGCGGGCCGCACTGTCCGCCAGATCGTCTATCCGACGCTCTCGGGACGGGCGATCCGTGTGCGCGTGAGCAATGCGTACGGCAAGACGCCGCTCGTGATCGGCGAGGTGAGCATCGGTCGCTCGGCGGGCGGCGCCGCAGTGACGGACGACCGTTTGGCGGCCGTGACATTCGGCGGGCGGCGCGAGATCGAAGTGCCGGCTGGTCAGGAGCGGGAAAGCGATCCGGTCGCATACGGCGTGACGGCTGGCGAACCATACGCGCTCAGCCTATATATGAATGGTCGCCAGACGATGACGGTCTGGCATCGTGTCGCGAGTCAGGTCAATTACGTGTCGACGCCGGGCAACCATGCGGGTGACGTTGCGCCCGACGCATACCGGACGCACTTCACACAGTCCGCCTGGGTGGCCGAGCTCTCGGTCGAGGCGGCGCAGCCGGGCGCGGCGACGATCGCGGCGGTGGGCGATTCGATCACCGACGGCCTGCGCTCAAGCCTGAACCGCAATCGGCGCTGGCCGGATGCGTTCGCGGCCCGCCTCGAGCGCGCGGGAGCGCACGACATCGGCGTGGTGAATCTCGGCATCAGTGGGAACCGGCTGCTGAGCGACTCCCGCTGCTACGGCGTCGCGCTCGAGCGTCGTTTCGAGCGCGACGTGCTGACGCTCGCTGGCGTGAAGGTCGCGGTGCTGCTGATCGGCATCAACGACATCAATTTCGCGGCGATGCCCGCCCGTTCGGGGCTCGATTGCGATGCGCCGCACACGCAGGTCGACGCACAGGCGCTGATCGAAGGCTACCGCCGGGTGATTGCTGCCGCGCATGCGCGCGGCGTCGCGGTGTTCGGTGCGACGCTGACGCCTGCGTCGTTGCCGCCTGCGCGCGACGCGATCCGCCGCCAGGTCAACGAGTGGATTCGGGCGTCGGGTGCGTTCGACGGCGTGGTGGATTTCGATGCCGCGCTGCGTGATCCGTCGAAGCCGTCGGAACTACAGCGCCGCTATAACAGCGGTGACGATATTCATCCGAGCGATGCGGGGTATGCGGCGATGGCCGACGCAGTGCCTCTGGAACGCTTGGTGGCGGCTGCCGGACGCCGGTGAACGCGCTGTATCGACCGGGTGCGCCACGTCGATACAAGAAATTTAATGAGACCCTTAAAAAGTGCTTGCGCGAAAGCGGAATGGTGCCTAGAATCACGCCTCTTTCGCGGTAACGGAAACGCGACGCGAAAGAAGAAGTGGGAGGTTCCGGCGCTTGAGGCGAG
>NZ_LOWC01000081.1:0-15339 GCF_001522845.1 Burkholderia sp. BDU5 | reverse complement strand
ACGGCTGGCTTCATGCCGCACCCAAAAACCGGACAGATTACGTGCTACAGACCCGGACAATTCATTTGCTCGCGACAGCTCAACGATTCGAGGTTGACAAAGGAGAATGATCGTTCTACCGTAAACGCATGGATACGAAATCTGACCTTTCTCCCGCCGCTGGCGCGCGCGAGCGCCTGCTCGACGCGGCCGAAACGCTGATCTATGCGGGCGGCATTCACGCGACGGGCGTCGATGCGATCGTCAAGCTGTCGGGCGCCGCGCGCAAGAGCTTTTATACGCACTTCGAATCGAAGGAGGCGCTCGTCGCCGCCGCGCTCGAAAGGCGCGACGAACGCTGGATGACATGGTTCGTCGACGCAACGGAACAGCGCGGCAAGTCGCCGCGTGCGCGACTCGTCGGCATGTTCGACGTGCTGCGCGAATGGTTCGAGCAGACGGACTTCCACGGCTGCGCGTTCCTGAACGCGGCGGGTGAGATCGAACATCCGGACGATCCGATTCGCGTCGTCGCGCGCGAGCACAAGGAACGTCTGCTTGCATTCGTGCGCGAGCAGCTCGACGCATACGCGGCCGAAACCGGCGCGGACCGGCGGCACGTCGCAAGGCTCGCGCGTCAGTGGCTCGTGCTGATCGATGGCGCGATCGGCGTCGCGCTCGTGAGCGGCGACGCGACGGCTGCCCGCGACGCGCGCGCGGCGGCGGAGCTGCTGATCGACGCGACGTTGCCGAACCGGTCCGGCTGACGCCTCGCCCCGCTTTCATTCGATCGAATCGCAGCACCTCGACCTGCCCGCCGTCCACCGGCGAGCCGGGCAGGCCATTTCACGTCCTCAATCTGGAGAACACGATGTCCGATTCAACTGAAATCCGCCCGCCTGTCCCGCCGTTCACGCGCGAAACCGCCATACAGAAAGTTCGTGCTGCCGAAGATGGCTGGAACACGCGCGACCCCGAGCGCGTGTCGCTCGCCTATACGTCGCAGAGCAAATGGCGCAACCGCGCGGAGTTCGCCACGGGCCGTGCGGAGATCGTCGGACTGCTGCGTCGCAAATGGACGCGTGAGCTCGACTATCGGCTGATCAAGGAATTGTGGGCGTTCACCGATAGCCGGATCGCGGTGCGCTTCGCGTACGAATGGCACGACGACGCGGGCAACTGGTTCCGCTCGTACGGCAACGAGAACTGGGAGTTCGACGAGAACGGCCTGATGGCGCATCGGCATGCATGCATCAACGACATGCCGATCCGCGAAGCGGACCGCCTGTTCCACTGGCCGCTCGGCCGCCGGCCCGACGATCATCCGAGCCTGTCGGATCTCGGGCTTTGATCGACGGCGGGCGGTGTGCGGCATCGCGCTGCGCGAAGCAGCGATGTGCGGTATGCGATGCGATGTGGCATGAAAGGCCACGAAGCTTTGCTTCGCCGCGCCGCCTGATTTCGAATGCCGAGTGCTGAGCGCCGCATGTCCGGCGCTTGGCGGGGTATCGAACGGCCCGCCGTCCGCATCACTCTCGCTGCGGCACCTCGCGTTCGAGACGACCGAGTCGCACGACGGTCACGCCGGGACGCAACTGACGCAGCGACGGCATCACGAGCACGCAGTCCGGATACGGCGTCGTGACGGGCGCACCGTCCGACCAGCCGATCACCTCACCCGCTTCCGCGAAATGCTCGAGGCCAGTGTACGAACCGGCGAAACGGAAGTCGTAGCTCGCCGCGACGACGGGCTCCGTCACCTGGACGATCCGCATCGTTTTCGCGAGCGGCAGGAACCAGTCGACGGGCAGATCCCGCTCGTCGACGATGCCCGATGCGACCAGGAAGCGTGCGGTGCTGTCGCGCGCGACCGCCACCGCGTGCGTTTCCCAATGCTGACCGCATTCGATGAGGAGCGCGTTCTTCGCGCTTGCCAGATCGCCGAAGCCGCCGTAATCGCGCATGCGCTTGCCTTCCGGATGGCCTTCGTCGCGAATCACGGTCGACGGCGCGCCGATCTGCAGCGCGAGCGCCGTGCCTTTGTCGAGCGGCCCCGCGACGATCAGCGGCGCGCTGCGCTCATGCATCGAGTGCAGGTCGAGCAGCCAGTCGGCTTCGTCGACGAACGGCCGCAGCGCGCGCGCACGATCGAGCTCGACCGAGCGCTTCGACGAATCGTCGAGCACGGCCGGCATCCACACGCGATTGAAATCCTGATCGACGAAGCGCGCGGCGTCGGGCTCGGCCGGATCGAAGCGCTCGTACGCGGCGACGTTCGCGAACGACAGCGTCAGCACGCCGCGGCGCGGACGCAGTCCCATCTTCAGCAACGCGTCGACGACGATCGCGCCGCACACTTCGTTGCCGTGCGTGAGCGCGTTGATCATCACATGCGGGCCGGGCACGCCCGAATCGAAGCGATGAACATAGTCGACGCCGGCATTGCCGGCACGATGTGCATCGAGGTTCGGAAAGTCGACCTCGATCGAATAGTGAGGAAATTCGGGAGCCGATTCGGTCATGGTGAGCTTTTTCGGGAGTCGATGAATACGTCGCGGCGGCTCACGCGCGGAACGGGCGTGTGCGATCGCGAGCACGCCAGCCGACATGCCCGCGACATCGTTCGGTGAGCGATTTCATGCGATCGCACGCACGTTCGATCATGAGAGGTTTCAGTCGAGGCCGCCTTCGCATAGATATTTGATCGCGAGATAGTCGTCGAGCCCGTAGCGCGATCCTTCGCGGCCGTAGCCCGATTCCTTGACGCCGCCGAACGGCGCCGCCTCGCTCGCGAGCGCGCCTTCGTTGATGCCGACGACGCCTGCCTCGAGCCGCGACGACACGCGCGCGATCCGTCGCACGTTCTGCGTGTAGAAGTATGCGGCGAGGCCGTACGGCGTGTCGTTCGCGGCGGCGATCGCTTCGTCTTCGGTCGAGAAGCGGAACAACGCAACTACCGGTCCGAACGTCTCTTCGCCGCAGAGCTGCATGTCAGGCGCGGCGTCGGCGAGCACGGTCGGCGCATAGAAATGCGGGCCGAGCTCGGCGAGGCGCCGGCCGCCCGTCAGCACGCGCGCACCGCGCGTGACGGCGTCGTCGACGTGGCGTGCGATCTTGTCGACCGCGCGCGCGTTGATCATCGGGCCGATCTGCGCGGTGGAGTCGGTCGCGGGCGCGACGCGCAGCGCGTTCACGCGTGCGGCGACGCGCGCCGCGAGCGCGTCGTATGCGCCGTCCTGCACGTAGACGCGATTCGGGCACACGCAGGTTTGTCCGCCGTTGCGGAACTTCGCCGCCATCAAGCCGTCGGCGGCCGCGTCGAGATCGGCGTCGTCAAACACGATGAACGGCGCGTTGCCGCCCAGTTCGAGCGACAGTTTTTTCAGCGTCGCAGCCGATTCGCGCGCGAGGAACTTGCCGACGGGCGTCGAGCCGGTAAACGTGATCTTGCGCACGCGCGCGTCGGCGAGCCAGTCGCCGACCGCTTCGACGCCGCGCTCGCGCGACGCCGAGATCATGTTCAGCACGCCGGGCGGCACGCCCGCTTCCATCGCGAGGAACGCGAGCGCGAGCGCGGTGAGCGGCGTGTCTTCGGCCGGCTTCGCGACGACCGTGCAGCCCGCCGCGAGCGCGGGTGCGATCTTGCGCGCGATCATCGCGAGCGGGAAGTTCCACGGCGTGATCGCCGCGACGATGCCGATCGGTTCCTTCACCGCGCTCATCCGCTTGCCGCGCTGCTGCTGCGGAATGACGTCGCCGTACGCGCGCGTCGCTTCCTCGGCGAACCACTGCACGTACGACGCGCCGTACGCGACTTCGCCGCGCGCCTCGGCGAGCGGCTTGCCCTGCTCGCGCGACATCAGGCGCGCGAGGTCTTCGGTATGCCAGACGATCGCCGCGTGCCACGCGCGCAGGATCGCGGCGCGCTCGCGCGCGGTCGTCGCGCGCCATGCGGGCAGCGCGCGCGCGGCGGCATCGGTGGCGGCGCGCGCGTCGTCGGCGCCGCTGTCGGCGGCTTCGGCGATCACGTCGAGCGCGGCCGGATCGGAGACGGCATAGCGGTTGCCTGACGCGGCGGGACGCCATTCGCCGTCGATCAGGTTGCCGGTGCGGATGAGTGTGGTGCGGGACAGCGTGAGCGACATGGTGCGAATCCTGACGAAGCGATGCGGTTGAGACGATGCGCGGCGATCAGCCGAGCAGATGCGCGACGATCGCGTCGCCGACTTCGCTCGTCGACGCCCGACCGCCCAGATCGCCCGTGCGCGGGCCGTGCTTCAGCACGTGCTCGATCGCGGCGACGATCGCGTCGTGCGCTTCGCGGGCGCGGCCGACGCCTTCGCCGAGGAAATCGACCATCATCGCGGCCGACCAGATCATCGCGATCGGATTCGCGACATGCTTGCCCGCGATGTCCGGCGCGGAGCCGTGCACCGGTTCGAACAGCGACGGAAACTTGCGCTCGGGGTTCAGGTTCGCCGACGGCGCGATGCCGATCGTGCCCGTGCATGCGGGGCCGAGGTCGGACAGGATGTCGCCGAACAGATTCGACGCGACGACGACGTCGAAGCGGTCCGGCTGCATCACGAAGCGCGCGCACAGGATGTCGATGTGCTGCTTGTCCCACGCGACGTCCGGATAGTGCGCGGCCATCTCCGCCGCGCGTGCGTCCCACCACGGCATGCTGATCGCGATGCCGTTGCTCTTCGTCGCGACGGTCAGCTGCTTCGCGCGGCGCTGCGCGAGCTCGAACGCGAACTTCATCACGCGCTCGGTGCCGAGCCGCGTGAACACCGCCTGCTGGACGACGAATTCGCGGTCGGTGCCTTCGAACATCGCGCCGCCGACGGCCGAATACTCGCCTTCGGTGTTCTCGCGGACGATCATGAAATCGATGTCGCCCGCCTTGCGGCCGGCGAGCGGACACGGCACGCCGTCGAACAGGCGCGCGGGACGAAGGTTGATGTATTGGTCGAATTCGCGGCGGAACTTGAGCAGCGAGCCCCACAGCGACACGTGATCCGGCACCGTCTCGGGCCAGCCGACCGCGCCGAACAGCAGCGCGTCCATGCCGGAAAGTTGCGTTTTCCAGTCGTCGGGCATCATCTGGCCGTGCTTCGCGTAGTAGTCGCAGCTCGCCCACTCGATCGGCTCGTATTCGAAGCGCAGGCCGAAGCGGCGGCTCACCGCGTCGAGCGCGCGCAGCCCCTCGGGCATCACTTCCACGCCGATCCCGTCGCCGGGGATGACGGCGATCTTGTATACCTTGTCACTCATGCTGGATTCCTCGTCGTGTCGAGCCGTCCGCATCGGCCGAACCCGGCGCGAGCGGCATCAGGAGCGCGGTCGTCGGGACACGCGCCATCGTCGATTCACGCATTTTATTTATTTCTGGAAGGATTAAAATCGACCATTCGGTTAATCGACTTTCCACGAATCGTGAACAATGTGCCGAACCTCGACGACCTGCGCGTCTTCAGCGTCGTCGTGCGGCTCGCGAGCTTCAGCGCGGCCGCCGAGCAGCTCGCGGTGTCGCCCGCGTACGTCAGCAAGCGCGTCGCGCTACTCGAAAAGCGGCTCGGCACGCGGCTGCTGCACCGCTCGACGCGCCGCGTCGCGGTGACGGAAGCCGGCGAGCGCGTCTATGCGTGGGCCGAGAAGATCCTCGACGACGTCGACCATCTCGTCGAAGACGTGTCGACGACCCGCAACGTTCCGCGCGGCACGCTGCGGATCTCGAGCAGCTTCGGCTTCGGCCGGCACGTGCTCGCTCCCGCGCTGCTCGACTTCAACGAACGCTATCCGCAGCTCAATGTGCGGCTCGATCTGTTCGACCGGCTCGTCGACGTCGCGGGCGAAGGCTTCGATCTCGACATCCGGATCGGCGACGAGATCGCCGATCACCTGATCGCGAAGCGGCTCGCGACGAACTACCGGGTGCTGTGCGCGTCGCCCACGTACCTCGCGCGATACGGCACGCCGCGCCAGCTCGCGGATCTCGCCGCGCATCAGTGCCTCGCGATCAAGGAGCGCGATCATCCGTTCGGCGTATGGCGGCTCACGGTGCGCGGCGAGACGTCGTCGGTGAAGGTCGGCGGCGCGCTGTCGACGAATCACGGCGAGGTCGCCGTGCAATGGGCGCTGGCCGGACGCGGGATCGTGCTGCGCTCGATCTGGGAAGCCGGGCCGCTGCTCGCGAGCGGCGAGCTCAAGCGCGTGCTGCCCGATGCGATCCAGCCGGCGAACGTATGGGCCGTCTATCCGGCGCGGCTCGCGGCTTCGGCGAAGGTGCGCGTGTGCGTCGATTTTCTCGCGGACGCGTTTGCGCATCTGAACGAGCGCGCGAACAGCGGATAATCGTCCGGCGAACGTCGGAAATCAGGCGTCCGGCGTTGAATGGCACGCGGCAAAATCCGGGCGTTGGGCAACGGGTAACGATCGGCAGTCGGCGTTCGGCCTGTGATTGCGAACGCATCCGCCGCTAACGGGCCATCCAGCCGGCGCCGGACATCGACTCGCGAATCGATGCGCGATGCGCTACGCCCGACGCATGACGCATGACGTACGGTTCGCCGTCGTCGCGCGACACGACATAGAAGGAGGAACCCGCAATGAACACGCTGTCGAAGCGCGTACTCGGCGCGCAGGCGCGCTTCGTCGCGGTGCTCGCCGTGCTGATCTTCGCGTCGGCGGGCTCGATGCGCTACTGGCAGGGCTGGATCTACTGGCTCGTGTTCTCCGGGGCCACGACCTTGCTCGCCCTCTATTTCCTCAAGCACGATCCGGCGCTCGTCGAGAGCCGGATGCGCGTCGGCGTGCGCGCGGAGCGCGAGCTCAGCCAGAAGATCATCCTTGCCGTCGTGAGCGTCGCGAGCGTCGGGCTCGTCGTCGCGATGGGCGCCGAATGGCGCGTCGCGCGGATGCCCGTCGATTGGCGCGCGGTCGTGTTCGGCAACGCGCTCGTGATCGCGGGCTTCGCGATCTGCTTCGCGGTGCTGCGCGAGAACCGCTTCGCGTCGAGCATCGTCGAGGTCAGGCGCGGGCAGACGGTGATCTCGTCAGGCCCGTACCGTTTCGTCCGGCATCCGATGTACTCCGGCGCAATGGTGATATTTTTCGGGAGCCCGATCGCCGCGCAATCGACATGGGCCTGGCCGTTCGCCGCGGTGCTCGCGGCGGGCGTCGCCGCGCGGCTCATCGACGAGGAGCGCTACCTGAGCGTGCACCTCGACGGCTATCGCGCGTATTGCGAGCGCGTGCGCTGGCGGCTCGTGCCGCGCGTCTGGTGACACGGGCGAAGGCGGAACTTGCTTGCGCGCGGCTTGCAGGCGCATCGGTCCGCGCGCAGCGAACCGTACCTGTCGGCATCGCGCGTGCGCCTCTACAATCGTCGGCATTTTCGTCGAACGAGGTGGTCCGTGATGCTGAAAGTGCTCGGTAAGGCGCCGTCGATCAACGTCCGCAAGGTGTTGTGGACGTGCGCCGAATTGCAACTCGGATTCGAACGCGAAGACTGGGGTGCAGGCTTCCGGCCGACGCAGACGCCCGAATTCCTCGCGCTGAACCCGAACGGCCTCGTGCCGGTGCTCGTGGACGGCGATTTCGCGCTTTGGGAATCGAACGCGATCGTCCGTTATCTGGCGAACCAGTACGGCGGCGCGCACCTGTATCCGGCCGAGCCGCACGCACGGGCGCGCATCGATCAATGGCTCGACTGGCAGACGACCGCGCTGAACCGCGCATGGAGCTATGCGTTCCTCGCGCTCGTGCGCAACGAGCCGAGCCATCGCGATCGAGCGGAAATCCGCGCGTCGTGCGAGAGCTGGACGCGGCACATGGCGATCCTGAATGCGCAGCTCGAAGCGACGGGCGCGTTCGTCGCCGGTCCCGGCTACACGCTCGCCGACATCGCGATTGGCTTGTCGATCAACCGCTGGCTTCGCACGCCGTTCGACAAGCCGGATTTCCCGGCGGTGTCCGCGTACTTCGAGCGGCTCGCCACGCGACCGGGCTTCGCCGAGCATTGCGGCAACGGCTTGCCGTGAGCGCCGTGCCACGGCGCGCTCACCTTCCATCAACCGATTGCACAGGCCTGGACGATGAACGCGATGAACGCGAATATCGATCGAGCGGCTGACCGGACGACCTCGGCGCCCATCTATCAAGTCGATGCGTTCGTGAACCGGCGCTTCGCCGGCAATCCTGCGGCGCTCGATCGCTGCGGCGTGATCGTGACGGCCATGGACGGCGGTGATTAGGATTTCGTGAGCCGATATTTCGCGCCGGCGAAGGGCGTGCCGGAAGATCCGATGACGGGCAGCGCGCATTGCGCGCTCGCGCCTACTGGGCGGCGCGGCTCGGCAGGACCGCGTTTCGTGCGTATCAGGCGTCGCCGCGCGGCGGCGAGATGCGCTGCCGGTTGATCGGCGAGCGCGTCGAGCTCGAAGGATCGTGCGTGTTCTGTCTCGAAGGGCGCGTGACGTTCTGATGAACGGCGGCCGCTGCGGCCGTGGCCCGGCAGCCTGCGAGAACGGTCGTCGACGCGCGTCCGGCAGGTGCGCTCGCGGCCCGCGCCGACGCGTTTTTCGTCCAAAGGTGAGATTTTTCGGGAGCGGCTGCAGGCGCGTCCGAAGCGGGCTGTCCGTTTGCCGATCTCCGGCGAAATCGGGCTTTCCGGCACATCAATGCCGATCGGCGAACAGCGCTTCGAGCGGATAATGCCGCTTCACGAACGGCGACTTGATGATCACGTAGCTGAAGTACTTCTCGATGCCGACGTTGCGTTCGAGCAGCCCTTCGATGATCGTCTGATAGTGGCTCACGCTGCGCGTGACGAACTTCAGCAGATAGTCGTAGCCGCCGCTCGCGAGGTGGCATTCGACGATCTCGTCGACGTTGCGGATCGCCGCGACGAAGCGGTCGAAGTCCTCGCGGCGGTGATCGGCGAGCGTGACTTCGGTGAACACGATCTGCACGTCGCCGAGCTTCTCGAGCTGAATGTCCGCGCCGTAACCTGCGATATACCCCGCCTTTTCCAGACGTTTCACCCGTATCAGGCACGGGCTCGGCGACAGGCCGACCGCATCCGCCAACTCGACGTTGGTGATGCGGCCGCGCTTTTGCAACTGCGCGAGTATGCGCAGATCGATCTTGTCCAGCTTGCAATCGCCCATCATCACGGCGTCGGAGGAATGAAGAGTAAACGTCCGGTTACTTTACGGTCACAAAATTGCGTCCACAAGGCAGCGTTTTCCCAAGTGTCCCGAATATTCGGAACGCCTCGCGCGTCGCATCAAGCGGCCCACGCTTGCGCCGCTTCGAGCGCGCGCTGCACGTCGGCTTCGGCGAGCACCTCGTCGAGCGTCGTGCGCAGCCGCGAGAACAGCAGGTCGAAATCGCCGTCCGTATAGCTGAGCGCGGGCGCGAAGCCGAGGATGCCGTCGTTGAACGCACGGAACACGACGCGGTTGCGGTAGGCGGCGGCCGCGATCCGCTCGGACAGATTGAGCGACGGATCGAAGCGCGCCTTGCTCGTTTTGTCGGCGACGAGTTCGAGCGCGCCGAGCAGCCCGCGCGCGCGCGCGTCGCCGACGAGCGGATGCGCGCGCAGCGCGTCGAGCCCGCGCGCGAAGCGCGGCGCGTGCGCGATGCCGTTTTCGAGCAGTCCGCCTTCGTGATAGAGGCGCAGCACTTCGAGCGCGATCGCCGCACTCACCGGATGCGCGGAATACGTGTGGCCGTGGCCGATCGCGGCGTCGATGCTGCCGCCGTCGGCGATACCCCGATAGATCTCGTCGGATACCAGCACCGCGCCCATCGGCGCGTAGCCCGCGGTCAGGCCCTTCGCGACCGTCATCAGATCGGGCTCGACGCCCTCGGCTTCGCACGCGAAGAGCGGACCGGTGCGGCCGAAGCCGGTGATCACTTCGTCGGCGACGAACAGGATGCCGAGCCGCGTGCACGCGTCGCGCATCGCCTTGAGCCAGCCGGCGGGCGGCACGATCACGCCGCCCGAGCCTTGCACCGGCTCGCAGAAGAACGCGGCGACGCGATCGGCGCCCAGTTCCGCGACCTTCGCTTCAAGCGCCGCGACCGACGCGGCGATCAGCGCGGCGTCGTCGTCGCCGGCCCGATGGCGGTACGCGTACGGCGATTCGATGTGATGCTGGGTCGGCTGCGGAACGTCGAAGTGGCGATGGAACGTCGCGAGCGCGGTGAGCCCCGCGCCGACCGACGACGAACCGTGATAGCCGCGCTCGAGCGCGATCATGTGCTTCTTCTGCGGACGGCCTGTCGAGTTGAAGTAATGCGTGATGAAGCGCAGTGCCGAATCGACGGCGTCCGAGCCGCCGAGCGTGAAGTAGACGCGCGTGAGCGATTTTGGCGCGAGCGCGGTCAGCTTCTCGGCGAGCTCGATCGCGGGCGCGGAGCCGAAGTGGAAGTACGCGGTCGCGTACGGCAGGCGCGTCATCTGCTCGGTCGCGACCTTGATGATGCTGTCGCGGCTGTAGCCGACGTTCACGCACCAGAGGCCCGAGAACGCGTCGAGGAGTTCGTTGCCTTCGGTGTCGCGCAGGAACACGCCGTCGGCGGAATCGAGCACAGTGACGCCGCGCGCCTCGTGCGCGCGGTAACTGACGACGGGATGGATCAGATGCTGGCGATCGGCTTCGATCAACGATGGAATGGTCATGGCGGTGCAGGCCCTCGTTCGAACAAAACGGTGTGGATCCATGCTACCGATCGGGCCGTTCACGCGCACATCCAATTGCCGCGCGGAAACGTACGGATGCGGCGTTTATGCGGGGCGGGACGGCATTTTCTGCTGCGTTGGTTGAGGCGGCATGGGCGTGGCGCAACGTGCGTCGTGCGTGCATCGCACGACGGCGAGGGGGCTGGGTTGGTCGTATGCCGCGTCGCGGGGCGTGCGCGCGATTGCGCGAGCCGCGTGTATTTACGGCGCAGCGCGCGGCATGCGAATGCGTCGCGGGCAGTGAGGGAATCGCGCGTTGCGTCGCGCGCGGTGTGCAGGTTCGGTGCCGGTGCTCATGCCTATGCGCCGAGATCCACGCACCGGGTGCTGCGCAACCGACGAGACGCCCCGACGAGACGCCCCGACGAGACGCTCAGACAGACGCTCAGACGAGACGCTCAGACAGACGCTCAATAACCGCGTGCGCGATCGACGACGCCAACCATCGGCTCTCCCGCGCGATGCCGCGCGAGATTCGCGAGCACCGCCTCGACCGCGGTGTCGGGCCGTGTCGCGCTGGCGATGTGCGGCGTGATCCGGATGCGCGGATGCGTCCAGAACGGATGGCCGGCCGGCAGCGGTTCGGGATCCGTAACATCGACGATCGCGCTGTCGAGCTTGCCCGACGCGAGCGCCTCGAGGAGCGCCGCGTCGACGAGCTGCGGGCCGCGCCCGACCTGGATCAGCGACGCGCCATCGGGCAGCGCATCGAACACGGGCGTGTCGAGCAGCCCGTGCGTTTCGGGCGTGAGCGGCAGCAGGCAAATGAGGATGTCCGAGCGCGCGAGCAGCGCGGCGAGCTCCGCTTTGCCCGCGTAGCATTCGATGCCTTCCAGCGTGCGCGGCGTGCGGCTCCAGCCGGCGCAAGGAAAGCCGAAGCGGCGCAGCGTGTCGAGCACCGCCTGACCGAGCATCCCGAGGCCGAGCACGCCGATGCGCCGCGACGCGGCGGCGCGCACGGGCTTTGCTCGCCACATTTGCATGCGTTGCAGCGTTGCGTAGTCGAACAGGTCGCGATGAATCGTCAGCACGGCCTGCGTCACGTATTCGACCATTCCTTCGACGATCCCCGGCTCGATCATCCGCACGACCGGGATGTGCGCGGGCACGCACGACAGATCGAACTGATCGACGCCCGCGCCGACCGAGAACACGACTTCGAGATTCGGCATCAGCCGCAGCGGATCGTCGGGCGGTTGCCACGCGGCCAGATAACGGACGGCGGCCGGGTCGCCGATGTCCGGCCACAAACGGAACGGGACGTCGGGCGCCTTCTCAGCGAAAAGACGCGCCCATTGCGCGCCGCGCGCGGGATCGGCCTTGTAGACGAAAGTCATCGGATGACGCGTGCGGTTGCGGTCGCGCGGGATCAGCCGAGCGCCGGATTGACGATCGCGAACTGCCGCAGCGACGGATCGCGCTCGGGCGCTTCGCCGCGCACCATCGCGAGGCCCGAATCGACGCGCCGCAGCCCGAGCCCTTCGAGCCAGTCGGACAGGCCGCTGTCGCCCGGCACGTCGATCCGCACGAACATGCCGGCGTGCAGCGCGAGCCAGTGGTTGACCAGCGCCTGCGCACGCAGTGCGTCCGACGCGATCACCGGACCGATCACGTGGCCGCGACCGAAGCGGCGGAACAGCGCGAAGCCGAGCAGTTCGCCGTCGCGGTCGAGCGCGATGCCGCTCGCGGCATCGCGCAGCGCGTCGATCACGGCGCTGCGGTCGTAGCCGCACGCGCGCGACGCGAGTGCACCGAGGTGCGCCGTGTCGTTGACGCCGATCGGCCGCAAGCGCTCGCCGGGTGGCAGCGAAATCAGCGGCGGATGGCACGCGGCGCCCTGGTGCTGCTCGATGGTGCCGATCGGCTTGAAGCCGAACTTCGCGTAGAGCGGCTCGCCTGCGGGCGTCGCGTGCAGGAACATCGTGCGCTCGCCGAGATCGTCGATGACCCGCGCGAGCAGTTCGCGACCGATGCCGCGGCCTTGCTGGTCCGGTGCGACGATCACCATGCCGAGCGACGCGTGCGCATCGCCGTGGCGCCAGCCGAGCGCGGTGCCGATCACGCCGCTTTCGTCCGCGGCGACGAAGCCGCTGCCGAGCTTCGCGACGAAGCGCCAGTCGTCGACGCGATGCGGCCACTGGAAGCTGCTGGACAGGCGCTGAGCGGTGTCGACGTCGTCCTGGGTGAACGGGCGAAAGGTAAGCGTGCGGGAGGCGTTGGTTTCGGCCACGCTGGACTCCGGTTTGAAAGGCTGACGCCGCTACTGTGGCAGGCGCGCCACGGGGTGGATAGGACGATCCGCTTGTTTTCGGCGGCGCAGGCGATTTTCTTCCGCGAATTTCGCGGCGAGACGATTTTGACCCTGGTTATGCTCGTTGAGTTCGACGTTCGACGTTCGACGTTCGACGTTCGACGTTCGACGTTCGACGTTCGACGTTCGCTCCGGCCGATGGGCCGGCCGGCGTCACCCGGTTCGGCTTCTCCCGCCATGAAGGCGCTGCCGATTTGATTGGCGCGGCATGCGTATCGTCCGATCGCGATGTTCAAAGCCTCGGCCCGCGGGCGGCGACGCCGTTGCCTGAGCGTCGGCATATCCGGCGCAGCACGTCGTCATCGCCGATCATCGGGGGACAGTCGGCGCATCGCGTCGTTCGCGACTCGCGACGGCGCTTGCCGTTTCGCGCATCGCGCGACGATTCGTTCCACGCGTGCGTCGGCTCACCGCGTGCACCTCACAGGCGCTGTCGCTTCGCGAGCGTCAACACCCGTTCCCAGCGCAGCGCGTCGCGCTTGTCGTCCATCGGCAGCTTCCATTCGGCGCGCCGATCGTCGCGTACGGCGACGACCAGATACCAGCGGCCGTCGAACGCTTCCGCGCGGCAGCCGCTCAGATCGGTGAGCGTGTAGCGGCCGTCGGCGCCGTCCTGCGACAGCCACAGCAGCCCCTTCGTCGCCGATACGCGCAGATCGCCCCACGCGCGCCGAAGCACGTGGGTCCACCCGTCCTCGCGCGTGTTCGGCGCGACGTCGCGCCGCCGCCGGACCCAGTGCGCGACCGCCGCGCCGATCACGGCGATCGCGCCGACCGCCGCGCCGATCGCGATGGCGTCGCCGAAGCGCGCGGCGATCGCATGAAACGTATGGACAGCGCCCCAGATCAATGCGACGAGTGCGAATAGAACGACCAGAATCGGCATGGCGAAGGTGCGAATGCGGCGAAGAATTGCGGCAAGGGAATGCACGGCCGGCATGCGCCGGCCGCGAGCGAAGACGTTACCGGATCCGGTGAATGTCGTGCGTGACGAAGCCCGCGTCGTTGTCCGGCAGCGTGAGGCCGTGCTTCACGGCGAGCGTCTTGCGGATGTCCGCGAGGCCCGCCGACCAGTGGTCGCGCATCGTCGACGCGCCGAACTGATAGTCCTTGTAGTGCTGCTCGTATGCTTTCTGCTGATAGATGAGATGCTGGACGTTGTAGCGCTTGCTGCACGACAGCGTCTCGGCCTGCTGGCACCACGGATCGTTCTTGCGCAGGTCGTCTGGCACCTGGTCGAGCACGCGGCGCAGCACATTGCGAAAGCGCTGTTCACGTTGCAGCGTGTCGGTGATCAGGCGCGTGCGGCTCGAATATTGAACGTCCTTCGTGCGCTCGGTCACTTCGTTCATCGATTCCGGCAGCGGCCCTCGCGCGCTCCACAGGTCGACCTGGAACGCGAGCGTGTCGCGGCGCGGCGATGCGCGCAGCACTTCCATCAGCGGCGTGTTCGATACGATGCCGCCGTCCCAGTAGAACTCGCCGTCGATCTCGACGGGCGGGAATGCGGGTGGCAGCGCGCCCGACGCCATGAAATGCTCGGGACGCAGCGTCGCCTTCGTGTTGTCGAAGTAGATGAAGTTGCCCGTACCGACGTTTACCGCGCCGACCGACACGCGCGTCTCGCCCGAATTGATCCGGTCGAAGTCGCACAGCTTGAGGAGCGTCGAACGCAGCGCGGACGTGTCGTAATAGCTGACCTTCTCCGGCGGATGCGTCGCGCCCGGCAGCGGCGGCGGGAAGCGCGGCACGAAGAAGCCGCGCTGTCCTTGCACGACCGCGCTCGCCGCCTGGCTCGCGGTGAAGAACGTGCGCACGTAATCGTGGCTGTTGAAGAGCGCGGCTTCGAACACGGCCGGCAACGCGGGGAAGAACGCGGGCTGGCAGATCGTGTTCCAGAACTCGCGCAGCCGCTCGACGCGCCGCTCGGGCGGATTGCCGGCGATCAGCGCGGTGTTCAGCGCGCCGATCGAAATGCCGGCGATCCAGTTGAGCGGAACGCCTGCTTCGTGCAGCCCTTCGAATACGCCGGCCTGATACGCGCCGAGCGCGCCGCCGCCTTGCAGCACGAGCGCGATCGTTTCGTACGGCAGATCGTGGAACGGCGCATGAGCCTGTTCGAGCGCGTGCGGCACGCTTGCTTCGTTGTGCAGGTCCGCCGGATCGACGGCCTGCTTTTCGGTACGGGCGTGCGGCTTCATTGCATGAACCAGCCGTGACTGACGATGAACGACTGGCCGGTCAGCGCCGCGCTCGGGAACGCCGACAGGAACAGCACCGTCTTCGCGACATCCTC
>NZ_LOWC01000080.1:0-2571 GCF_001522845.1 Burkholderia sp. BDU5 | reverse complement strand
CACCACTGCAGGTCGTTGCACTCGCGCGCGTAGTGCGCGTCGAGCGTGATCAGGAAGGCCGGCACGCGGCCGAACCATTCGAGGTACTGCTGTTCCTGCCGGGCGCGCTGCCAGCCGCCGGCTCGGATCGTCACCTCTTCGCACTGGCCGACGACGCGGCGCATCTGGCGCACATTCTCGACGGCCGCCCAGAGGTAGGCGACATCCGCGTCGACCAGATGCGCGTGATCAGGGTTGTGCAGTGGCGCGCCCTCGCGCAGGACCGTCTCGGTGACCCACTCGGCGACGCCGTCGGCCGGCACGATGCGCCGGGTCCAGTTCGAGTCGCCGAACAGAATCACTGGGGGCATCGGCCGCGCGCTCGACATTTTTGACGCAATCTCGGCGAGATTTGTGCGCCGTGCCATACCGTAGAATCCAGATGCGGAATGGCCGCATCACATTTGAAGGAAAAGTTATGAGCAGATCTTCGTTAAACACGGATCCGGACTCGATCCCGTCGTATGAGCCGAGCCCGTTCATAGTGACGACCTCGCCCAGCGAGTTGGCATTCAAAACTTTGATCAAGGAGATCAAAGCGTTCGAGGCTACCTTGACTGCCGGCGAGGCGGTCGGTGCGATGCTCGCCTCGTTCGGCAAGGAAGTAACGATTCAGATCACCGAGATCGCCGTCACGGGGCAGTTCATCCGCTTTGATGGCGTGACAGAGGATGGCAGTGCCGCGAGGCTCGTTCAACATTTCACGCAGGCGTCCGTACTTCTGACGAAGTTGACCAGCCCTGTTGTTCCGCCGAATCCTATCGGCTTCGTTCCTAACTGACGGCGTCGGTGCAAACATCGCCCGCCGGATTTCGCTCGGCGGGCTCACTATGTCTGGTGCCAGCAGGGCGGCGGAAACCCGTCTGCACCTTTCGGCGCGCTGGCTGATCACCTCGCTGCGTCTTTCCCGCCGGCGCAGCTAAGGCCGAGTCGAGTATAGCGCGGCACACCACAACGAAAAAGCCCGCTGGCTTGTCGACTCAGCGGGCTTGGAACAGCTCGAAGGTTCTCAGAACTGGCCTAAGTTTATGGTCGGAAGATGGCGACCGGTGACGACGATACCAGGACCACCAAACGGCGAAGGCCCAGTAAGCGTGAATCCGCCCGGCTGAACTTGTCCGGTCAAATTCAACCAGAACTGACCACCCGGTGTCCCGAAGACTGAAACCGCATTCGGCGCATGTGCCGAAATCGTCAACCGCGCAGTAACCTGCGTCCCGACGACATCGTAAGTGCCCTCGTAGCGATACTGGTCGTCGCCCCCGGTGATGACGCCATCGTCCAGCTTCACGCGGCCACCCACCCCAGGCAGCGATGCGCCGAAGTCGACTTTGTAATGTCCGTTCTGAAGCATCTGATCTCCTTTCGCGGTCCCACCCGCACGAAGATCTTACCGGAAACGGACGCCAGAAACGCCGAAGCCCGCTTTCGCGGGCTTCGTTTCTCCGGACGCACGTATGACGTGTATCGAATATGGCGGATTATTGTGTGCCAAACACACATTGTCAAGCGGTTGATCGTTCCTGCAGCAACCCTAGCTCGCTGAACCGTCGTTCGATCACCGACCAAGCGAGCCCCTCGACGCCGACCTCGTTGGCTTTCTTGTCCCCCTCAATCCACTTCCGCACCGCGGAGTTGTGCTTGCTGACCGTGTTCACGTGCGCATCGCACTCCTCGGCTATGTCAACCAGGTCGCACTTCACCCCGAACAGACGCTCGATGATCGCGCGCCGCACGCGGTAGTGGGAGAACCCCGAACAGTAGGCGGCCGACGCCCGAATGAGCCAGCCGACCGCCGCCTGCCACTCGAGATTCGGCGTCCGGCCGCTGCAGCACGCTGCGCCGCAGGAGCACGGCAGGTCGCGCGGCGCCGCGCGCGCGACGAGCACGGACAGGTGCAGATCGGGCAGCTCCCAGAGATGCCGGCGGATCTCCCCGGCCTGCCCGGCGCCGTCGAGCCCGACCAGACCCATGCCCGTGCCGATCGACTCGCCGCGCAGCCGCTTCGCCATCATCGTCTCGCCGTACTGCTGCGACGAGTAGCAGAGCGCGAAGCGCACCGCGTCGAACGCCGACTTGAACTCGACGACATCGCTCATCGCACACCCCGCGTCATCATCGCCAGCGCCTGGCGCGTGTTGAGCTCGGCCATGTAGCCCGACAGGTTGCTCGTGAAGTCCGGCCGGATGCGCGTGTCGACGTGCGTGCCCGGCGAGCGGCTCGTGCCTGCAAGCGAGTACATCCGCCCGCGGCTCTCCGAATGGCAGTCGAGCCGCGCGAGCGCGACGTCGAGCGACAGCAGCTGCCGCACCGACGAAACGGGATGCTTCAAGCGGCGTGCGAGGTCGTGCGCCGAATAGCGGATGCCGGGCTTCATGGCCCCGATCATCGCGTTGATGGTGAGTTTGCTTTTTGCTTTCAAGGCCCCGCTCCTTATGCTGACTTCAAATTCAACTCGATCGCCTCGATGCGCACACCCGGCGTGCGCGCGTAGCGCTTCGACACCCAGAGGTCGACGACCTGGCCGTCGTC
>NZ_LOWC01000079.1:0-53101 GCF_001522845.1 Burkholderia sp. BDU5 | reverse complement strand
ATGCGGCTGCCGGCGCGATTGAGCGCGCCCATGTCGGAAAACGGATGGATGTGATGCGCGGCGTCGAGCGCGCGGTATGCGGCGGTCGTGCGGCGTTGTTCGGCATGCGCGCCGGCCGCAGGTGCGGCGGGCTGGACCCATGCCGATTCGTTCAGTCGGTAGCTCATCGTTGCCTCCTGTATAGATGCGGCTGCGTTTGCGTTCAGACGTGCAGCAGCAGATGCTTGCGTTCCCACGAGCTGATCACGCGGAAAAATGCTTCGTACTCCGTTTCCTTCAGCGCAAGATAGGCCTTCACGAACTTTTCGCCAAGGATCCCGGCGAGCGGCTCGCACGCAGACATCAGCGTCAAGCCTTCTTCGAGATTGCGCGGCAACTGGTACGGCAGGCTGTAGCCGTCGCTGACGAGCGGCTCGGTCGGCGCGAGGCGCTGCGTCATGCCGAGGTAGCCGGCCGCGAGCGTGCCCGCGATCGCGAGATACGGATTGCAGTCGACGCCCGGAATCCGGTTCTCGACGCGGCGCGACACCGACGACGAATGCGGAATCCGGAAGCCGACCGTGCGGTTGTCGTAGCCCCACTGCACGTTGATCGGCGCGGCCATGAAGCGGGACAGCCGGCGATACGAGTTGATGTACGGCGCGAAGATCGGCATCAGCGCGGGCGTGTATTTCTGCAGCCCGGCGATGTACCCGTAGAACATGTCGGTCGGGCTGCCGTCGGCGGCGGTGAAGAGGTTACGTCCGGTCTCTTCGTCGACGATGCTCTGATGCACGTGCATCGCCGAGCCCGGCTCGTTCTCCATCGGCTTCGCCATGAACGTCGCGTACATGTGATGCCGCAGCGCCGCTTCGCGCACCGTGCGCTTGAACAGGAACACGCGGTCGGCGAGATTCAGCGGATCGCCGTGCAGGAAGTTGATCTCCATCTGCGCGGCGCCGACTTCGTGGATCAGCGTGTCGACTTCGAGATCCTGCACTTCGCAGTACTCGTAGATATCCTCGAACAGCGGGTCGAACTCGTTGACCGCTTCGATCGAATACGACTGGCGTCCCGTCTCCGGCCGCCCGGTGCGGCCGATCGGCGGCGCGAGCGGGAGATCCGGGTCCTTGTTCATGTCGACCAGATAGAACTCGAGCTCCGGCGCGATCACGGGCTTCCAGCCTTTCGCCTTGTAAAGCTCGAGCACGCGGCGCAGCACGCGGCGCGGCGAGATCTCGACGGGCGTGCCGTCGAAGTGCACGCAATCGTGGATCACTTGCGCGGTCGGATCGATCGCCCACGGAATCAGGCGAATCGTCGACGCGTCGGGCAGACACACCATGTCGGGATCGGTGACGCCCGTCAGTGTGCCGTCTTCCGGATAGTCGCCGGTGACTGTCTGGATCATCACGGCCTGCGGCAGGCGCATCGATTCGCCGGTTTCGAACTTGCTGCGCGGAATGATCTTGCCGCGCGCGATGCCGGCCATGTCGGGGATGATCGCTTCCACTTCGGTGATCCGATGTTTCTTCAGGAATTCGTCGATGTCTTGCATGATCGTTCTCGTTGTAGTGGGCCGTTTCACGCGTGAACCGCATGCGCCGGCAGCAGGTCGGCGTCGTTCTGCATTCGGGCGCGCATCCGGTCGCGGCATGCGTCGCCGAACGCGCGGAAGATCGCGGTGGACAGCGGATCGTCCGCGTGCTTCCACTCCGGATGCCATTGCACGCCGAGCGCGAATGCGCGTGCGTCCGGCACGCTGACGGCTTCGACGAGCCCGTCGGGCGCGACCGCTTCGATTGCGAGGCCCGCGCCCAATTGCGCGATGCCTTGGCTGTGCAGCGAATTCACGCGCGCGTCGGCCGCGCCGCCGAGCAGGCGCTGCAGCAGCCCGTCGGGCGCGAGCCGAATTGCGTGCGCCGGCGCGTACTGCGCGTCGAGCGCGTCGCGCTTGTCTTCGCGGTGATCGTCGAAGCCTTCGACCGCATGCACTTGTTGATGCAGCGTGCCGCCGAACACGACGTTCATCTCCTGGAAGCCGCGGCAGATCGCGAGCACCGGCACGCCGGCGTCGATCGCCGCGCGCAGCAGCGGCAGCGTCGTCGCGTCGCGCGACGGGTCGTGCAGCGTGCCGGGCGCGCTCGGCTGGCCGCCGTAGCGATGCGGCTCGACGTTCGAATAGCTGCCGGTAAACAGCAGTCCGTCAACGGCGGCGAGCACGTCCGGAGTCGCTTGCCGCGCGCCGAGCGCGGGCACGAGCATCGCGAGCGCGTTTGCGCCGTCGACGATTGCCGAGACGTATTTCTCGCCGGCGACGTGCGATGGATGCGCGCCGATCATCGTTTTATCCGCGATGATTCCGACCAATGGTTTGCTTTGCATGAATTTCACGTTCGATGAATGCCGGGATTGCGAATCGCGCATCGAAATCGCAATACGGCAGGCGTGACAGGGCCCGTCGGCTTCACGCAATGCGCGAAGCCGCTGAGAGAGAGGCGCGACGGACGAGCGACGGCAGCAAGCGGGCGACCGCACGGCACGCAACGAATGGGGATGACGCTCGCTCGAATCGAACGCGCGGCGCAACGTGGATGGTCGAGCGCACGCGCGACGATGCGGCACGCCGCTGCGCCGATCAGGCGTCAGGGCATACGCTCGAAGCGAACCGCGTCAGAAGGAGAGGCGCTATGGCAGAAGCGAGGCGACTTCGTCGATGTGCACGGCGATGTAGGCGCGTGCGGAGACGGCGTTGTGACGTCGTACGGAACGACGGGACAGGATGGTGAAGACGGAAGGAAGCAGGCGAGGAACAAGCGCGCCGCTGCTGCCGTCGGAGAGGGCGACGTCATGCGGGATGCTTGCCGCATGTCTTCGATCCCACCTTACCAGAGGGCCACGGACTCTCACGATTACACTCGACTGGTGACGTTGAAAGTTTTGAACACCCCGGTTCATCGAACGCATTCGGCGTTTAATAAATCGAGGCGGCGGTCCGGCGGCAAGATCGCCAACGCGTTACATACTTCGTACACCGTCGGAACGCGCTGCAACATGACGATGATGTGACGCCGACCTGTGGATCAGCATATACGAGCCAAAAACGGCGTCAAATATTTTTCAAAAATACGGATCACTGTGTTCTTTCTGTGGCGGGCATCGATCCTGCATAAGCGATTGCATGCCGCGGCGTGCATTATTTCGAACGCCTTGCAGGGTTTTCCCGGACAGAAATCAATTGAAAGTGATTAGAATATTCGACACTCGAGCCACGCAATCGTCGGTCGTAGACGCTACCAATCGTGTCGGAAACCCTATCGATGTCCAATGAAGTCGCCACCCGCCTGCGTCACGTGCGCGTGAAGTACGGTCTGTCGCAGCGCGAGCTCGCGAAGCGCGCGGGCGTCACGAACGGCACCATCTCGCTGATCGAGCAGAACCGCGTCAGTCCATCGGTAGGATCGCTGAAGAAATTGCTCGAATGCATTCCGATGAGTCTCGCGGAGTTCTTCACGTTCGAAGTCGACGAGAACCGTTCGGTCGTCTCGCGCCGCGGCGAGATGCCGAACCTCGGCAACGACGCGATCGGCTTCTATCTCGCGGGCTCCGGCGTCAAGGACCGCAACATGTGCATCATGCGCGAGGTCTATCAGCCGCTCGCGGACACCGGTCCGGAAATGCTCGCGCATGCGGGACACGAGGGCGGCGTCGTCGTGTCCGGGCAGATCGAGCTGACCGTCGACGGCACGACGTGGCTGCTCGATCCCGGAGACAGCTACTACTTCGAGAGCCGCTTGCCGCACCGTTTTCGCAATCCCAGCGCGGAACACGTCTGCGAGGTCGTGTCGGCGAATTCGCCGCCCACCTTCTGACGACGCGCCAACGCGATTCGCCGCCGCCGCGCGCCGCAAGCGAGCGGCGTCACGTACGTCGTTACGCATGGCGAATCAAATCCTACGAGGCAATCCCGATGGACAAGACGACTTTGGCTTACTGGCAGGACAAGGCTGCGACGCTCGCGATCGAAGGGCGCGCATTCATCGACGGCGCGTATCGCGACGCGCACGGCGGCAAGACGTTCGATTGCGTGAGCCCGATCGACGGCCGCGTGCTCGTGAAGGTCGCCGATTGCGGCGCGGCCGACGTCGACGCGGCGGTGACCGCCGCGCGGCGCGCGTTCGACGCGCAGGTGTGGGCGGGCCTGAGCCCGCGCAAGCGCAAGGCGATCCTGCTGCGCTGGGCGGCGCTGATGCGCGAGCGCCTCGACGAGCTGTCGCTGCTCGAGACGCTCGACGCGGGCAAGCCGATCGGCGACACGACGACGGTCGACGTGCCGGGCGCCGCGTATTGCGTCGAGTGGTTCGCGGAAGCGATCGACAAGGTCGGCGGTGAAGTGGTGCCCGCCGATCATCATCTCGTCGGCTTCGTCACGCGCGAGCCGCTCGGCGTCGTCGCCGCGGTCGTGCCATGGAATTTCCCAATCTTGATGGCGTCGTGGAAGTTCGGGCCGGCGCTCGCCGCGGGCAACAGCGTCGTGCTGAAGCCTTCGGAGAAATCGCCGCTCACGGCGATCAAGGTCGCGCAGCTCGCGCACGAGGCGGGCGTTCCGGCCGGCGTGTTCAACGTCGTGCCGGGCGGCGGCGAGCCGGGCAAGCTGCTCGCGCTGCATCGCGACGTCGACTGTCTCGCGTTCACCGGGTCAACGGGCGTCGGCAAGCTGATCATGCAGTACGCGGGGCAATCGAACCTGAAGCGCGTGTGGCTCGAACTCGGCGGCAAGTCGCCGAACATCGTGCTGCCCGATTGCCCGGATCTCGACCGCGCGGCGAAGGCGGCGGCGGGCGCGATCTTCTACAACATGGGCGAGATGTGCACGGCGGGCTCGCGTCTCCTCGTGCATCGCGACATCAAGGACGCGTTCGTCGAGAAGCTCGTCGCCGCGGCGCGCGCGTATACGCCGGGCAATCCGCTCGATCCGAACGTGTCGATGGGCGCGATCGTCGATGAGGTTCAGCTCGAACGCGTGCTCGGCTATATCGAGTCGGGCCGCGGCGAAGCGAAGCTGCTGCTCGGCGGCGCGCGCGTGAACGAAAAGGGCGGCGGCTTCTACATCGAGCCGACCGTGTTCGATACGACGCCCGACGCGAAGATCGCGCGCGAGGAAATCTTCGGCCCGGTGTTGTCGGTGATCACGTTCGATTCGGTCGACGAAGCGGTGAGGATCGCGAACGACAGCGATTACGGGCTCGGTGCGGCGGTTTGGACCGCGAACCTGACGACCGCGCACGAAGTCGCGCGTCGGTTGCGCGCGGGCACGGTATGGGTCAACTGCTACGACGAAGGGGGCGACATGAACTTCCCGTTCGGCGGCTACAAGCAATCGGGCAACGGCCGCGACAAGTCGTTGCACGCACTGGAGAAGTACACCGAGCTGAAGTCGACGCTCGTGCGGCTGCGCTAAAGGATTCGCAAGCCAGCGCGGCGGCGCGAACGCATCACGCCGCCGCATTCCCAATGAATCTGACCGCCGGCGCGTTCGCTTTTTCTCTCGCTGCACCGCGAACGAGCGGGTTCCTCCATCGGGTCATTCGATGAATGAAACGCTCTATGGCGACGGCGCGATCCGCCGTCCATCTCTCTACGGCTCCTCGATCGAAAACACCTACGCGGGCGTGCTGTCGTTCATGCGACGCAACTACAGTCGCGATCTCGACGGCGTCGACGTCGCCGTGTCCGGCGTGCCGCTCGATCTCGCGACGACGTTTCGCTCCGGCGCGCGCCTCGGCCCGTCCGCGGTGCGCGCGGCGAGCGTGCAGCTCGCGGAGCTGCATCCCTATCCATGGGGCTTCGATCCGTTCGACGATCTCGCGGTGATCGACTACGGCGACTGCTGGTTCGACGCGCACAATCCGCCGACGATCAAGGCCGCGATCGTCGAGCATGCGCAAACGATCCTGCGATCGAACGCGAAGATGCTGACGTTCGGCGGCGATCACTACATCACGTATCCGCTGCTGATTGCGCACGCGCAGAAGTACGGCGGGCCGCTGTCGCTGATCCATTTCGACGCGCACTGCGACACATGGGCCGACGACGATCCGGACAGCCTCAATCACGGCACGATGTTCTACAAGGCGGTCGACGAAGGGCTGATCGATCCGAAGACGTCGGTGCAGATCGGCATCCGCACGTGGAACGACGACTATCTCGGCATCAACGTGCTCGACGCCGCGTGGGTGCACGAGCACGGTCCGCGCGCGGCGCTCGAACGCATCCGGTCGATCGTCGGCGGCCGGCCCGCTTATCTGACGTTCGATATCGACTGCCTCGATCCCGCGTTCGCGCCGGGCACGGGCACGCCGGTCGCGGGCGGGCTGTCGTCCGCGCAGGCGCTGTCGATCGTGCGCGGCCTCGGCGGCGTGAACCTGATCGGCGCGGACGTCGTCGAAGTCGCACCCGCGTACGACCAGAGCGAGATCACCGCGATCGCGGCCGCGCACATCGCGTGCGATCTGCTGTGCCTGTGGCGGCAGCGCAAGGTCGGCGCGCGCTGACCGACGGTGCCGAATGGCGCTCGCTCCTATTTCGGGAGCGAGCGGCGCGCAAATGGCTGGCTGGGACGACAACGAAATTTGGGCGCAAACGGAGGCGAAGCATGGCATTTGCGATCAAAGCCGAAGTGAGCGATCCGCAGGCGAAGACGTTCGCGTTCACTGCGCAAAAGACGATGTACGGCGGCAAGCATATCGCCGAAGGCGACACGATCTTCGTGTTCGCGAGCGAGAACGAGGGGGGGCGCGGCCTCATCGCGCGCGGCGTCGTGACGTTCGTCGAAGCAATCGCGAAAATCCCCGGCGCGGCTCGGCAAACGCCGCGCGTGAGCGTCGCCATCGAGCGCGCGGCGCGCGCGAAGCGGCCGCTCGGACGAAACGAACTCGGAGGTTTCGCGGACCGGCGCGACGGTCAGCCCGCGACCGAGCTCAACTTCAAGTTCTATCGTCAGGCGACCAACAAGATCGTCGGCATCTCGGACGAAGCGGCGGCGTTCCTCGACACGTTCTTCATCTAGCGCAACCGGCCGCCGGCCGATGGATGCCCGGTCGCGCCTTATGCGATTCGCCGATAAGTTTGTGCCAATCCGTTATTGGAGCGATCGGCTGCACGTTTCTATACTCGACACCGGACTGGCGCTCATCGAACCCGAGTGCCAACGACTTCGATAAGGAAACCTGAGAATGAGCCTACGTCCGCTCCACGATCGCGTCGTCGTCAAGCGACTCGACCAGGAAACCAAGACCGCGTCGGGCATCGTCATCCCGGACAGCGCGGCGGAAAAGCCCGACCAGGGCGAGATCGTCGCCGTCGGCCCCGGCCGGCGCGACGCCGACGGCAAGCGTGTCGAACCCGACGTGAAGGTCGGCGAGCGCGTGCTGTTCGGCAAGTACGCCGGGCAGCCCGTGAAGGTCGACGGCAACGAATTGCTGGTGCTGCGCGAAGAAGAAATCGTCGCAGTCGTTCATTCCTGAGGAGCGCCGAGTCATGGCAGCGAAAGAAATCATTTTTCACGATGGCGCGCGCACGAAGCTCGTCGAAGGCGTCAATCTACTCGCGAACGCGGTGAAGGTCACGCTCGGCCCGAAAGGCCGCAACGTCGTGCTCGAGCGCAGCTTCGGCGCGCCCGTCGTCACGAAGGATGGCGTGTCGGTCGCGAAGGAGATCGAGCTCGCGGACAAGGTGCAGAACATCGGCGCGCAGCTCGTGAAGGAAGTCGCATCGAAGACGAGCGATGCGGCGGGCGACGGCACGACGACCGCGACCGTGCTCGCGCAGGCGATCGTTCGCGAAGGGCAGAAGTACGTCGCCGCGGGCCTGAATCCGCTCGATCTGAAGCGTGGGATCGACAAGGCCGTGCTGGCCGCGGTCGAGGCGCTGAAGAAGATCAGCAAGCCGACGACGACGAGCAAGGAGATCGCGCAGGTCGCGACGATTTCGGCGAACGGCGAGGAATCGATCGGCCAGCGGATCGCCGAGGCGATCGACCGCGTCGGCAAGGAGGGCGTGATCACCGTCGAGGACGGCAAGTCGCTCGCCGACGAACTCGATGTCGTCGAAGGGCTGCAGTTCGATCGCGGTTATCTGTCGCCGTACTTCATCAACAATCCCGACCGCCAGCTCGCGGTGCTCGACGAGCCGTTCATCCTGCTGCACGACAAGAAGATCTCGAACATTCGCGATCTGCTGCCGGTGCTCGAGCAGGTCGCGAAAGCGGGGCGGCCGCTCCTCATCGTCGCCGAGGACGTCGAGGGCGAAGCGCTGGCGACGCTCGTCGTCAACAACATTCGAGGCATCCTGAAGACCGTTGCGGTCAAGGCGCCCGGCTTCGGCGACCGCCGCAAGGCGCTGCTGGAAGACATCGCGATCCTGACGGGCGGCCAGGTGATCGCCGAGGAAACCGGCCTCTCGCTCGAGAAGGCGACGCTCGCCGAGCTCGGGCGCGCGAAGCGCATCGAGGTCGGCAAGGACAGCACGACGCTCATCGACGGCGCGGGCGACAAGCCGAACATCGAGGCGCGCGTGAAGCAGATCCGCGCGCAGATCGCTGACGCGACGTCCGACTACGATCGCGAGAAGCTGCAGGAGCGCGTCGCGAAGCTCGCGGGCGGCGTCGCGGTGATCAAGGTCGGCGGCGCAACCGAAATCGAAGTGAAGGAGAAGAAGGATCGCGTCGACGATGCGCTGCACGCGACGCGCGCGGCCGTCGAGGAAGGCATCGTGCCGGGCGGCGGCGTCGCGCTGATTCGCGTGAAGCAGGCGATCGCGGATCTGGTCGGCGTGAACGCCGATCAGAAGGCCGGCATCAACATCGTGCTGCGCGCGCTCGAAGAGCCGCTGCGCCAGATCGTCGCGAACGCGGGCGAAGAGGCGAGCGTCGTCGTCGCGACGGTCGCGGCCGGCGAGGGCAACTACGGCTACAACGCGGCGACGGGCGAATACGGCGACCTCGTCGAATCAGGCGTGCTCGATCCGACGAAGGTCACGCGCACCGCGCTGCAAAATGCGGCGTCGGTCGCGGGACTGCTGCTGACGACGGACGCGACCGTCCACGAAGCGCCGAAGGACGCGTCGTCGCCCGCGCCGGCGGGCGTGCCTGGCGCGGGCGGTCCGGGCTTCGACTTCTGAGGAGCGCGTGGTGCGGCGGTGGATGCGCGCCGTGCTCGACGGGCGCGCGCCTGTACGCAGCGCGCCTGGGTGCGACGCGGTAACGCAGGCCGGTGCGCGGCATCGGACGTGACGCGTGACGCACGACGCACGGCACGCAAAGCGAAGCGCCGTACACCGAACCGAATGCCCGCCAAGCGGCAGGCGTCGAACCGAACCGTTCGACGCCTGCCGCGTTGCATTTATTTCCCATGCTCATAAGCGTCCAATGAAACGTTGGTTTGTCTGCCGGCGCGATGCCGTTAACGTAATGCGATCACCATCGCATTCGACCAACACGACACGATCGGGGGCGCGACGCATGCGGGCGCATACAGACAAGATCATCCACTGGCTGCTGTCGAGCCTCGAGCCCGTCAGCTCGATCTTTCACGTCGGCCAATACTGCGGCGACGGCTGGCGCGCGTCGACGGCCGGCCGCGCGCGGGCGAGCTTCCACGTCGTGCTGCATGGCGGCTGCGGCTGCATATCTCCGATGGCCGCGCGAGCGTGCCGCTCGCCGAGGGCGACGCGGTGTTCCTGATGCGCGATCTCCCGCATGCGCTGACGTCCGGCGCGACGCCGTGCGCACGGCCTTCGATCCCGGCGCGCCGGGCGCGGTCGGCCTCGCATGCGGCTTTCTCGCGTTTCGCAACGGCTCGAGCGACTGGATCGCATCGTACTTGCCCGATTGCCTCGTGGTTCGGCGCGACAGCGCGGCGGCCGAACAGATCCATGCGATCGTCGGGCTGATCCGCACTGAGGCGGCGATGCCCGGCTCGTTCGACGAGCCGTCGCCGCTGATCGCGCGGCTGACCGAACTGCTGTTCTTCTACGCGGTGCGCGACGCGGTCGACGACGATTCGCTCGCGAGCGGCCTCGCGCCGCTGATGCGCCGCGCCGAATTCGCGAGCCTGATCGCGGCCGTCATCGACCGGCCGGGCGACCCATGGACGACCGATGTAATGGCGTCGTTCGCGCACATGTCCCGCGCGACGTTCTTCAAGCGCTTCGTCGATGCGTGCGGCCAGCCGCCCGCGCAATTCGTCACGCTGATCCGGATGAAGATCGCGGCCGAGATGCTGCGGCAGGGCGAGGCGATCGCGCGCGTCGCCGAATGGGTCGGCTACCAGTCGGAATCGGCGTTCGCGCATGCGTTCAAGCGAACCGTTGGGCTGCAGCCGGGCGCATACCGGCGCGAGCAGGGCGGTGCGCCGCCGCCCCGCCGCGCGGCCGACGGCCCGCATGCCGCTGGAGCGAACGCCGCATTGCATTGAGCGGGTTCCGTCGCTTCGACGTTACGCGGAAGCGTCCGCTTCGTGCTTTCGTTCGCCGCTTCGCACGCGTGGACGAATTCGCAGCACTCGAAGACCTTCGCGCATTGCCCGCCGTCGGCGAGCTTCGGACAATGGTGCATCCCATCCGGAGCCTCACATGAGCGGACTTCCTCTTCTCACGCCGAGCGATGCGCCCGAAGCGAGCGTCTCGTATCTCACCCGGACGCTGAACAACAACGGCTTCCTGCCGAATCTCGTCGCATCGCTCGCGAACGCGCCGACGGCGCTCGAAACCTATCTGACCGTCGCCGAGATCAACGGTCGCAGCGGCCTCACGCTCGCCGAGCGCGAAGCCGTGCAGATCACGGCCGCCGCGACGCACGGCTGCGGTTTCTGCGTCGCCGGGCATACCGCGGTCGCGCTGAAGAAGGCGCACGTCCCGAATGCGGACGTCGATGCGCTGCGCGCGGGCGAGCCGCCCGCCGACGCGCGTCTCGCGGCGATCGCGACGTTCACGCGCGCGGTGATCGCGACGCGCGGCGCGGTCAGCGACGCACGGTTCGATGCGTTCCTCGCCGCAGGCTTCACGCGCGCGAACGCGCTCGAGATCGTGCTCGGTGTGAGCCTCGCGACGCTCTGCAACTTCGCGAGCAATCTCGCGCAGAACGAATTGAATCCTGAACTGGCCGCCTACCGATGGGAACCTCGCACGCAACCCGCCTGACCCGGATCGCGCTCGATCCGGCGCTGACCGGCTGGCTCGATGCGCACGCGGCGTCGCTCGACGCGTCGTCCGCATCGAAACAGCCGCTCGTGCCGCGCCTCGCCGCGGCGGGCGCGTTTCGCGCGGGCGTGCCCGAGCGCGACGGCGCGTCGGCCGACGTCGTCGAGGCGGTCGCGACGATCGCCGCGCTCGCCCGGCATTCGCTGACGGCCGCGTTCGTGTGCTGGGCGCGGCGGACCTTCATCGAATATCTGCTGCACAGCGCGAATGCCGAGCTGCGCGCGCGCTGGCTGCCGTCGCTGCTGAACGGCGAAGCGGCCGGCGCGACCGGCCTGTCGAATGCGATGAAGTATCTACAGGGGATCGAATCGTTACAGCTCGACGCGACACCGGATCCTTCGTCTTCCGAAGCATGGCGTCTGAACGGCGCGTTGCCTTGGGTGACGAACGTGCGGCCGGGCGGTGCGCTCGTCGCGGTCGCGGTTGCGCACGAAGGGCGCGCGGCGTCGATCTTCGCGGTGCGCGGCGATGTGGCCGGTCTCACGAGAAGCGACGACCTCGATCTGATCGCGTTGCGCGGCAGCAATACGGCCGCGCTGCGGTTCGACGACGTCGCGCTCGACGCGCGCTGGCGGATTCACGACGATGCGCACGCGTTCCTGCCTGTCGTACGCCCCGCGTTTCTCGGGATGCAATGCGCGATGGCGATCGGGCTCGCGAGCCGCTCGCTCGACGAGGCGCGCTGCTCGGCGGGCGCCGCGCGCCGCGTGCTCGATATGGAAATCGCCGCCGCGAGCGACATGCTCGATGCGACCGTCGAGCGTCTCGTCGCCGGGCTGCGCGACGGCACGTTCGGCGCGCAGCGCGCACGGCTCTTCGAGATCCGGATCGCGCTCGCCGAGCTCGCGCAAACGGCTGTGCAGCTCGAATTGCAGGCGAGCGGCGGCCGCAAGTGCTGCTGCTTGACGAGCCGTTCGGCGCGCTCGACGCCGCGACGCGCACCGACATGCAGGACCCGCTGCTGCGCGTCGCCGCCGACACGCGGGCGGCAACCGTGCTCGTCACGCACGACATCGACGAGGCGCTGCGCGTCGCGGACCGGATCGTGCTGCTCGACGGGCGCGGCGGGACGGCCGGCGTGTGGACGATTGCCGCGCGTGCGGCGGCGCGCGGAGGCTTCGAGATGCGCTCGGGCGAGGGCGATCGGCGCGATCGGGCTCGCGCTCGATGCGCTCGCGCGGGCCGCGGTTGCCCGCTGGACGAAGGCGCGCGCGTGACGCGACGCGCGGTCGCCTCACGCATCGCCGGCTCGGCGCGTGCATGCGCCGTGCCCAAGCCCAAGCCCAAGCCCAAGCCCAAGCCCAAGCCCAAGCCCAAGCCCGTGCCCGTGCGGAGCGCGCGTGCGCGCCGCACGCATGCTGCGAAGCGGCAAGCAACTTGCTACCCGTTGCGCGACAATGCGTACCCGGCGCCCCGATTTCCCATCGCTCGTCGGCTTTCCGTTGATCCGGCCGTAGTTTTCCGCGCGGCGGCCGCGCGCCGCCGATTGCGGCGGAATGGCGGCTGCGGTATGGTCGTCGAATGCGGCGACGCGCCGCTCTCGATCGCCACGTGCCGGTGGCCGGCGTGTCGAGCCCATGATCCACGCGCAATGCCGTAGAGAGGCTGTCCATGGCGACCATCGCATCCGAGCTCCACCTCGCTCCGCAACAATTCTCCACCGACGTGCTGCTGGAAAAATACGCGAAGGGCGACGAGCGGACGGTCGACGACATCTATCGCCGTGTCGCGCACGGCGTCGCGCAGGCGGAGCCCGCCGCGCTGCGCGACGAAATCGAGGCGCGCTTCGTCGAGCACCTGCAGCGCGGCGCGCTGGGCGCGGGCCGGATCATGAGCGCGGCGGGCAGCTCGATCGCGGCGACGCTGATCAACTGCTTCGTGCAGCCGGTCGGCGACTGCATCCAGGGCGTCGACGAGCGCGGGCTGCCCGGCATCTACGTAGCGCTGCTGCAGGCGGCCGAGACGATGCGACGCGGCGGCGGGGTCGGCTACAACTTCTCGGCGATTCGCCCGCGCGGCGCGTACGTGCACTCGACGGGCTCTAGCGCGTCCGGGCCGTGCAGCTACATCGACGTGTTCGACGCGTCGTGCCGCACCGTCGAAAGCGCGGGCGCACGGCGCGGCGCGCAGATGGCGGTGCTCGATTGCGATCATCCGGATCTGCTCGAATTCATCGAAGCGAAGCACTCGAAGGGCCGCTGGAACAACTTCAACATCTCGGTCGCGATCACCGATGCGTTCATGGATGCGGTCGAGCAGGACCTGCCCTGGCAGCTCGTGCATCGTGCGGAGCCGTCGCCCGCACGGCGCGCGGCGGACGACCTGCATCGGCGCGACGACGGGATGTGGGTCTATGCGGAAAAGCGCGCGCGCGCGATCTGGGACAAGATCATGCGCTCGACGTACGACGTCGCCGAGCCGGGCGTCGTGTTCATCTCGAAGATGAACGACGACAACAACCTGCGCGCGGCGGAGACGATTCGTGCGACGAATCCGTGCGGCGAGCAGCCGCTGCCCGCATACGGCTGCTGCAATCTCGGGCCGCTCAACCTGACGCGCTTCGTGATCGACCCGTTCGCGCAACTGCAAGGCGGCGACAGCCTGTTCGACTGGGATGCGCTCGCCGAGCGCACGCGCACGCAGGTGCGCTTTCTCGACGACGTGCTCGACGTGACGCTGTGGCCGCTGCCCGAGCAGCGCCACGAGGCGGAACAGAAGCGGCGGATCGGCATCGGCTTCACGGGCCTCGGCGACACGCTCGTGATGCTCGGCCTGCGCTACGACTCGCAGGAAGGCCGCGATTTCGCCGCGCGCGTCGGGCGCGAGATGCGTGACGCGGCGTATGGCGCGTCGGTCGAGCTCGCGCGCGAGCGCGGCGCGTTTCCGCTTTTCGACGCGGACCGGTATCTCGAAGCGGGCACGTTCGCGTCGCGCCTGCCCGACGACATCCAGAACGCGATCCGGCGCGACGGCATTCGCAACAGCCACTTGCTGTCGATCGCGCCGACGGGCACCGTGAGCCTCGCGTTCGCGGACAACGCGTCGAACGGCATCGAGCCCGCGTTCTCGTGGACCTATCAGCGCACGAAGGTCATGGCGGACGGCAGCCGCCAGACGTTCGCCGTCGAGGATTACGCGTACCGGCTGTATCGCGAGCTGGGCGGCGACGTCGACGCGCTGCCAGACTATTTCGTCAGCGCGCTGCAGATGTCCGCGCACGACCATCTCGCGATGATGGCGGCCGTGCAGCCGTACGTCGACACGTCGATCTCGAAGACGGTCAACGTGCCCGCCGATTATCCGTTCGACGATTTCGAGAGTCTCTATTTCGACGCGTGGAAGAGCGGCCTGAAGGGACTCGCGACGTATCGGCCGAACGAGACGCTCGGCGCGGTGCTGCACACGTCCGAGCCGGAGGACACGCTGACGGAGGCGGACCTCGATCCGCTGCGGATCGCGATCGACCACCGGCCGAAGGGCGAGCTTCCCGCCGTGATCGAGAAGGTCGAATACTTGACGCAGCTCGGCAAGAAATCGCTGTACGTCGCGGTGTCGTTCATGGAAGTGACGGGGCGCATCGGCGGCGAAGAGGTGACGATCGAGCGGCCGATCGAATTCTTCATCCCGGTCGGCCAGCGCGACGAGTCGCAGCAATGGATCACGGCGACGATGCGTTCGCTGTCGCTCGCCGCGCGCGGCGGCTTCGTCGCACGCAATCTGCAGGATCTGCGCAAGGTGTCGTGGGACCGCGGGCAGGTGCGGCTCGGCGAGACGCAGCGGCTCGACGGCCGGCGCATCCCGCTGTGGCACGATTCCGAGGTCGCGGCGCTCAGCTTCGCGATCCAGCAGATCCTGCATCGTCGCGGCTTCCTCGATGCGGAAGGCAATCAGGTGCCGTCGCGCCTGCTCGCGACGCTGCCGCGCGGCGGTGCGGATTCGCACGCGGTCGCCGCGATGCTCGCCGCCGAGACGGAATCGGCGGGTGGCGAAAGCGCCGACGAGACGGTTGCGGCCACGCGCAACGCCGCCGGACTGCGCCCGATGTTCGGGCGCAAATGCAACTCGTGCGGCGCGAATGCGGTGATCCGCAAGGACGGCTGCGATTTCTGCACCGCGTGCGGCGAGATCGGCGCCTGCGGTTGACTGCTGTTCGAGGCGCGCGCCGGCGCAGTAGCCGGCGCGCGATTTCCACGAAGCTCGGCCGTGCGGGGCTATCGATCGCGCGCGGCGCTTCGATTCACGATCGCTTCGTCCGATAGGCGCTGTCGCACTGTCGCGTCGGCGCCCGCGTGCGATGTCCGCACTACGGGACGGCGAGATGGACGAAGCAATCGATTTCGACTCGGCTGCCATTGCGCGCATCGTCCGAGCGCCGCGCGACGCGCCGATTTTCCACCGAAGCATCACGAGAACGGGATCGGCGTCGGCCCGGCCTCTCCAACTTCCGGTCTGCCCCGTTTCAATTCGATTCAACCGGATCGCTCGGCTGCCCGAGCGGCAGCGGCCTATCCGCGCGGCGAATGAACCCGTTTGCGTCCTCGTTCGAACCGAGCGGTGCGGGGGGATCAATGCGTCGCGTGCGCGCCGATTCGGCCATCGCGTATTGACCGAATGAAGATTCGATCGTGTGGCCGAAATTTTCTGATTGGGTGGTTGAATGGATCAATGCTTGGAACACGCCATTCAATTGAATTTTGATTCAATGGAGCGAATTGAAAAGCGAAGTATAAAAAGATGAAAGTCGTTGTTTCGATATTTGAAACATAAACTTGCTCGGGCGAACTTTATCTGAAGTATGTTGGCTGCCATAAAACGATATTTCCGGATTTTTGACAAGTCAACGAAATGGAGGGGGGCTAGTAATCCCCGGGCCCCAATGCATTGGGGGGTTGAATAGTCGACTATTTAGGACAGTGTTTTCAGGCAAGGGCTTTATTTTTCTGAAATTTGTTTTTAATATTGCGCGCTCAAGATTGGCGGAAAGATATTTTCAGGTCATGAAAATTATTTGAAATGGTTCAGTGGATTGAAATGATCGAATTTCGGGATGTGCCGGCCTGAATTGGATGAATTCGAAATTTCAATCCGAGCGCTTCCGATGAATCGCCGGTTGCGGTGGTCATTGTCTTCCGGAATTCGAATGCGATGAGTGGCCGCGACGAGAATGCCGCCGCCTGCGCCGTCGGGGAAACGGTGAGGCGAGCGTCGGCGGACGCAGGCCCGCGATCGATCGGAGCGCGCTCGATCGACGAAGCCGGCACGCGGCACGCGCGGCTTCGCCGGCGTCCGGTCCGCGTCGGATGGCGCGCGCGGCGCCGAATCACCCCGGTTTCTCAGTCAACTTCTCGTGAGCACTGACGATGGACAACTTTTGCCGCATGAATCTGCCTGCAACAACCGATCTGCCGGAGTTCGTCTTCGAGTTGCCGGACCTGCAGTTTCCGGCGCGCATCAATTGCGCGGCGGCGCTCCTCGATGCCGCCGTGACCGAGCGCGGCTGGGGCGATCGCGTCGCGATCAAGACCGAATCCGGCGTCGCGTGGTCGTATCGCGATCTGTTCGAATACAGCAACCGGATCGCGAACATGCTGGTGCGCGACGGCGGCCTCGTTCCGGGCAACCGGGTGCTGCTGCACGGAACCAATCATCCGTTCCTCGCCGCCGCGTGGTTCGCGATCGTCAAGGCGGGCGGCGTTGCCGTGACGACGATGCCGCTGCTGCGCGCGGGCGAGTTGTCGAAAGTCATCGCGCAGGCGAAGGTTTCGCATGCGCTCTGCGAGGCATCGGTCTCGGCGGAATTGCAGGCGGCCATGGCGGCCGCGCCCGGCGTCGAATTCGTCCGCTGCTACGAAGCGGACGAGACTGGCGCGTTCGAGCGGTTGATGCGCGAGTACCCGGCCACGTTCGAGACGGCCGACACGCGCGCCGACGATCCGTGCATCGTCGCGTTCACGTCCGGCACGACCGGGCGGCCGAAGGCGACCGTGCATTTCCATCGAGACGTGATGGCGATCTGCCATTGCTTCCCGCAGCACGTGCTGAAGCCCGACGCGGACGACGTGTTCTGCGGCTCGCCGCCGCTCGCGTTTACGTTCGGCCTCGGCGCACTGCTGCTGTTTCCGCTGAGCGTCGGCGCGAGCGTCGTGCTGTTGCAGCGGGCGAAGCCGGAGCGGTTGCTCGCCGCGATCGACGCGCATCACGTCAGCATCCTCTTCACCGCGCCGGCCGCCTATCGCGCGATGCTCGACGCCGTCGACGATCATGACATCTCGAGCCTGCGCAAATGCGTGTGCGCGGGCGAGGCGCTGCCGGTGCCGACGCGCAACGCGTGGCTGGCCCGGACGGGCATCCGCATCATCGATGGCATCGGCGCGACCGAGATGCTGCACATCTTCGCGTCGGCGGATGAAGCGCGGGCGAAGGAAGGGGCGATCGGAAAGGCGGTGCCCGGCTACCGGCTCGCGATCCTCGACGAGCACGGCGAGCGTCTGCCGCCTTACCACGTCGGCCGCCTCGCGGTGCAGGGGCCGACCGGCTGCCGCTATCTGAACGACGCGCGGCAGGGCGACTACGTGCAGCACGGCTGGAACTTGACGGGCGATGCCGCGTATCTCGACGAGGAAGGCTACCTGTTCTACCAGGCGCGCGCCGACGATCTGATCATCAGCCTCGGCTACACCATTTCGCCCGCCGAAGTCGAGGAAGCGATGCTGCGCCACGCGGACGTGCTCGAGTGCGGTGTCGTCGGTGCGCCCGACGAGCGCGGCGGCACGGTCGTGTGCGCGCACGTCGTGCTGCGCCCCGGCGTGAGCGGCTCCGATGCGTTGACGGCGGCGCTCCAGCAGCACGTGAAGGCGCTGATCGCGCCTTACAAGTATCCGCGGCGCATCGAGTATCACGCGAGCGGACTGCCGCGCAACGAGTCCGGCAAGCTGCAGCGCTTCAAGCTGCGACAGGCGGCCGAGGACGCGCAAGCGGCCTGACGGCCGCGCGGGCCGGCGGCGCCGCGCGCGGCCGGCGATCGGCATCGACAACGCCAAACCCACACAAGATCGAAGCGACATGAAAATACTAGGAGCGGGTATTGCGGTATCGGACGGCGCGAAGCACGCGCTTCCGTTTGCGAACGACTATGCGGTCAAGGCGGCGAGGCAGGCGCTCTCGAAAGCGCGCTGCCTGCCGTCGGAGCTCGATCTCATCGTCAGTTTGTCGGTTTCTCCGAACCGGATGGCGGACGCGGCGCCCATCGCGGGGCCGCGCCTCGCGCATCCGGTGCAGCGCGATCTGCGCGCGGCCAACGCGGCCGTGTTCGATCTGCTCGACGCGGACTGGACGCTCGCGCTCGATTTCGTGCAGAGCCATTGCCGTCAGCTCGGCTACCGACGCGCGCTCGTCGTGAAGGCAGAGGCGCTGGCCGACGTCGACGGCGCCGAGTCGAGCGGCTTCACCGACGGCGCGGGCGCAATCGTGCTGACGTCCGGACGCGACGATCGCTATCACGCGAGCTACGCGGATCTCGACGCGACGAGCCTCGCGACGCTCGACGCCGTGCCCGCGCGCCACGCGCACGAGACCGGCGTCGTCGCGCGCTTCGACAGCGGCTTCGATCCCGCGGCCGGCCGCTTTCGCACGCAGCCGGGCAACGCCGACGCGGCCGTGCGCGCGGTCGTCGGCGACGTGCGCGGCAAAGTCGATGCGCACGTGTCCGAACTGTTTCGTGAGTCGTGGCTGCGCGGCTGGCTGTCGGACGACGCCGGCTTCGCGAGCGAATCGCGCGTCGACGTGATCGACGGCGCAGCTGACATCCCCGTCGCATTCCAGCTTCCCGCCTGGCTCGCGACCCGCGCGAGCGGCGCCACGGGCGCGCGCGGCGACGCGCAGATCGTCGCCGCGCTGACGCTCGACGTGTTCAAGCCGCGCATCGCATGCATCGCAATGGAGATCTGATGTCCTACAACGTTCGTATGGCCAGTTTGGCGTGCAATCTGCCGTCGCGGTTGCTGCGCAACGACGATCCGGCTTTCGACGAAGTCGAGCCGATCCCTTCCGAGTGGTGGCACTTCTGGGGAATCAAATCGCGCTACGTGATCGATCCGCGCGCGGGCGAATCCGAGCTGGCGATGGCGGAGCACACGGCGCGCCAGGCGCTCGCGCGCGCAGACGTCGAGGCGGCCGATCTCGATCTCGTGCTGTTCAACATCACGTCGCCGTTCGTCACCGCCGAAGGCGGCGCAAGGCGCTTCGCGCCGCGGCTCGCGCGCACGCTGCGCGATCGGCTCGGTGCGCACCGCGCGCTCGACGCCGACGTCGAAATGGAATGCGCGAGCTTCGTGCTGCAACTGCAGCTCGCGACGAACCTGATCAAGCAAGGGCGCGTCAAGCGGGCGCTCGTGTGCTCGTCGGAGCGGATGTCGTCGGTCGTCGACTATGCGAGCAAGTCGTCGACGACGTTCGGCGACGGCGCGGCGGCCGCGGTGCTCGTCGCCGACGCGCACGATCCGCAAGGCGCCGACTGGCTGAACGCGGTCTATCGCAGCGACGCGACGCACTACGATCTCGCGACGATGCAATGGCGCTACCCGAAGCCCGCGGCGAACCGCGACGAAGCGGAGCGTCAGGCCGAGCGCTTCGGCGCGTATTTCACGCTGAAGCCGGAGGCGCAGGAGCAGATCGCGCGCTTCATGCCCGAGGCGATTCCCGACATCGTCGACCGGCTGCTGCGCAAGAGCGGCCTGAACACGGACGACATCGACGCGATGGTGTTCCATCAGCCGTCGGAGATCCTCGTGCGCGCGTGGGCGCAGCGCCTCGGTCTCGCGCCGGACCAATACGTGATTCGTCTTGCCGACTGCGCGTGCCTCGTGTCGGCCGCGGTGCCGCTCGCGCTTTACGAATCGATCCGCAGCGGCGTCGTCAAGCCGGGCTCGCAGGTGGTGATCGCGGGCGCGGGCGCCGGCTGGGGCTTCGGCGCGCAGCTATGGCGCTGGGGCGAAACGGTCGTGACCGACGCGGATTCGACCGTCGATGCCGCGGAGGCCGATCATGCCGCGTAACCTCGTCATCGCCGGGCTCGGGTATGCGCTGCCGGAGCGGATCGTGGACAACGACGAGATCGCGAGCGTCATCGACACGAGCGACGAATTCATCCGCACCCGCACCGGCGTGCTGCATCGCCGCTACCTCGCGCCCGGCCAGCAACTGGCGGACCTCGCGTGCCCGGCCGCCGAGCGGGCGATGGCCGACGCCGGCGTGACGCCGGCCGACATCGACCTGCTGATCGTCAACACGCTGTCGCCGGATCATCACGATCCGTCGCAGGCGTGCTACATCCAGCCGCGGCTTGGGCTGCGCGAGATTCCGTGCTTCGACATCCGGGCGCAATGCAGTGGCGGGCTGTACGGGATCGAAATCGCGCGGCATTTCCTCGCGAGCGACCTGTATCGCAACGTGCTGCTGATCTGCGCGGAAGCGCTGTCGCGGCGGATCGACACGAGCAACGCGGGCCGCAACCTGTCGATCCTGCTGAGCGACGGCGCCGCCGCGATGGTGCTGCAAGGGCAGGCTGACGCGACGCGCGGCCTGCTCGACCTGTCGCTCGGCGCGGACGGCACGCAATTCGATCTGCTGCAGACGGAGGCGCCCGGCGCGAAGCGGCCGAACTTCATCGATGCCGACGACATCGCAGCGGGCCGCCACCACTTCCGGATGCGCGGCGCGGACATGTTCGAGGACGCGACGCGCCGCATCGTCGACGCATGTCGTCAGATGCTGGACAAGCACAGGCTGACGCTCGGCGACATCGGGCTCGTCGTGCCGCACCAGCCGAACCTGCGGATCATCGACGCGGTGATCGAGCAGCTCGGCCTGCCGCGCGAGCGCTGCATGATCTCCGTCGAGCACCTCGGCAACATGGCGAGCGCCGCGTTTCCGGTCGCGCTCGCGCTCGCGCACGAGCAAGGGCGCATGCGAGCCGGGCAACTGAACCTGCTGGTGACCTACGGCGCGGGCGCTACCTGGGCGTGCGCGCTCTATCGGAGCTGAACGACATGCAGCACTGCACCCCTGGCTGGATCGACTCGCAGCTCGCCATCGTCGGAAGCGCGGAAGTGCCGCTGTACGTGGTCGTCAACGACGAAGCCGCGACGCTGATCGAAGGCGGGTTGAGCGGCATGACCGAGCTGGTGTGGCGACAGCTTCACGATCTGCTGAAGGACTACGGCGGCATCCGGCATCTGCGCTACTGGCTGATCACGCATTCGCACTACGACCATTGCAGCCTGCTCGGAACACTGAAACCGCGGATGCCGTGGCTGCACGTCGTCGGCTCGCCCGACACCGCCGACGCGCTGCAGAGCCCGTCCGCGTGCAGGACGATCAGAAAGCTCGACGCTCAGGCGTCCGTTGCGTGGGAGCCGATCACCGAAGCCGATCTCGCGGACCTGGCCGAAGTCCCGCTGTACCCGGTCAATCCGGGCACGGCGCTCGACATCGGCGAAGGGATGCGGATGCGCGCGATCGCGCTGCCGGGCCACAGCGTCTGCCTGTTCGGCTATCACTGCCCGCAGCTCGACCTGCTGTTCGTGTCGGACGCGCTCGGCGAATACCACGGGCCGACGCAGTGGCTGCCGCTCGTGTTCCAGGATTTGCCCGCGTACCGGCAGTCGCTCGCCGTCATCGAGCGGCAGCAGGCCGCGCGGATTGCGCTGGGCCATCACGGGATCATCGGCGGCGACGTCGCGCGGCACGCGGTCCGGCACGCGCGGGCCGGCCTCGCGGTGCGCAACGACGAAGCGTGCGCGGCGCGCGGCGACGCGGCCGCGACGCGCGCGCTCGCGCAGCAATGGACTGAGCGCTATGCGGCGCGCAGCGCGAAAGTGGTGCCGCGCACGCTGCATCTGAAGAGCATGGAACGAATGATCGACCTGTTCCAGCGCGCCGCATAGGCGCGCGAACGCCGACGCGGGCGACGCCCGCGTCGATTGCCTCACCGGCCGGCTCGCCTCGGATCTTCGGCGCCGGCCGCCGAACGCAACCACCACGACCGTGGATTTCATTTCCTGTCGGATGACGTCATGACAACCACCAATCTGCCGAAGACGATCAACGAATTGCTGCGTTTCCGTGCGGCGACGAAAGGCGAGAAAGACGCCTATCTGTTCTTGAGCGGTCAGCCCGACGACGAGCAGCAGCAGTCGATCACGTTCGCGGACCTCGACCGGACGGCGCGCCGCGTCGCGCTGCTGCTTCAGCGGCATTCGGTCGGCATCGGCGAGCGCGTGCTGCTGCTTTGCCGGCCCGGCCTCGATTACATCGCTGGCTTTCTCGGCTGCCTGTACGCGGGTGCGGTCGCCGTGCCCGTGTATCCGCCGCGCAACCGGCAGCACGCGGCCCGCATCGTCGGCATCGTCGAGAGTGCTGGCGCGAAGGCGATCCTGTGCACGGGCGACGATTTCGCGCGCTGCACGAAGCTGCTGGAAGACACCGCGGCGTCGCACGTCGCGCTGCTCGACCTGGACGCCGCGAAGCCGCTCGACGCGTCACTCGAGCCCGCGGACGTCGCGCCGTCGCACGTCGCGTTCCTGCAGTACACATCGGGCACGACCGGCAGGCCGAAGGGCGTGATGGTCACGCACGGCAACCTGATGCACAACCTCGCGCTGATCGGCGAATGGATGGGGTATCACGAAGAGAGCACGATGGTCAGCTGGCTGCCGCCCTATCACGACATGGGGCTGATCGGCGGCATTCTGACGTCTCTGTTCGGCGGCTTCCGCTGCGTGCTGATGGCGCCGGAGCGCTTCATCCAGCATCCGTTCCTGTGGCTGCGCGCAATCAGTGACTATCGCGCGGACGTGACGGGCGCGCCCGACTTCGCGTACCGGATGTGCAGCCGCCGCGTGCCCGACGAGCAACTCGCGACGCTCGACCTGAGCTGTCTGAGGACCGCGTACAGCGGTGCGGAGTCGGTCCGCTACGGCACGCTCGCTGAGTTCGCGCAGCGCTTCGCGTCGACGGGCTTCGATCCCGAACGCTTCAAGCCTTGCTACGGCCTTGCCGAATGCACGCTGCTGGTCGCCGGGCGCAGCGCGCCGCGGCCGCTGCGCACGGTGTGCGTCGACCAGGCGGCGCTCCAGCGTCAGAAGGTCGTGATCAAGCGCGAGCTCGAAGGTCTGTCGCCGCAGATGCAGGAGCGCGACGGCGAGCGCGTGCTCGTCAGCGTCGGCGTGCCGATCGGCGAGCAGCGGGTCGTCGTGCGCGATCTGAACACGAACGAGCGCTGCGCGGACGACGTGATCGGCGAAATCTGCGTCGCCGGCCAAAGCGTCGCGCCCGGATACTGGCAGCAGTACGAACAGACGATCGCGACGTTCCAGCGCGGCATCGGCGGCGAAACGGGGCAGGAATTCGCGGGCACGGGCGATCTCGGCTTCCATCATCGCGGCGATCTGTACATCACTGGCCGCCTGAAGGACATGATCATCATCGCGGGGCGCAACTACTACTCGGAAGACGTCGAGTATGCGGTCATCGGCAGTCGGCCCGAGCTGGTGCCGAACGGCTGCGCGGCGTTCACGGTCGAGGCGGACGACGAGGAGCGGCTCGTCGTCGTCGCCGAAATCGAGCGCACGCAGCGCAAGGGCGATCTCGACGCGCTGCTCAAGGGCATTCGCGAGGTGATCTGGCATCGCCACGACATCAGTCCCGGCTCGGTGCTGCTGGTGTCGCCCGGCAGCGTGCCGAAGACGTCGAGCGGCAAGGTGCGGCGCAGTGAATGCCGCAACCGGATGCGCGACGGCGAGCTGACGATACTCGCGCGCTGGGACGCCGACGATCGCATGTCCTACGCGACGCAGGGCGCTGTCGCGTCGATCGCGTCAACCGTGTCGTCCGCCGCGCCGAGCGTGAAGATCGATGCGGCCGACGCGGGCTGCAACGCTTCGCCGAACGCATCGAAGGTCGAGCAGCTCAAGGACTGGCTGCGTCACTACGCGCGCACGCGGATCGATTCGCGGACCATCGACGAGCGCCGCACGATTCCGCCGCACATCGTGCTCGATTTCGGCAACGAAGGGCTGCTCGGCATGCAGATCGACCGCGCATACGGCGGCCTCGGCTTCGCGCATCGCGAGATGCTGGAGGTGGTGTCGCAGCTCGCGACGATCGATTCGACGCTCGCATTCTTCGTCGGCCTGAACAATACGCTCGGCATCCGCCCGATCATGCTGCATGCGCAGCCGGCACTGCGCGACGAACTGCTGCCGCTGCTCGCGACAGGGCGAACACTTGCCGCGTTCGCGCTCACCGAGCCGGCCGCGGGCTCCAACGTGCGCGCGATCGGCTCGACCGCGCAGCGCATCGACGGCGATCATTGGCTCGTCAGCGGCCAGAAGAGCTGGAGCGGATCGTCCGCGTGGGCGGGCGTGATCAACGTGTTCGCGAAGCAGGCCGACGGCGCGGGGATGATCGGGCTCGCCGTCAGACAAGGCACGCCCGGCCTGCGGATCGGCGCGGAAGACCTGACGATGGGCGTGCGCGGAATGATCCAGAACACGCTGCATCTCGATCGCGCACGCGTGAGCGACGCGTGCCGGCTCGGCGCGATCGGGCAGGGAATGGCGGTTGCGCAGCAGACGATGAATTTCGCGCGCCTCGGCATCGGTGCGGTCTGCGTCGGCGGGATGAAGCGTTGCGCGCAACTGATGCATCGCTACGGCGCGCGGCGCCGGATCGGCACGGGGCTGTTGCTCGACAACCCGCTGAGCCGCCAGCGCCTCGGCGACCTGCGGCATCGCATCGACGGCTTGAACGCGCTGATCGAGCACCTGGCGGCCGATTTCGACGCGGGGCGCGACGCGCCCGAAGACGGCTTGCTGATCGCGAAGATCCTCGGCTCCGAATTCTTGTCGCAGTCGTCCGACGAACTGATGCAGATGCTGGGCGGCCGCGGCTACATCGAATCCAATCTCGCGCCGCAGATCTTCCGCGATGCGCGCCTGCCGCGCATCTTCGAAGGGCCGACCGAGACACTGCTCGCGCATCTGGGCAGCCGGCTGCTGAACGGCAGCGACGATCTGCTCGGCTATCTGGGCGCGCGGACGGGCGCCGGCGCGCTCGCCGCGGAACTGCGCGAGCTCGGCGAACGGCTGCTCGACGACGGGCTTGCGAACGCCGGGCAACTCGGCGGCGCCGCGCATGCGACGAACTGGGTCAACTACTGGCTCGGCGCCGTCGCGCAGTGGGCGCTGCTGCTGGCGGCCGTCGAGCAGGCCGCGAAGCGACGCGGCGTCGACGGCGCGACGCTCGAATGGGCGCAGAGCCAATACGAACTCGCCGTTGAAGCGGCGCAGCGTCAGGTTGGCCGGCGGCGCGTGCTGTCGAGCGCCGCGCAGATCGCCGAGTGGGCGCTGCACGTCGAGCGCGAGATCGGACCGATCGAGCAGACGGCGCCGGGCGCGACGCAGCGGCTCGATCCGCTGCTGCGCGCCGAGCATGACGCGCGCCCGGAGCCGTCCGATGCCGGCGTCGCGCTCGCCGACGACGAACCGCCGCCGACGGCGGACGACGCGCCGACGCCTGCGCCGGTCGCTCCGGCCGATCCCGAACTGAAGCGGGAGTTCGAGCAATGGCTGCTGACGTGGCTGGGCGAGCGTCTGCGGAATCGCCGGATCGCGCTGACGGCCGAGACGACTTTCGTCGACATCGGGCTCGATTCGATCCTCGCGGTCGAGCTGACGATGGCGTTCAGCGACGCATTCCGCACGACCATCGACGCATCCGCCGTCTGGGATCATTCGTCGATCGACGCATTGGCGGCGCATCTCGCCACCCGAATGGACCGAAGCATGCGCGCACACGCGGGCGCGGCTTCGTCCGACACTTCTTCTTCCTTGTGAGGCGCATCCGATCATGCAGTCGCTTTGTGAACTAGCCACCTCTGCCGGCACTCTGACCGAGCAGCTTGAAAATTACCTCCGCTCGCACGCCGACGACAGCTGCAAGCTGCTCGGCGTACCGGCAGGCACGCCGTTGCGCGTCGAGATCGTCGACACTGGCGCGCCGATCGAGACTCGCCGCGATGATCGGGCGGCGACGCTGCGCATCGGCGAAGAGGACGCGCAGCGCGTGATGGCCTATACGCGCAGCTGCAACTGGGCGAACGGCATCGTGCTCGTGCCGACGCTCACGCGCCTCGTGCTCGCGGGCGCGTTTGACGGTCTGAAGGCCGGCGAGCCGCGCGCGATGCGCGCGTTCGCCGCCGGGCACAAGGCCGATCCGACGCGCAATCTCGGGCTGCTGTGGGGCGCGCTGAACCTGCTCGCGCTGGCCGGCTGGGTCACGCTGAGCAGCGGCGACGAGCGCGCCGACTATGCGCTGACGCCCGCCGGCGCGTGCGTGGTCGAGTGCGTGAACGCGCAGCGGCCGCTCTTCACGCGATTGGCCGATGCGACGTCGATGCTGCAGCACCTGCATGCGCTGTGTCAGCGTCGGCGCGTGAACGACGACGAAAGCGCGCTCTATGCGGAGCTCGTGCGAATCTGCGTCGACGGATGGCCGCTGCCGGCACCGCGGAACGACCTCGAGCGGCACGTCCATGCGCAGTTGCGCACAGCAATGGACGGGCTGTTGCTCGGCCCGACGTGGGTCGCGCTCGACATGCCGGTGTTCGAGAAGCAAGGCAAGCAGCAAGGCAAGGTCGCGGCAAGCGTCTTCGAGGCGTTCGATATGCGACGCGACTGGGTGTCGATCGGCGACGGTTGGCCGCACGCGGATGGCGTAGCGCTGAGCGCGGCGTGGGCGCTGATGGGCCACGCGGGCGTCGCGGACGTCGATTCCGAGGGCGCGCGCGTGCAGCTCAACGAAGCGGGCCGGATTCATCGGCCGATTGCCGCGCCGTACGCGGGGCTCGCCGCATCGTACCTGCGCACTTACGCGTTGCTCGACGAATTGCTGTTCGGCGATCCTGATCCGCTCGATGTCGATCGCGACGGACACATCGATCGCGTGATGAACGTGTACGCGTCGAGCGGCGCCGGGTCGGGTCCGGCGTCGAGGGAGATTTCGACGAAGATCATTCGCCGCCTGTTCGACGAGACGCCGCTCGATCAACAGCCGGCCGGCATTTCCGACATGGGCTGCGGCGACGGCAGCGCGCTGCGGCGCCTCGCGCAGTACGTCATACAGTCGACGCGGCGCGGCCGGCATCTCGCCGACTATCCGCTCATCGTCATCGGCGCGGACTACAACGAATCGGCGCGCAGTCGCGCGGCCGACACGCTGTCGGAGCTGGGCCGCGTGCCGGGCGTGCACGTGCGCGTGATCGACGCCGACATTTCGCAGCCCGATCGTTACGACGAAGCGGTCACCGCGAGCGGCCTGACCGTGAAGGCGATGGACGGCAGCCGCCGCGCGGCGCGTCTCGGCGATCTGCTGCACACGTTCATGTTCCTGGTCCACAACCGGCGTCTCGACGTGCGTCGCGGCGACGCCGCCGACGCGATCCTCGAGCGCTACCTGCGGCAGGTCGATCGGACGCATCTGCGCGGTGTCGTCGAGCGTTACTATCCGGGACAACTGACCGTCTCGGACGATGCGGCGCTGCCGATTCCGCTCGACGAGATCAAGCGTGCGTTCCGCGTCGCGTACAGCGACGCCGAAGGACTCGTGCCCGGCTACGTCGCGGCCGCCGATCTGATCGACTTCGTCGCGCGCTGGAAGCCGCACGCGAAGCATGGTTTCCTCGTCGTCGAGGGGCACAGCCCGTGGGCCGCGAGCCTGCTGGACGACGCGATTGCCGACCCGGGCCGCTGGACCCGCACCGAACAGTTGCCGGCCGTGTTCAATTGGGGGATGCACTTCGTGTCGCGGCAGTTCATGGCGCCGTTCGACGAGTTCATGCTCGCGATGTGCCTGGCAGGCTTGAGCCCGCGCGATGCGATTCACGGGCGCATCCACCCGGAGGGGTTTCCCGGGCCCGACCTGCTGAACGAGTACCGGTTCTTCAGCATCGCCGATTATGTTGCTTTCGACGCGGCGGATGCCTGAGCCCGTCTGCCGGCGAACTTCGGGGCAGAGGCGGGACGTTTAGCGCGAGCGCCTTTCGTTTGACGGCGGCGGCCGAGGTCCGGACGTCGCCTGCGGGCGGAAGGCGCTCGCGGCGTTCGCCGCCGCCGATGCACGCAGCGCGACACCAATTTCCGGCTATGACGTCGCGCGCTCGATTCCGGGATGTCGTCCCCGATATCGGCGCGGACGGGTTCCGTCCACATTCCCTCGCCGATTCCGCTGTCGCGTCAACCGATGCCGTATAGTTCGGCTGGCGCGGACGGCGTCCGCCGCGCATCGATCAAGATGATCGATCCAGTTCGTAAAAATCGATAGGGGAGGGGAAACATGAACGTGTCGCAAGCTTGCCTGCTAATCGCCGCGCTGATGCCATTCGTCTGGACGATGTGCGCGAAGTCGGGCGCGCACTACGACAACCGCGCGCCGCGCCAGTATCTCGCGCAGCTCGAAGGCTGGCGCGCGCGGGCGTTCGCCGCGCATCAGAACTCGTGGGAGGCGCTCGCGCTGTTCACCGCCGCGCTCGTCGTTGCGTGGCACAACGGCGCGAACGTGCAGCGCGTCGATCAGCTTGCGATTGTCTTCGTTGCTTCGCGCGTGGTCTATGGGGTGTTTTATCTGCTGAACTGGGCGACGCTGCGCTCGCTGGTGTGGACCGTCGGTTTCGCTTGCGTGGTCTGGTTGTTCTTCGCCGCGCCCTGAGCGCACGGCATGTTCCAAGCCCGTTGCACGACGTTGCGTGCGGCTGGCGCATTGCGCTTCACACCTTTCACTGTGCGATGCGGCGGCCGGGCGTTCGACGCGCCCGGCCGCCGCGGCTTTCTTTGTGTCGCGAACCTAAAAAAACGCCCTCGCCGCGATGCTCTCCACATCTCGACGAGGGCCAACGGTAGACAGTTGAGCGGGTATCGCGCGGATCAGGCAGCGACCCGCTCGTCGCTTTGCGCGGCTTCGGTGGCCGGGGCCGGCGCCGCGTCCGCTTCGCTGCGGATCAGGTAATCGAACGCGCCGAGCGAAGCCTTCGCGCCTTCACCGACGGCGATCACGATCTGCTTGTACGGCACGGTCGTCACGTCGCCGGCTGCGAACACGCCCGGCACCGACGTTGCGCCGCGCGCATCGACGGTGATCTCGCCGTGCTTCGACAGAGCGAGCGTTCCCTTCAGCCATTCGGTGTTCGGCACGAGGCCGATCTGGACGAACACGCCTTCCAGCTCGACGCGCTTCGTCTCGCCGGCGCGCATGTCTTCGTAGACGAGCCCGTTCAGCTTCGCGCCGTCGCCCGTGAGTTCGGTCGTGCGTGCCTGCGTGATCACCGTCACGTTCGCGAGACTGTGCAGCTTGCGCTGCAGCACTTCGTCCGCGCGCAGCTGTGTGCCGTATTCGATCAGCGTCACCTCGCGGACGACGCCGGCGAGATCGATCGCCGCTTCGACACCCGAGTTGCCGCCGCCGACCACCGCGACGCGCTTGCCCTTGAAGAGCGGGCCGTCGCAATGCGGGCAGTACGCGACACCGCGATTGCGATACTCGCGCTCGCCGGGCACGCCGATTTCGCGCCAGCGCGCGCCGGTCGCGAGCACGATGGCCTTCGCCTTCAGCACCGCGCCGCTCGCGAGATGGATCTCGTGAATACGGCCGGGGACGAGCTTGTCGGCGCGCTGCACGTCGATCACGTCGACTTCGTACTGCTTCACGTGTTGTTCGAGCGCGGTCGCGAACTTCGGCCCCTCGGTTTCCTGGACCGACACGAAGTTCTCGATGGCCATCGTGTCGAGCACCTGCCCGCCGAAGCGCTCGGCGACGACGCCCGTCGCAATGCCCTTGCGCGCCGCGTAGATCGCAGCCGCCGCGCCCGCGGGGCCGCCGCCGACGATCAGCATGTCGAACACAGGCTTCGCCGCGAGCGCCTCCGCCGCGCGCCGGCTCGCGCCGGCATCGAGCTTCGCGAGGATTTCCTTCACGCTGCTGCGGCCCTGGCCGAAGGTTTCGCCGTTCAGAAAGAGCGTCGGCACGGCCATGATCCGGCGCGCTTCGACCTCGTCCTGGAACAGCGCGCCGTCGATCATCACGTGACGGATGCGCGGGTTGACGAGCGCCATCACATTGAGCGCCTGTACGACTTCCGGGCAGTTCTGGCAGGTCAGCGAAATGTACGTCTCGAATGCGTAGTCGCCGTCGAGCTGGCGGATCTGCTCGATCACCGCGTCGTCGAGCTTGAGCGGATGACCGCCCGCTTGCAGCAGTGCGAGCACGAGCGACGTGAATTCATGGCCCATCGGAATGCCGGCGAAACGAATGCCGGCCGCCTTGCCCCGTTCGCCGACCGAGAACGACGGCTTGCGCTCGGCGTCGTCGCGGCGCTCGACCACGGTGACTTGCGGCGACAGCGACGCGATCTCGTCGAGCAGCGCGTGCAGCTCGCGCGACTTGTCGCCGTTGTCGAGTGACGCGACGAGCTCGACCGGGCGGGTGATTCGTTCGAGGTACGATTTCAACTGAGTCTTGAGATTGGTGTCGAGCATGGCGATTCGGATTCCGTAACGAGAGTGGACCGCGCTCGCCGCTCTCGTACGATGCGGTGCGGTGCGGTGAGCGGGCCGCGACGGACGCGGCCCGCGTGGCGCGCACGGCGGCAATGCCGCCGTGCGGAGTTAGATCTTGCCGATCAGGTCGAGCGACGGCGTGAGCGTGTCGGCGCCCGGCGTCCACTTGGCGGGGCACACTTCGCCCGGATGCGCGGCGATGTATTGCGCGGCCTGGACCTTGCGCAGCAGTTCGCCTGCATCGCGGCCGATGCCGTTGTCGTGGATCTCGCACAGCTTGATCTCGCCTTCCGGGTTGATCACGAACGTGCCGCGCAGTGCGAGGCCTTCTTCTTCGATCAGCACGTCGAAGTTGCGCGAGATCGCGAGCGTCGGATCGCCGATCATCGGATACTTGATCTTCGAGATCGTGTCCGACGTGTCGTGCCATGCCTTGTGCGTGAAGTGCGTGTCGGTCGACACCGCGTAGATTTCGACGCCGAGCTTCTGGAAGTCGGCGTAGCGGTCGGCCAGATCGCCGAGCTCGGTCGGGCACACGAACGTGAAGTCGGCCGGATAGAACACGACGACGGACCACTTGCCCTTCAGGGTTTCGTCGCTGACTTGCACGAAGTCGCCGTTATGGTATGCGGTGGCCTTGAACGGTTTGATCTGGCTGTTGATGATCGGCATTTGCGCTTCCTCTTGGGTCGGTGTGTGATCAGGAAGCGCCAGTATGGCGATGTGGCCCGTTTCTGTGAAATTGCTTGTTTCAATGGTCGGAATCGGTAATGCCTATCCGGCCGCCCGGCCGGGCGGCGGGCAGGCAAAAAAAGGCTCATCGAGGAATTCCGGGGAACGCGGCGCGGATTTTGAGAGGATCTCATGCTCACGCTTGGCCGTCGTCAGGCCGTCATGTCGCTTGCCGCCGTCGCGATCGGCTTGCGCCACCCAGTTATGGATCGTTTGCGCCGTGGGTTCGAACTCCCGCGCAAGCTCCTCGGGCGCACGGCCAGCCTTGACCAACTCGACCATCTGCGCCAGAAATTCCGGCGCGTAGGGGTTGTGGTGCTTTCCCATGACGGGCTCCTCCTGTTCCACAGGATAGGTGTCCAAGAAACCGGGTCAACTTCAGTCGACCGCCCGAGCGACAAAACAAGAGTCGCGCGGACGGTCACTTCTGTCTGCGCGGGAGTGACCGTACAGACAGGCTTTTCGCGTCAAGGACGCGCCACGTCGAACAGTCCTTCGCGGACGGGCGAAAAAACATCGAGGTCCGCTTGGTAGCGGGATTGACCTTCGACTGCCAGTTCGACCAGCACGCGCCCGAACAACGGAGCGTATTTGAATGCGCGCCCAGACTCCATGACGCACATTGAAGCGCGTGGATAGAACGCGTCGGTGGACGGTTCCGTCGGGATTCGACCGATGACGAGCTTGCCGTCCGGACTCATGGAATAGAGGCATGTGCCGGCGTGATGGTAGCGGCCGGCATCGATGACACCGGGATCGATGAGCCGGCCGAGATGACCGGTGAGCTCATCCAGCAGGCGCTCGTTCACGCCAGGCCGGATTGCCGCGGGCGAGTCGAAGACATCGTAGGTGTAGTCCGCGCTCATCTTCACCATGTTGCTCATGGTCGGCGAGAAATCCAGCGGAGGGAAGCCGTAGAACGTGCCATGGTCGCTCGCATCGATGTTCCCGAACTCGAACCAGATCGGTACCTGGGGACTGCGTTTCTTGAGTTCCCAGTACGCGTAGTTCATCTGCCAGATCTTCCAGCGCGGCGTTTGCTGCAGGCCGAAGCTCTTCAGCACCGAGTCGGTCCATACGCCCGGACATGCTATCAGATGTTGTCCGTGGACCGAGAGCGACTCGCCGTCGCTCTCGGTGTGCAGCATGTAGCCGCGGCCCGCGGCCGCCGGATGATGGTCGATGCCGACCACGGCATGCTTGTCCAGCACGTGCAGGTGGCCTGTCTGCTTCGCCGCCAGAAAGAACGTCTTCGCGGCCGCCTGGACATTGATAGAGGCGCTCGCGGCCTGGACAAGCCCCGCATAATCGTCAGGCAGGGCCGCCCGATTGAATACCGGGAACCGCCGGTGGATCGCATCGGGAGAGTCCAGGTACGCATACGGCATTCCCATGCCGTCCATGGTCGCCCGGACCTGCATGATGTTGCCTTCGGTCGTCATCGGCGCATCCCGATGTCCAAAGAAAATGAGATCGTTCACCGCAAGCAGTTGCGCGCCCGTTGCGTGCTGGAGTTCCATCCAGAGGGCGAGGGACGTTTCGGCCAGACGCGCTTCCGACTTGTTGTCCTGCATCAGGCGGAACATCCGCTCGATGCCCTTGGAGCTATTGACGTCATTGCGGACACCGAACTGATCGATGATCAGCGTATCCAGGCCCTTGGCCGTCGCATAGTAGGCGCTTGCGAGACCGAGAATGCCTCCGCCTACGACCAGCACGTCGAAATTCGAACCGGATTTGATGGGATGCATCGTATTCTCCTGATAGCTAGAGCTTGCGTGATGGTGATGATTCGTTGATGCGACCGGCAGCGCAGCGGGTCTTAAGCGCGCTCGGTCCGGAGCCGCGCCGCGCTCAGGCTGACCCAGTACCCGGGTTGATAGGGAACCGGCAGAAATCGCTCGTGCAGCTCGCGAAACGTGGCTTCGGGATCCAGGTCCGCAAAGGGCTCCGGGTGCAGCCATTTGGCCAGGCGCTGCAGCGCGATGAAGTAATACGGGTTGTCGTAGAACGGATGCCAGATCGCATACACGCGCCCACTTCTGACTGCGCGCAAGGCCCGGTACCCGGGCCTTGCCATCAGTCGTTGAAGACGAGCCCGCCCTTCGGCGAGGTCGGCGCCCGGCCCGAGATTGACCCAATCGCCTGCCGGCGAATACAGCGACCAGTTGGCTCCTGTGACAATCACGACGTCCGGGTCGGATGCGATGACCTGCTCCGGATGCAGTGTTCCAAAGTCCCCTTGCAGAAATCGGTCGCCGAGGTTGTCGCCGCCCGCGGCGCTGACCAATATGCCGAAGTTGCCATGGCCGTAGCTCAGGCAGCAGTCGTCATAGAGGCCGGCGGCACGCTCGAGCATGAGCAGCGGCCGCGATGCGACCTTTTGCAAGGTCTCTGTCACACGCCGTGTCTGCGTGTCGCGGAATGCCAGGAAGCTGCTTGCGCGCGCCTGGCACCCCAGCAACTCGCCCATGATCTCTACGCTGCGCGTCGCGTTGGCAGACATAGGCGTGCGGAAATCCAGGTAGATGACCGGAATGCCGACTCGCTCCAGATGCGATTCCAGCCCCGACGATTCGGCGGCCGAGCGTGAGCTCAGGTTCAGCAGCACCACGTCGGGCTCCAGCGAGATGAGCCGTTCTGCGCTCAGCGCGTCCGACGTCGCGCCCGGAAACGTGGGAATGTTGCCGATTTCAGGAAAGCGCCGCTGATACGCGCGATAGCTGTCGAGATCGGCGGCGCGGAAGTTCTCCCCCCAGCCGACCACGTCGTGGAAAGGCGCGTTCGAACGCAGCAAGGGCAGGACATAGGCTAAGGCGCCGTCACCCAGCAACAGGCGGCGCGCCGGGCGACGCAGCGGTACGGCGCGGCCTGCGACGTCCTTGATCACCGTCGCTTCGGCGGAGACAGCCCGCGCCGAAGGCAGGGATACCAGCCACGCCGTGGCGAGCATACCGTGCAGCAGCGCGCGGCGCGGCCGGGAAATGTCAGTCAAATTTTCATCTCGCGACGAATGGGCCGCGTCCGGGCGCAGCCGCTCGATTGCACGGCTGTACGGCAGGGCTGCGCCGGACGCGGCACTTTCTCTCGGTGCCGCTTGCAGCGAACGCGGACCAGGCAGGCTCCTATCGTCTGGACGCGGGCGCCGAGGCGGCTGATATGACTCCCGCTGTCAATCGGGATCGTTTTTTCGGTTTTCAAATGCATGTTGTTCGAATTTCCTGAGGGCGGCGCAGCAGTAAATCTCGACGGTGGATCGCGCTGATATCCGCGGATTGGCTGCCGCATTACAGAGGTCCGCCCAATGAGTCTGCCGCTATCTAGTGCCGCAAGTCGAATCAGATCCGTTGCGTAGCCGCGTCGCGGGTTGCTCGTGTGCCGGGCTACGCCGCCTTCAGGAAACGCCTTCTCGAGTGGTTAGGGTGATTCAAGCGTTGCTCAGGTGTCGTGTTACGCCCTGCGTACATCGGGCCGGACGGCGAACGACATCGCGAGCCGGCTGACGTCCCGGATGAAGCCGCTGAGTTCGCGGGCGACCGCGACGACCGCGATGTTCTTTTGCTTAACCGCACGGACCCGCCTCGTAGACAATGCGGATGCATCGCGCCTTTGACTGTAGGCGCTTGCACAGCCGATCGATATCCGTTTTGGTCGTGCCGATCTTGCCAAGTAGTTCGACCTCGCCCGCGCCGAGCGCATAGGCGATGGTGATCGAGTCCTTATGGACGTCGAGACCGACGTACAGCGTGCTACCGTCTTCCATGCTGGCCTCCGCGGTGGAAATCGCCGGGTGTGGCCCCGTCCACACCGTGCGGCTCTGGCAGCGATGCTAACCCGCGTTTGATTCCTCGCAGCAGGCCAGCCCCTTTCTCACGGGAGCCATACCGACTAGTGGGCGTGCGAAAGCAGCGTGGGAATGTTGCAACCCAGCAGATGCGAGCGCTTGAGCAACTCTTCCGTCTTGGCGCCGATCAGCACCCCGGTGTATTCGTTCGCCTGATTTTGCGTCATGATGCGGAAGACATCCGGGAACGACCGTTCGACGCTGTCGCAGATCACAGCGCCGGCATTGCTGACGTAATCGGGGAGATACCCGATGCCCCTGCCGATCAGCTTCGCTTCCGCTTCCGGGCTCTCGAACGGGGAGTTCGAACTGCTGACCACCCAGCGAGTGCGAATGCGATCGACGGTCTTCATGTCGAGAATCCCGGAGAGGGAGGCGACGCATAGTACGTCGGATGCGCATGACCAGAACTCGTCCTCGCTCAGCATGCGCACGCCGGTGGGGATCTCCGGACTTGGCCGAACGTCGAATCCGACCACCTCGTAGTCGCGTTCGAGGCATTGCCGGGCCACCTCCCGGCCCACCTTGCCCATGCCGTGAATTGCCACCAGCGGCGCGTCGCTGCTCCGGTGCGTGAACTGCAGCACGGCCAGCAACGCACTCCAGACTCCGTAGCCCGTGGCGATCGAGGTATTGATCTGGGGGCTGTCCATGGCGTCCAGAATCCACTGCGTCGACTTCCGGAGATAGGCCATGTGGGTACTGCTGGTGTTGATGTCGCATCCGGTGTACATCGAGCCGGCATACCGGTTGAGCGTCTCGCCGATTGCGTCGAACACGTGCGGCGCGTCGTCGGGCGCGGCGTTGCTGTTGACGACGATCTTTCCGCCGCTGAAGCCCGTGCGGTATAGGCCGTGCTTCAGGTCCATCGCATGGGCCAGCATGACTGCCTCGTCCTTTTGCTTGCTCAGCGAGTCATATCGATGCCAGCGGATTCCGCCGTTGCTCGGCAGCGCGTGCCGGCGCGGCGAGCATGCGATGGTGAAGGAACTCTGGTCGTCCACGACGATGGTTTCGACTTCGTATTTGCCGTAGCGGGGATGATTGATGATGGCCATAGTCAAGCGTACTTTTTTCCTTAACGATGTGTGCGAATAGCTTTGGCGGCACCCGCTTCCACCAGGCAGGCGCGTAAGCCTGTTGGTGTCGGGGCGCGCATGAAGTCCGGCACGCTCACCATGACCCCGAGCTCGGAGTCGGCAAGTGCGACCAGTTTGATGACCGACAGCGAATCGCCGCCATCGTCGCTGAACTGCCGATGCGGGTCCGACGGCGCCACTCCGGTGGCTTTCTCCCAAAGGGCTGCGGCTGCGGCGTCGAGCGTTTCATACTCGCGCGACGCCAGACGGCGGACGGGCGCCTCGGGCGGCGGGTTTCCGGCCGCATCCGCATCCGCGGCGATGCCATGACGTGTCCTGTCGAACGGATAGTGAGGCAAGGGCGCGACCGTGCCGGCGTTGTCCCATGACGGGCGCCAGTCCAGGTCCACGCCTGCCGTCCATAGTTTTTGCAGCGCCCCGTGCCAGATTTCGTGCTCTTGGGATTCGTCGCGTTCGGCGCGCATCGTGCGGACGGCGATGTCTTTCCCGCGCAACGCCATCGTCAGTGCGGTCAGCGTGGTGCCGGGCCCGACCTCGACGAATACCGTTCCTTCCCGGGCCGGTATCGACTGGATCGCGTCCACGAACCGCACTGGCTCGCGGGCGTGCCGCGCCCAATAGTCCCGGTCCAGCTGCGCCATTGATGCAAGTTCGGAACCCAGCAAGGTCGAATGGAACCGGATCCCGGCAGCGTCCGTCGATGGGGCCGGCGCCGCCAGTACCAGTTCGGCCAGAGCAGGGTCCATCATCGAAGAGTGGAACGCGTGGGATACCGACAACGCACGGCAGCGAATCCCGCGCTTCGACAACGATGCCTGCACGCGTTGAATCGCCGCCGCCGTGCCAGAGAGCACGCACGATTCCTTGCCATTGACGGCGGCGAGTGACACATCCTCCGCAAGCCAGTCCTGGCAGGCTTCCTCGCTCATGGATACCGCCAGCATCGAGCCCGGAGGCAGGGCGGACATCAACCGGCCTCGGCGGGCAGCGAACAGGAGCGCATGTTCGTCAGTCAATACGCCTGCAATGCACGCTCCCGCGATTTCTCCGAGGCTATGCCCGACGACTGCGTCGGGCACGATGCCATGCTGCATGAGAAAACGCGCCATCGCGATCTGGACGGCCACCAGAGCCGGCTGAGCCGTCGCGGTGTCGGTGAGTCTGGCGCTGCCGCTGCCATGCAGCAGGAAGGAGACGTCGACGTTTGCGTTGTCGCGAAGCAGGCCGACTAGTTCACGCAGAACGGTGGCGAAGCGGGCATTGGACTGTGCGAGGCCCGTCGCCATGCCGAGGAACTGGCTGCCTTGACCGGGGAACTGGAACACGACATGCGGCGCGCGGCGCCCGCTGTCGCGCACCTCTTCGCCCACCTGAAGCATTCCGTCCTTGCCGGCTAGCAAGGTCGCGCGATATCTGAGCGGCCGCCGCGTCGTTTGGGCGCTCCACGCCAGCGTATCGATAGGCAATGCCGAGAGATCCGAGCGGTAGGTCTGAATCAGTCGATGGCACGCGGCCTCGCTTTGCCCGGACACCGGAACGGCCGACGGGTAGATAGCCGGAGCCGGAGGCCGCTCGTCGGCGTCCAGGGGCGGACGGGCGAGCAAGACGTGCGTATTGGTTCCCCCGATGCCGAATGCGCTGACGCCAATCGCGGTTCGCGGATCCGTCGACTCCCAACGCTCGGCGGACGTTGGAAAGTAGAACGGGCTGCCATCCAGCGCAATGGACGGGTTGACCTCGTCGATATGAATCTGCGGCGCTATCCAGCCGTGCTGAATCTGAAGCACGGCCTTGATCAGGCCAGCCATCCCGGCGCACGTCTCGAGGTGCCCGACGTTGGCCTTGACGGCGCCCAACGCACAATGGCGGGGGGCGACGTCGCCGGTCGCGAACAATTCGTTCAGCGCGTCGAACTCGATCGGATCGCCGGCAATCGTGCCGGTGCCGTGAGCTTCCATGGCCCGCATGGCCGAAGGCGCGAGGTTGGCATCCTTCATGGCCTGGCTGATCAGCCGGCGTTGCCCGTCGACACTGGTGGTGGTGAAACCCACCTTGCGAGCTCCGTCGTTGTTTACGGCGCAGCCCTTGATCACCGCCAGCACGCGATCGCCGTCGACCAGCGCCAACCGCAGCGGCTTCAGCACGACGACAGCCACGCCACTGCCGAACACCGTGCCGCTCGCGTTGCTGGAGAACGGCATGCAATGACCATTGCGGGAGTAGACCATGCCCTGCTGGGCCTGGTACGGAACCCGCTGGGGAAAGCGAACCGTACATCCGCCGGCCAGCGCGGTGCGGCAACGGCCCGCCCGCAGCGCCTCCACGGCCTCGGCGACGGCGACGAGGGACGTGGCGCAGGCGGCCTGCACGCCGAGCACCGGCCCCTCGATGCCCAGATGCCACGCTGTGCGGCTGACCAGATAGTCCTTGTCGTTGGTGATCTGCAGCTCGAAAGCGGACGGCTGGAATTTCTCCATCAGTTCCGATTGCTGCAGGTGCGCTAGATACGCCGAACTGCTCCCCCCCGCGAACAGGCCGGTATCCGGCAAGCGCCCGGGGAGAATTCCGCTTTGCTCCAGCGCGTGCCACGCACATTCGAGAAACAGGCGGTGCTGCGGGTCCATCAATGCGGCATCCCGATGGCCGACCCCAAAGAAGGCGGCATCGAATGCCAGCACGTCGCCCGTCAGCGGCGCGGCGAATGGGAGGGTTTGCCGGTCGCTCGGCGCATCGCCGAGTTCCATCACCGATTCGACGCCGTTGACGAGGTTGTGCCAATACTCGTCGGGATCGCTTGCGCCTGGGAACCGGCAAGCCATGCCGATTACGGCGATGTCCCGATCAGAGGGCTGGATGTGCATGGAATCCCCAATTCAGTCGGTCATGTATCCGCGACGGATGCGCTGTTGCAGGGCGGCGTCGGCGGCGTTGATGGGAATCAGCAGCACAAAGGACCGATAGCGCAGGCGAGGGACTTCCTGATACAACTGCCGGACTCCGAACATGCCGGCCACTTCGCCGCTGACGCCGGTGGCAAACAGCGATTGCCACCGGCCTTGCCAGATCGCGGACGAATTCCAGATGCCCGCGGTCTCGATCCTGCCGAACTTCGTCTCCGCCGTTTCCCGATAGTAAGAAACGACGTCGTCGTCCAGGCGCGAGATCTTCCAGCCTTCGCCGCAGATGGTTCCCAGTTCATCGCCGTCGTCGCCGACCCAACGGTCGTTGTGCGAGTTGACGTCGCCCACGCTGGGCCGGTCGTCGGCCTGGGCCTTGAATTTGATTTCGCACAGTTCGACCGCCGGGATGATGACCATGTGGTCATGGCCGATCCGCTCGGCAACGGCCTGCCGCGCCGTTTCGATTCCGTCGGGCTGGCCCAGTTGCGCTCTTGCCAGATTGGCGAGAGCGACGAGGCTGGACATCATGTCGAGTTCAGGCATTTGTTCACGCATTGGCATAGTTGGGGTTCCCGATAGGATTCTTGTCACTTTCCATCAGCTGGCGGCCGCGCTCGCGGTCGGCGTCGCTGCCGGCATCGGCGAATACGGTCACGACGGTGGCGTTGCGTCCGAGTTCGGCGGCGACGTTGCACGCGACGATCCAGTTGGCGGCGGCCGAGCCTCCGATCGGGATGCCCGTTTCCTCGAGGAACCGGTACATCGCCTTGAGCGACTCGGCATGCGTGACCGTCTGGAATGGCACGGCGAAAGGAATCAGCGAAACGAACGGCTGGCGGAATCCGTAGCCCAAGCCGCCGGCGCCGGCGAAGCGGGCGCTGCCATTTGGCGGCGCCATGGTGCCGAAGGGCATTTCGTCGGGCGTACACCCGACCACGCGCACATCGGGATTCTGCTGCGCCAGCGCCGCGTAGACACCGGCGAGCGTGCCGCCGGTGCCGACGGCTGCGACCCAGGCATCGGCGCGACGGCCGTCGAGCTGGCGGCAAATCTCCGTGCCGGTGTGGTGCTGGTGCACCGCCGTGTTCACCAGATTCAAGTGTTGAGACAGCAGCGTCCAGCCCGGTTCTTCGCGAGCGATCTGCTGGCTCCGGGCGATGATGCCGAGCAGAAAGTGGCTGCGATCCACCTTCGTGACGATTGCTTTGTTGTCGTTCAGCGATTGCAGCAGCTCGTCCGAAGCAGAATCCGGAATCACCACGTGTACCGGCAGTCCGCACAGGTTGCCCAGGTGAGCCAGGGCTTTGGCCATGTTGCCGCCTGAGGAATCGAGCAGCTTCAGCGGGCCGCTGCTGAAGTCGTGGGCGTTGATCGCGTCGCAGAAGAGGCCGAACGCCACGCGATCTTTGATGGAGCCGGACGGATTCTTGGACTCCAGCTTGGCGTACACGCGAGCGCCGTTCGTCGGCCCCGGGACCTCTACCAGCGGGGTATTGCCCAGCGAATCGCGATAGGCCTTCAGTTGAGGGAACAGCTCCAGCGCTTTTCCGAATGCGGGGGCTGCTGGCTGAGCATTGAACAGTTCAAAATCCAAGATGAGTCTCCCACTGCGCATTTGAGTTGAGTGTTTATGAGGCGAGTGCCGAACGATGGGACCTCAGGAGGGCGTCCACCACGGCCGGTACCTGGTCACGAAGATAGAAGTGGCCTCCGGGAAATACCTCTGGTGTCAGGTGTTGCGATAGGAATGCAGACCATTCGGCGAGCTTGGGTCGGTCGACCAGCGGGTCTTCGTCGCCGCCGAATATGCGGGTTGCCGGCAATTCGCCGACGGGTAGCGGCGCCAGCCGTTGCAACAGCGCGAGATCCTGGCGAATGAAGGAAACCAGCAGGCGTTGCGCGTCTTCCCCGATCCGGCTCAACCCGTCCACTTCGCCGAGCCCCAGCGCCTGTTGCGCGAGGCGATCGATGTCCTGCTCCGTTCGAAGCTCGGTCTGCAGGGCGGCCGGCGTCATCTGCGACGACAGGACGAGCTGTTCGATTCGAAATCGCAACGGCGCCAGGGCCTGGGCGACATGCAGGGCCAGCAGCGCGCCCATGCTGTGGCCGAAGACGGTGATGGGCGCGACGCCCAGAAGATTGGCCAGCCCTCGCGTACAACGACGGACCGCGGCGACGGGATCGTCCCAGGCCGAGGCGGTGCCTGCGCCAAGTTGTGGATACTGCAGGACGATCAGCTCGACATCCGCCGGCAGGTGGTCGCGCCATGGGCGGTAGAATTCCGTACTGCCGCCGGCATGCGGAAAGATCACCAGTTGGTGCCGCACCGGCGCTGCGCCCGCAAGGCTGAATCTCACGGCTCCTTCGGCTTGGGTTTGCAGGTGTCTCATAGCAGTGCCGCCTTTGATGCCTGTCCGGCACCTTCGGCATCGTCGCGAACCCTTGCCCGGAGCAATGCGCGATCGATCTTCCCAATGCCCTTGCGGGGTATCTCGTCGACCAGAACGAGCTTCTCCGGCAGCTTGAACGACGCGACGCCAGCCGTCTCCAAATGCTGGCGGATATCCGACAGCAACAACGGTTCGCCTTCATGCGCGACGGCGAACAGGCAGGCCACTTCGCCGAAGCGCGGGTCGGCCATGCCGACACAGGCAGCGTCCTTGAGCCGGGCGTGCCCCTTGCTCAATTCTTCGAGTTCCTCGGGGCTGAATTTCTCGCCGCCGCGGTTGATGGAGTCGGTCACGCGCCCGTCGATATAGACGTTGCCATCGGCATCGAGATGGGCTAGGTCGCCGGTGCGGTAGTACCCGTCCGGTGTAAAGGCGCGCGAAGAGGCTAGAGGGTCGTTGTAATAAGTCTTGATCGTGTACGGACCGCGGGTGATCAACTCGCCGGATGCGCCGCAGGGCACTGGCGTACCGCTTTCATCGACGATCAGCACCTGGTCCTGCTCGGACAGCGGACGCCCCTGCGAATGGAAGCGGACTGCATCGGTGTCGGTACTGCGGGTGAAGCAAAGCAGCCCTTCGCTCATCCCGTAGCACTGCTGAATGCGGATGCCCAATTTCGATTCGGCGCGAGCGGCGAGGTTCGGGGACAGGCGCGACCCACCCACCTGGACGTGTTGCAATGTGCCGAGCCTGGCGGGCAGGTCGTCGATTTGCTCGAGCCATTGCGTCAGCAATGCCGGAACGAGCGTGGTGTGAGTTACCCCGTGTGCGCTGATGAGCTCCAGGGCCGTTTGAGCCGACGTATCGGATGCCAGGACGACGGTTCCGCCGCAGCTCAGGGTGCCGAGCATGCCGGGACAGTTGATGACAAAGCCGTGCGAGATCGGCATGACCGCGAGGTAGACGGACTGGCGGCTGAGCTCAAATACCCGACAGGCTTCCGCGATCATGTAGCTGTAGCCGCCGTTCAGCCTCGCGATGGCTTTCGGCAAGCCCGTCGTGCCGCTGGATAGCAGCATCATCGCCGTATCCTCGGCAAGCATTTCGGCAGCGGCGCATTCGCTGACCGCTGTCGCGTCGGCGGGCGCGGAGCAGAAGAGGCCAAGGTCGCGCCAGCCCGCATGTTCATCGCCCGGCGAACCGTCGAGCAGCCGAAGCGCGACATCAAGGTTCTCGTCGCGGAGAAAGTCGGTCACGACGCGTGCCGCGCTGAAGCGCCGATTGCCTTTGGTCAACGCAATGACGCAGGGACGCGTCGCCTTGAGTACGTGTCGAAGTTCCCGCTCCCGGTATGCGGGGAGCATGGGAACGGGGACGGCTCCCGTCATCAGCGCCGCAAGCATCAACACGACGGCGTCGGCGCAATTGGGCAACTGGAACGCGACGCGGTCGCCTTTGCCGATCTCTGCAGTGCGAAGCCGTGCCGCGGTAGCGGCGACCTGCGCCATCAACTGCCGGTATGAGATCACAGTGCCGGCGGCAACCAGTGCGGGAGCGTCTTCGCCGGTTTGCAGGGCGGCCGCCAGCCGCTGGTTCAGGAGGGCAGGGTGGCCGTTCATCAAGCGCCTCTCGCCGTGTCGCCCGCGGCAACGGCAGACGGCCGGGCAAGTGCAGGTGCCGAGTCGATCAGTTGCTCCAGCTCCTGCAGCGAGTGATCGTGGGTCCCCCAAAGCGAAAAGCCGACGCACCCCAACTGCTCCAGCATCCGTTGCAGCTCGAACGTTTCCGCCGAGCTCAACCCGAGGTCTGCTCGCAGTTGCCAGTCACTCGCCGCTGTTCGAAGTAGTTCGGGCTGCAGCCCTATTTCGGTCAGTAGGCCGATGATCCGTCCAGATGTCATTCCGCACCTCTGTGTTTGTTTTATGAGTGAGAATTATTAACATATGACCGTCGGTCGGTCAATTTCAATTGAGGCTCAAATTATTGCTCGCGGCGTGGTGCATCATTGCTTGACTTGCAAATGAAAATGGTTATTATTAACTGCGACCGTCGGTCGGTCAATATACCTTTGAGCCGCTTCCTTCCCGTTACGGTTATCCGGATGGCAAGTACACCCGTTCCCGGCGCGCGCCTGTCAGAAGGTCTTTCGTCAAGGCCGTCGGTTGCAGCGGTGCGCATGCGCTCTCAACCCGGCGCCCATGGCGAACGACCCTTTGACTCGAGACAGCACGGACAAACATGCAACGCCATTTTCGAACCAGGCTCCGCCGACCGGATGGGGGGGCTCGGTCCCGCTACTCGTCTTCGCACCGCCGTTTCGCGCTCTCGCTGATGCTGGCAACTTGCGCTGGCGTTTCCGGCGCGTGGGCGCGGGAGGACGCAGGAAGCAATCCATCGACTACCCGTATTCAAGAGGAGGATCCCCCTGCACTGCCGACCGTTACTGTCACCGGCCGGCAGCCCGGCGCAGACAATGGGCCGGAGCGGGGCTATGTGGCTGAGGCGGCCACTGTGGGGACCAAGGTGCGTACATCCGTACTGGAAACGCCGCAGTCGGTCTCCGTGGTCACCCGCCGGCAGATGGAGGCGCAACAGCCGACCACCACGAGCCAGGCGCTGCGCTATGCCGCCGGCGTCAATAGCGAAAGCTACGGCGGCTTTGGAGCGCAACTGGACCTCACGCGCATCCGTGGCATCGATGCTGACTACTACCTGGACGGGCTGCGCGTGATCAGCAATACGTCGACCTGGACGCCGCAGATCGATCCGTACACGCTGGAGCGTGTGGAAGTGCTGCGCGGGCCGTCATCCGCGCTGTATGGACAGGGGAGCGGCGGTGGCGTGATCAATCAGGTCAGCCGGCGGCCGCAGCGTGAATTCGCGCACGAAATCATGATGCAAGCGGGCAGCTTCAGACGCCTGCAGATTGGCGTCGACAGCACGGGCCCCCTGAACGCCAACGGCACGTTCTTGTACCGCTTCACCGCGACGGGCCTGGATGAGCACGGGCAGGTCGAAGACGTGCGCCACAAGCGCATCTACCTCGCACCTGCGCTGACCTGGCGCCCCGATGAGCGGTTTTCGTGGACGATCCTGGCGACGCATTCGTGGGAGCCGGACATACCGAATTACAACAGCCTGCCTGCGGCCGCGCTTGGGCTGAACGGCAGCCGGTATCCGGGGGTGATGCGGAATCGCAACTATACCGATATGGACTTCGAAGGGTCGTCACGCAAGCAGGACTCGATCAGTTCACTGCTTACGTATCGGCTTGGCAACGGCTGGGCGTTCAACAGCAACATGCGCTACATGTACATCAACTCGGACATTCGGCGCACGTCGATCTACGGCTACCAGGACCGGGGCGGCCACCTCTCGTTGGAGGGCACCTATGGCCTCGCCCCGGCCAGCTCTCACACGTTTCAACTCGACAACAACCTGGCCGGTGAGGTCTCCCTGGGAGCCACCATCCATCGGTTGCTCGTGGGGGGGGACTATGCGACGGGGCGGCTGCAAAGCGACTCGTATCGGATGGCTCCGGTACTGTTTGACCCGTACGACCCCGTGAACTATCGGCCCCACGCGACACCGGATTTCACTGACAGTCGCGTCAACTGGCCATACAACGTGCGCCAGGATTTCCAGCGCGTGGGCGTATACGCACAGGATCAGATTGTCTACGGACGCTGGCGGCTGACGCTCAGCGGCCGCTATGACCGCTCCCGCACCGACGACACCTCGCGGAGCTACTCGCCCGTCTGGAAGTCCCGCCGGCAAGAAGACAGCAAGTGGACGGGACGTGTCGGGCTCGGCTATGTCTTCGACAGTGGCCTTGCGCCTTACGTCAGCTACGCCACTTCATTTGATCCGCAACTGGGTGCCGATTTCAAGGGGCGCGCTTTCGTTCCGGTGGAGGCGAGGCAAACGGAAGTGGGGGTGAAGTACCAGCCTCCAGGCGGCACCACCATGCTGACCGTCGCGCTATTCCAGACCAACCAGACCAACGTGAAGTCGAGCGACGTACTGCACCTGGGTTACTGGACGCAGGCTGGCGAGTTGCGTTCGCGCGGGCTGGACCTGCAGGCGGTTACCAGGTTGACGCGCGACCTGAATCTTATCGCCAGCTACACCTACCTGGACAGCAGCCTGGTCAGCGATTCGCTCTACCAAGGCAAATCACCCGCCGGAACACCGCGCCACTCTGCCAGTGCCTGGCTGGACTACAGTTTCAGGGGCGCGCTCGCCGGGCTGCGCCTAGGTGGCGGCGCGCGGTATCTTGGTTCGACCTGGGGCAACCCGCGCAACACGTTCAAGGTGCCGTCGGCAACGCTGATTGATCTGGCTGCCAGCTACGATCTTGGATACCTCATCGGACATGATGCGACGCTCTCGCTCAACGTGAGCAATCTCACCAACAAGTCCTACGTGGCCAGTTGCACCTCGGAGATGTACTGCTTCATCGGTCAGGACCGGGTGATCAACGCAACGCTCTCCTATCGGTGGTGACATGGCGCGCATTCAAGTAGCAGTTGCCAAGCCTGAAGGCAGGCAGTCGTCGTCCTGGTCGGCGAGTGGGGCGCATGCGGGTAAGCATGCCCAAGGGTCTCAACAATCCGGCATGTGGCAGTTGTACGCCGGCTCAGTCCAGCGACGCCTGCGGTGGCTTGCCATGCTGGGCCTGCTGGCGCTGCTGTGCAGCTTTGCCGATCTGTCGGTAGGGCCAGCGCATTACCCGATGAACAAGGTGTTCTCCTCGCTCTGGAACCCGCGTGCCTCCCAGGTAGTACGGGTGGTGCTGCATGACATCCGCATTCCGGCGGCGCTGACCGCCCTGGTGGTGGGCGCCAGCCTGTCTGTCGCCGGCGTGGAGATGCAGACCGTGCTGAACAATCCTCTGGCGAGCCCGTTCACGCTCGGGGTGTCAGCCGCGGCCAGCTTCGGTGCCGCACTCGGCCTGGTGCTGGGCGTCAGCGTCCTTCCCGCCGCACTGGTTCCGTACATCATTCCGGTCAATGCCTTTGTGATGGCCATGGGCGCGGTTCTGCTCATCGACCGCGTGACGCGATGGCGCGGCATGAGCAGTGAGTTGATCGTCCTCTTGGGGACCACGCTTGTCTTTGCGTTCACGGCGTTGCTTCAGGGGCTGCAATATATGGCTCCGGACCAGGCTCTGGCCGCTGTGGTGTTCTGGAGCATGGGAAGCCTGACCCGTACCAACGGCATCCAGCTGGCCATCATGGCGGGCGCCTTGCTGCTGGTACTCGTCGCGTTCATGCGCAATGCGTGGGCCTTGACGGCGCTGCGCCTGGGGGACGCCCGTGCCGGCGCGCTGGGCGTCCCGGTAGCGAAACTCCGGTTGCGGACCATCGTGCTGAGCAGCCTCCTGGCGTCCGTCTGCGTTTCCTTCGTCGGTGCTATCGGCTTCGTCGGGCTGATCGGGCCTCATATTGCGCGCATGCTGGTCGGAGAGGACCAGCGGTTCCTGCTGCCGGCCGCGGCGCTGTGCGGGGCGACGTTGCTGTCGGCGGCTTCGGTGGCAAGCAAGGTGGTTCTTGCTGGGCAGACGTTGCCGATCGGCATCGTCACCTCGCTGGTCGGCGTGCCCTTGTTTTTTGTACTGATCGTGCGCAAAGGAATGCGTTGATGGAACTGCTGCGCATCGAAAACGTTGGCGCCACGCTTGATGGGCGGAGGGTGCTTGACCGGGTGGGCATCGGCCCCTTGCCACCCGGCAGCCTAACCGCGCTGCTCGGCGCCAATGCCGCCGGGAAATCCACTTTGCTGCGGCGAATCGCCGGGGATCTCGACGGACCGGGCTTGATCCAGGTCGACAGTCGTCCCGTCGAGTTCTGGCCGTCTCAGCATTCCAATCGCCCGGCGTTCGTGCCGCAGGACATTTTTGCTGGCGCTGCGTTGCGCGTGCTTGAAGCCCTGCTGCTCGCGTGCAAGCAGCAGGGTGGCTGGCGCATCGCCGCGGATGAACTGGATGCAGTGGCCGTGCTTCTGCGACAGCTGCGGATCGAAGGTATCGCGCAATGCGAACTGCAAACGCTCAGCGGCGGCCAGCGTCAGTTGGTTTCGATTGCGCAAGCGCTGATTCGGAACCCCCGCATTCTGCTGCTGGACGAACCCACCAGCGCGCTCGATTTGCAGCGGCAGTTCGAACTGTTGGCGCTGTTGCGGTGGCTGACTCGTGAGCGCGGGTTGTGCGTGCTGATGGCCAGTCACGACCTCAACCACACGCTGCGGTTTGCCGACTACGTCGCCGTGCTGCACGAGGGCCGCGTCCTGGCGTTCGGTGTTCCCGGGGAAGTCATCACGCCTTCGCTTCTCACGCAGGTCTACGGCGTGCGTGCGCGGGTCGAGCACTGCTCTCAAGGTCACCTGCACGTGATTGTCGACGGACCGCACGTCGAACCTGCAGTTGCTTTCCCTTCGCCTGTCCTAGAAAGGACCCTGACATGACAACCGTCGACCCTATCCTGATACTCGCGCAGAGTGCCTTCTCGACCGATGTCGAGCAAATCCCGCAAGACGTGATGGCGTTCCAGCGCCTGCGTCTCCTGGATCATCTGGCATGCCTGGCAGCCGGTTACGATGCGGCTGGTGTGCAGCAGGCCATTGAATTCGCGCAACGCTACAGTGGCTGCTCGGAGGCAACCGTACTTGGCTCGGACCTGCGGCTGGCTGCCGGTCAAGCTGCGTTCGTCAATGCGGTGCGCGCCCGCGCGTTGGACTACTGCGACGTCGTTTCTCCCGGCTGGCACCCGAGCTCGTCGGACCTGCCGGTTGCGTTGGCGATGGCAGAGATGACCGGGGCCAGCGGGCGCGAGATGCTGGCCGCGATGGCGATCGGTCAGGACATCGGCCAACGAATCAATCTCGCCGCGCAGGGCAATGGCTTTTTCTACCGGGGTTTCGACTCCAATGTATTGGGCCTGTTTTCGGGGGCGATCATCGCAGCGCGACTGCTTCGCCTGCCTGCGGAGCGCTATGTCGACGCCATCGGACTCGCGTTCGATTACGGCGTCGGCACATTCCAGCACTACCAGGACAAGGTGATGGCGGTGCGCTTCGGACAGGGGCTGGTCGCGCGCCATGCCATCGAGGCGGCCATTCTGGCACAGGCGGGCGTGACCGGGCCGCGCCGGATATTGGCTGGCGAAAACGGGTTCTTCAATCTCTATGCCCCTGGCGAGCCGGATCTGTCCATTCTCACGGCGGACCTGGGAGTGCGGTTCCTGGGACGAGCGGATACATGCTTCAAGGCATACCCCCACTGCAGCATTCTGCTCGCGTTGACCGACTCACTGCTGGCCGCCAAATCCGACATGCTGGGGCTGAGGCTCGACGCATGCGACATCCGCCTCGAAGTCTCGCCGACCATGCGCATGGTGTGCGGTGCTCACTACCAACCGTCGGATACGGCGCAAATCGATGCCCAATTCAGCGCGCAGTACGTCACTGCCAACGCTTTGCTGCGCGGAAGTGCCACGCCCAGTGAATTCCATGCAGATGCCGCACGCGAAACCATGGTGGTCGAGCTGGCGCAGCGCATCGAGCTGGTGGAAGTTCCGGAATTCGAGCGTTTCGATCAATGCCGCCTCAGTATCACGGAGCAGCAGGTGGAGTGCTTCTCGATCGACGCTGCCTATGGGAAGGGCTGGCCGGAAAACCCGCTAGAGATCGAAGAGCTGCTCAACAAGTTCCGGCTCTGCTGCGGCCAGTCAGCATGCGCGGGATTCCACACGCGTCATGAAGAAATCGCGGCGTTGGTCGATGACCTGGAGCGGGCTCCCAGCATCGACATGCTTGTCAGCATGATCGGCGGTAACGGCTGACGAGCCAGGGTTCTCCTGTTCCACCCACCAGGCGCAGCCACGCTGGCGACGTCTTGAGCGATTTGCTCGCATTCCTCTGCCGGGCTGCAATGGCGTCGTCGATGACGCCGTGCACGCCCGAGTGGGCTGGCAGGCCGTGATACGAGCACGGCCAGGCTGCCACGTGCCGGCTGTGTCCCACCCTCCTGCATCGCTTCCGGCAGATCCTACATGGCGTTCGTTCCGCGGTTGCTTCGATCATGGTGGCAGTGAGTGTAAACGATGGCGGGGATGCGGTACGTTTCGACGCAGGCTGTGACACTAGTGCGTATCCAGGTGCGCCGCCGATTCAATCACTCATCTGGCTACCCGCATCGACCGCCGCCTCTGGCGCACAAGAGTTTGCAGTCTTGACCACGCTCACGGTATCGCGAGCGATTATTATTGACCGACGGTCGGTCAGTATATAGCATAGGAACTGCTTTCGGACTACCTAATGGATCGCCATGCACAGATATCGCCTTTCCGCCTTAGTCGCGGCTGCCTATCTAGGCACATTTCTCGCTTCTATCGATATCAGTATCGTGAACGTCGCGCTGCCGACTCTTCAACTGGCTATGCGGGCCGATCTGGCCGGCCTGCAATGGGTTGTCAACGTGTATGCCATAGCCCTATCGGCCGTGATGCTGTCGGCTGGGCCGTTGGGGGACCGCTATGGGCATAAGCGGGTGTGGCTTGGCAGTGTTCTTTTGTTTGTCCTTGGATCAATTACCTGCGCGGCGGCAAGCCACCTCGATACGCTCCTGTGGGGGCGCGCGATTCAAGGCATCGCCGGTGCGTTGCTGATTCCCGGCGCCATGCCCATCCTCACTCATGCGTTCCCGGATCCGCGCCAACGCGCTCGCGCGATCGGCGGATGGTCCGCCTTCAATGCGCTTGCGCTGATTTCCGGGCCGTTGCTTGGTGGGCTCTTGGTCGAGAATGTCGGCTGGAAGAGCGTTTTCCTCGTGAATGTCCCTCTGGGCATCGCCGCGGCATTGCTCGGCGCATGGGGCATCCCGGAACGCAAGCATCCCGATCACGCGGCGTTTGATCCGGTGGGGCAGGTGCTCAGCATGGTGTGGTTGGGGATGCTCAGCTACGGCCTGATCGGGATCGGTGAGCACGGCACCTCTCCGGATAAGGTGATGAAGCCTTTGAGCATCGCCCTGGTGGGGTTCGTCGCCTTCGTCTGGATCGAAACGCGTGTCCCGCGGCCGCTGTTTCCCGTGCAGCTGTTCCGCAACCGCTCGTTGGCACTGGCGAATCTGGCGTCGTTTGCGCTTGGCTTCTCGGCCTACAGCAGTCTGTTCTTTCTGTCTCTCTACCTTCAGCAAGCGAAAGGAAGTGCGCCCGCGCTCGCTGGCTGGCAACTCGTGCCGCAGTTCGCTGTGATGGCAGCGGCATCGCTCTTGTTCGGTCGCCTCGCAGCGCGTTTTTCCCTGAAATTGCTGATGGTTGCGGGCTACGCGTTGGTCGGCTTGGCGCTATGCATCATGGTTTCCTTCACGCCATGGACGTCCGATGCCGTGATCAAGCTGGTCTTTGCGGTCCTGGGGCTGGGGATGGGGCTGTCCGTGCCCGCAACCGGCATGATGGTCATGGGGTATGCGCCTTCGGAGCGCTCGGGCATTGCGTCGGCCACGATGAACGCTTTGCGCCAAACCGGAATGACCTTGGGGATCGCCATGCTGGGCAGCGCAATGAGCGTTTGCGCTGTCCGCCAGCTGACGGTTTCGGTCGCGGCGGCGGGCGCGAGCGATCCTGCAAGAATGGCGAGGAGTGCAGTGCTGGACCATGTGTTGCCGACGCAGCAAGCATGGGTTTCCGATCTGTATCGGTCTGCCATGGCCGGCGGTTTCGCACTCGCGATGGCATGCGCCGGCGTGGTCTGCCTGTTGATTGCATGCCTGTTGCTCTTCTTTCATACCGAGCGACCCGCTCTCCAGGTGGTGCCGACGAACAAGTAGTGCGTCGATAGAGGCTCCAGTTATGGTTGCGATACCTCGGCTGCTTCGCCGCAGTAGCCGAGGAACGACAGTTTATGCGTGCAACAGAACGTTGGCATATCGAATAATCGACACTGTCTGGAACCACCAAGGGGCTGAATGGCGAGTCGGGCGCGTTGTTGCTTGATCGTGGTTGACGCGGCGCACGCCTGACTGGAACCGGGCACGCTTTCCGTGCATGAGCGTTCAGGAATTGTCGGCCGGATTTTCACGGCCGGCTGCCTGGCGCGACCGGCGGCGCGGCTTGGGCGGCTGCCCGTCGTCGGCAACGCCGACCATGCGCAGGCAGACCGCGATGACATCGCGGGCGAATTCGGAGCAATCCGTCTCCTGAGCTGCGATCGCGTCGTCCGTGACGCCGTGTACGCCCGTGTAGATCAGGAGGGCGGTGACGCGCGATTGCGCAAGTTGCCATACGCCTGCCCGCGCGCCGCCGTCAAGAATGTCCTGTAACTGGTCGAGGATGGCGTTCTTTTCGCGATTGCTGCGGTTGTGATGATGATGGTCGGTGTACACGATGTCGTGCGTGCGATATGTCTCGACGTAGACCTCGATGCTCGTGCGGATCCAGGTGCAAAGTCGACCTAACCAATCGTCCTCGGCGCACGCGTCGACGGCTTGTTTCAGGCGGTCCAGGAATTGCGCCGTGTAGCGTTGGCCCATGGCAGTCAGCAATTCGTTCTTGGATGCGAAGTAATGATAGAAGGTGCCCTTGGCGACCTGGGCCAGTTCGACGATATCGTTGATCGTGGTGGCCTCGACGCCTTGCTCCAGGAACAACTTTTCCGCAGCGGCCATCAATTCGTCTAAACGTACCTCGGCTGGCTTGGTGCGGGGAGATTTCGGCGTTCCCTGTTCGCGCTGGCTGGTCTTGTATCTCATCATGCAGATTGGAAGCTCGTGTGCAAAAGTCAGAAGTCTAGGCCATGAAACGGTTGTAACCAACCTGTCGTTGATGACCCTTCGCAGGTCGAATTGTGCATGAAAATCAGTTCTGGTGAGGTTCCGTGCATCAACGCTGCGTTGCACGCCCAGGTCGGGAGGCGGGGGAACGCTGGCGCTTCAGACGCGCTGTGGCCGTTCCGGCAACGTGCGCAGGAGCAGGCTGGCGATCACGGCGGTCGCGAGGTTGAACAGCATGCTGTAGACGAATGCGCTCTGAAGCGGAGGAAGCGCGTCCAGGTTCGACAGTTTCCTGAGCGTAATCTGCATGATCGTGCTGACGGCGGTCACGCCGAACGCGGCTCCCAGCTGCTGCAAAGTGGAGAGAACCCCCCGGCCGCCATTCCCGCGAACTCGCCGTGTGTGAACGCCGGTCCAAATCCGACACTAAACGACGGCGTTCTGGAATTGAGCGTTTGAAGTGGCCGTGCTTGGAAGATGATGTTTGCGGGGTAGCGACGCTGCGGATGCCTGACGCTT
>NZ_LOWC01000078.1:0-55887 GCF_001522845.1 Burkholderia sp. BDU5 | reverse complement strand
ACGTACGCGCCGAGCCGGCGCACGTCCGACGCCGTCGTGTACTCGTCCAGCTCGCCGTTGACGAACTTCACGTCGCAGCCGATGTTGCGGAATTCCGGCAGGTACTGCTCCGGCTGCATCGACAGGATCTGGTCGACGTGGAACGCCACCTGGTCCTGCTCCTTGCGCGGCAGCTTCGTCAGGTAGCGGTAGTTGTACAGCTTCATGATCCGCGGCAGGTAGCGCCCCACCGTGTCGTTCAGGAGCTGCGCCGCCTTCAGGTTCTCGCCCGCCGCAATGTGGTCGCGTGCGCGCGTCACGTAGTCCGTCATCGCGTCGTTCAAAAACGGCGAGAACGACGCGATCACCGCCCGGCGCACGCTCGCGCACCCCCGCGCCAGCGCGAACAGCGACGCCACCCCTCCCCACGACACCGACAGCAAAAAACTCGGCTCGAACCGCTCGGCCAGGTGCAGCAGAATCTCGACCTCGTCGTCCTTCGTCAGAATGTACTCGCCCGGATTGTGCTGCCGCGACTGCCCCGCGTACGGCAAGTCGAAGCACACCGCGTTCAGGCGCTCGCCCAGGTAACGAATCGTCTGGCCGAACGACGCGGTCGTCGCCAGCGCGCCGTTGACGAGGATGACCGTCTCGAAGGCCGGATCGAACACGTGACGCTCGACGTGGACCTTCAGTCCGTTCGGCAGCGCTACGACCTGTTTCTCGATAGGCATGGCGTAATCTCCCGCATCCGCTCGGCAAATGAGCTGATCCCGCGCCCCTCCCCTTGAAGGACGCCTCCACGTAGCCGCACGCCCTCCCGCGCGATCCGCCCGCCCTGCCTCGCGCGCGCCGTGACGGCTACCCACTCGCCGGAGCCGCGCATCGCCTCATATTCCACAGGCAATACGCTCCCCCGAGCCCGTCGCGGTCACCCCGCTTCTCTCGGCCCGTGGTCTCCAGCGCCTCTATCTCGCATGACGCCTCTCCAGGAAATTACCGCTTTCCGTTGCCTTCCCGCTTTCATTGCTGTCGCGCGGTGATTTGCGTTTTTGCGGTATTAATACTAATACGCTGAATACAATCTCCTCAACTATTTTTAATGTTTCGCCTCAAAAAAATCATCAGTGTGTCCTTTCGCACATTTAACAAATCACTCTAAAACATCTCCCCGATCAACCCCTTCATCGCAGCGAAATATTTTTTGTGATATAGAACGCATCGTGCGGGTATCGCTTGAGACGTCCGTCGCACAACCCCCACCCGACCCAACGCAGGCCGACAAAGGCGGACATCGCATCCATCGACCCAATTACATCGCAAAACGAAAAATCCACAATCCAGCTCGATCCCAATATCTCAAGCACATCATTCATTCATCATCTCGCCATACCCAATCTAGGGCAGTCGTGCACCAAAACAGACACCCCAATCCATATCGCCATCATTACCGACCGCCCATAACACGAATTCACAATACAGGAATTACCGATTAAAACGTTTTAAACATTCTCAACTTACTTTCCATTAACTTTCACCGCCGCGCGGCTTAACCATGCATCGGCGTCGGTGCGCTGGATGACCACCGACGCCGAACGGCACAGCGGACCAACCACCTCGCCCACACCATCGCCATCCGGCGATCGATCCCCATATATTTTTATTAATTGAACGATCAATAAAAAACCGCTATCCTTCGGACTTCGCCACCCGCCGCGTATACAAAGGCCCCGCGATGCCCAAACTCGGAATGCGCGAGATCCGTCGCGCTCAATTGATCGACGCGACGCTCCGCACCATCGACGAGGCCGGCTTGCCCGGCACGACGCTCGCGTCCGTCGCGCAGCGCGCGAACATTTCGACGGGCATCGTCAGCCATTACTTCGGCGACAAGGACGGCCTGCTCGAAGCGACGATGCGCCACGTGCTGCGCGACCTGTGGGCCGCGACCGCGCGCCATCGCGCCGCCGCGACCGCCAAGCCGCGCACGCGCCTGCGCGCCGTTGTCGCCGCCAATTTCGACGACACGCAGATCAGCGCTCCCGTGATGAAGACCTGGCTCGCGTTCTGGTCGCAGAGCATGCACGAGCCGACGTTGAGACGCCTGCAGCGCGTCAACACGCGCCGACTCTATTCGAATCTGTGTGCGGAATTTGCAAAAACGCTGCCGCGCGCACGAGCCCGCGAGGCCGCAAGCGGCCTCGCCGCGCTGATCGACGGCCTGTGGCTGCGCGGCGCGCTCGCGGGCGAACCGCTCGACACGAAGGCGGCCCTGAAGCTCGCCAACGATTACATCGACCTGCTGCTCGCGCCGCGCGCCTGACGCGCAACGCGCCCTCGCCCACCCAAGGAGATCCTTATGTCCGTATACGGTCTGCAACGCCTTTACATCGCCGGCGCCTACGCCGAAGCCACGAGCGGCAAGACGTTCGACACGTTCGATCCGGCGACGGGCGAACGGCTCGCGAGCGTCCAGCAAGCGAGCGCCGACGACGTCGAGCGCGCGGTCGCGTCCGCACACGAAGGTCAGCGCGAATGGGCCGCGATGACTGCGATGCAGCGCTCGCGCATCCTGCGCCGTGCGGTCGAGCTATTGCGCGAGCGCAACGACGAACTCGCCGAGCTCGAGATGCGCGACACGGGCAAGCCGATCGCGGAGACACGCGCCGTCGACATCGTCACGGGCGCCGACGTGATCGAGTACTACGCGGGCCTCGCGACCGCGATCGAAGGCCTGCAAGTGCCGCTGCGTCCGGACTCGTTCGTCTACACGCGCCGCGAGCCGCTCGGCGTGTGCGCGGGCATCGGCGCATGGAACTATCCGATCCAGATCGCATGCTGGAAGAGCGCACCCGCGCTCGCCGCCGGCAACGCGATGATCTTCAAGCCGAGCGAAGTCACGCCACTGTCCGCGCTCAAGCTCGCCGAGATCTACACCGAAGCGGGCGTGCCCGCCGGCGTGTTCAACGTCGTGCAGGGCGACGGCTCGGTCGGCGCGTTCCTGACCGCGCATCCGGGAATTGCAAAGGTGTCGTTTACGGGCGGCGTCGAGACCGGCAAGAAGGTGATGTCGCTCGCGGGTGCGTCATCGCTGAAGGAGGTGACGATGGAGTTGGGCGGCAAGTCGCCCCTCATCGTTTTCGACGACGCCGATCTCGACCGCGCGGCCGACATCGCCGTCACCGCGAACTTCTTCAGCGCCGGCCAGGTGTGCACGAACGGCACGCGCGTGTTCGTCCAGCAGGCGGTGAAGGATGCATTCGTTCAGCGCGTGCTCGAACGCGTCGCGCGGATCCGCATCGGAAAACCTTCGGATTCCGACACGAATTTCGGCCCGCTCGCGAGCGCGGCACAGCTCGACAAGGTGCTCGGCTACATCGACAGCGGCAAGGCCGAAGGCGCGAAGCTGCTCGCGGGCGGCGAACGCCTCTCGCACGATCACTTCGCGAACGGCCAGTATGTCGCGCCGACCGTGTTCGGCGATTGCCGCGACGACATGAAGATCGTCCGCGAAGAAATCTTCGGCCCGGTGATGAGCATTCTGTCGTTCGAAACGGAAGACGAAGCGATCGCACGCGCGAACGCGACCGAATACGGCCTCGCGGCAGGCGTCGTCACCGAGAACCTGTCGCGCGCGCACCGTGCAACCCATCGTCTCGAAGCCGGCATCTGCTGGATCAACACGTGGGGCGAATCGCCTGCCGAGATGCCGGTTGGCGGCTATAAGCAATCCGGCGTCGGACGCGAGAACGGCATCACGACGCTCGAGCACTACACTCGAATCAAATCGGTGCAGGTCGAACTCGGCCGCTATCAACCGGTGTTCTAAGCATCCAGGAGAACCGCAACGATGACGACACGCGAATTCGATTACATCATCTGCGGCGCAGGCTCCGCGGGCAACGTGCTCGCGACGCGCCTCACCGAGGATCCGGACGTCACCGTGCTGCTCCTCGAGGCGGGCGGCCCCGACTACCGGTTCGACTTCCGCACGCAGATGCCGGCGGCGCTCGCGTACCCGCTGCAGGGCCGGCGCTACAACTGGGCATACGAAACCGATCCCGAGCCGCACATGGACCATCGCCGGATGGAGTGCGGACGCGGCAAGGGCCTCGGCGGCTCGTCGCTGATCAACGGGATGTGCTACATCCGCGGCAACGCGCTCGACTACGACAACTGGTCGACCCACAAGGGCCTCGACGACTGGACGTACCTCGACTGCCTGCCGTACTTCAGGAAAGCCGAGACGCGCGACGTCGGCGCGAACGACTATCACGGCGGCGACGGCCCGGTGTCAGTGACGACGAGCAAGCCCGGCGTGAATCCGCTCTTCGAAGCGATGGTCGAGGCCGGCGTGCAGGCCGGCTATCCGCGCACCGACGACCTCAACGGCTATCAGCAGGAAGGCTTCGGGCCGATGGACCGCACGGTTACGCCGCGTGGCCGCCGTGCGTCGACCGCGCGCGGCTATCTCGACCAGGCGCGCCCGCGGCCGAATCTCGAGATCGTCACGCATGCGCTCGCCGATCGCATCCTGTTCTCCGGCAAGCGCGCGACAGGCGTCACGTTCCTGCACGGCAGCGAGCGCGTCACCGTGCATGCGCGCCGCGAAGTGCTCGTCTGCAGCGGCGCGATCGCGTCGCCGCAACTGCTTCAACGCTCGGGCGTCGGCCCCGGCGAATGGCTGCGCGAACTCGACATTCCGGTCGTGCTCGATCTGCCCGGCGTCGGCCGCAATCTGCAGGATCACCTGGAGATGTACATCCAGTACGAATGCAAGGAGCCCGTATCGCTGTATCCGGCGCTCAAGTATTGGAACCAGCCGAAGATCGGCCTCGAATGGATGATCAACGGCACAGGTCTCGGCGCGAGCAATCATTTCGAGGCGGGCGGATTCATCCGCACGCGCGACGACGATCTCTGGCCGAACATTCAGTACCACTTCCTGCCCGTCGCGATCAATTACAACGGCTCGAACGCGATCGAGATGCACGGTTTCCAGGCACACGTCGGCTCGATGCGCTCGCCGAGCCGCGGTCGCGTGAAGCTGCGCTCGCGCGATCCGAATGCGCATCCGAGCATTCTGTTCAACTACATGTCGGAAGCGCTCGACTGGCGCGAGTTCCGCGATGCGATCCGCGCGACGCGCGAGATCATGTGTCAGCCGGCGCTCGACCGCTATCGCGGCCGCGAGTTGAATCCGGGCGTCGACCTGAAGAGCGATGACGATCTCGACACGTTCGTGCGCGCACGCGCGGAAACGGCGTTCCATCCGTCGTGCTCGTGCAAGATGGGCTTCGATAACATGGCCGTCGTCGACAACGAAGGGCGGGTGCACGGGCTCGAGGGACTGCGGGTCGTCGACGCGTCGATCATGCCGATCATCACGACCGGCAACCTGAACGCGCCGACGATCATGATCGCCGAGAAGATCGCCGACAAGATCCGCAAGCGCAAGCCGCTCGAACGCTCGAACGCGCGGTACTACGTCGCGAATGGCGCGCCCGCGCGCGGCAACAAGCCCGCCGGAGCGCCCGCCACCGTATAAACGTCGGCGGAAACCGCGCCGGCGGTCGTCGATGCCCGAGAGCATCCGATAAGACCGTCGGCGCGCCACACGCAGCTGGCCACGCGTTCTGCCGGCCGATGCAAGCGCGCTCGACGCGCGCAATTGATCTCGCAACCGGAACCGCACGCGTTCCGGGCAATCCCTCCATCCTCTGCAGAGATTCGGTGTCGACAACGACAACAAGAACGACGGCGCGCCACTCCGCGAACACTACGTGCACCACGTCGCGCAATTTCAGTCATCGCGAGCGAAATACACCAAAGGCCCTCGTGACACGGCGCTCTCAACCGCGTCAACCGCGGGCCGCCACTCGCGGCAAATCGATTGCGCACCACCCGTTCTGCGGACCGTTTGCTTTCGGCTCATCCCTTCAAGATCGCCAAACGACACGGGATGGCTCGTACTGCTGGCAAGAACAATGACGCACGCCTTCGTGCAGCGCAGCTACCGGATGATCGTCGTGAGCTCCACCGTGATCACCGAGCATCCCCCAAACTCCGTTCGAACCGCGATTCCACGCCCGCCCTCTCGCGCGCCGCGCTCGAATCCACCCATTTTTCGCTTGCCCCAATTATCGAACTCGGCATTTACGCATGCAATGCATTCGACGCAACATTGACGCAATGGGAAAGCAACCCAACGGAACATCAATTTCAGAAAACAAGCACCGCTCGAACCCACTCCGATAAAGCAAATGCAACGTCAGGCATCGAATCAATTAAATATTCCAATCACATCATTCTTAACCCGATTTTTTCGCAAAAAGATCGCACCCCGCTTATCGCAATATCGAAATCAAGATAAGGCACAAGCCCTAACCAACTGCACGCCAGGCCACGCGCCGCAACTCATGGCAAACATCTGCCCCAACTGCGCCATCGGAATTCGACCCCACCGAAACAAATGACCCGAACAAATTAACAATCATTGAAATTACATCTATTTTAATTTCGACATATTCAACATGGAATTATTTTTATAAATCTCCGTAATTTTATTGTAAGATAAGCGCAAGGCACCTTACAGAAAGCCCAACAAGATGCCTCCCGCATTTAGGCGGACGAGCCGTTTTTCGATCTGGTTCCGACGGAATACACCCTCCCTCGGCCCGGTGACTCGACGGCGCCATGAAATGCCGTATCCGATCTCAGTTATTTAGGATCACTTTCCAACGTAATTCAGGACGATCATGGTCAAGACCTTCTACATCACCGCAGCCCCCGTCGGCGCTGTCCCGAAGTTCCTCGATCCGCTGGAGCCGAAGTTCATCCCGGATGTCCTGCTCGGGCTGCTGCCCGCCGACATGCGCGAAGCGACGACCAACGCGCTCGCGGCAAACGGATGGGAGGCCATACCCGCAGGCGGTATCGTGCGCGAATACGGCTTCGACGCACCGATCGACCTGGCCGGATATGACGGCGCACGCGAAGCGGCGTCCGTGCCGGATGCGCTGCGCCAGAGCGGCTGGGCGCCGAACGGCGCCGTATGGCACCGCACGTCGATTTCACATTCCCTCGCTCAACCGCCGCTGATCACGCGCACCACGCTCGAACGCCTGTCGTCGATCGAGCTGGTCCGGCAGATCGTCCTGCAGCTCACGACATTCGGCTGGACCGCGACCGACGACGGGCATCTAACCTGGACCCACGATCGAATCCACACTTATCTGTCGCCGGATTTCGTCGAGCGAATTCGCGCCGACAACGCGGCCGTGCTCGATTCGCTGTTCGAAAACGGCTGGCAGACGTGCGGCGCCGGCTATTGGCAACCGGGCAAGGCGCGTTCGCCTTATCTGCCGATCACGGCGGACGGCATCGTCGAGGCTTCGCGCGAAGCCCTCCGCGAAGGCGCGGCGGCAGTCCACTTGCACACGCGCGCAACCGACGATCAGGCGACACTCGCCATTCCCGGGCTGAACGCTCCGATCAGCATCGGCTCACAGCGCAACCACATCGTGCTCGAAGACTATGACCACATCATGCCCGCGCTGCTCGACCTGGAGCCGTCCGCGATCCTGAATCTGTCGACGAGCGCGCGCGGCGACCGGCGCGCGTCGCAAAGCCCGCTGCGACGTGCGCACCTGAAGCGCTACGGCCATGCGCAGCTCGCGCCCGACGTTGCGTCGTTCAGCCCCGGCCCCGTCGTATTCCAGGCGGGCGGCGGCTACGACAACCCGAACGCGTTCCTCGCCGATCAGCTCGCCCATTTCGCGGACGTCGGCGTGCGGCCCGAGATCGAAGTGTTCAACCACACGATCGTCGAAAATTCGATCACGCTCTATCAATCACCGCTCGTCAAAGCCGGTGTGCCAGTGCTGTTCATGCTCGTCGCCGCGGTCGATCAGCACCATCGCGACCCCGTCAGCGGCGACACGAGCGACGACTCGCTGATCGACGTGCCCACGCGCAAGGCGATCGCGAAGCTGCTGCAAGCGGGCACCGACGATGCGCACGAGAAGGCCGTCGAACTCGCCGCCACGCAACTGCGCCCGACCGTCGACAAACTGCGCGACAACTTCCCGTCGTGCAAGATTTCTCTGCTGCTGCCAGGTCCGTTCCAGGCGATGCTCGTCGACGTGGCGATCGCGCTCGACCTCGACGGCATCCGCGTCGGCCTCGAAGACGCGCTGAACGTGTTCGACACGCGCGTGCCGGGCGGCGTGCGCAAGGCGTGCGGAACGGGTGATCAGGTTCGTTGGCTGCGGCTCGAGCTCGAGCGCCGCGGCATCGGCATCGTCGATGCCGAAACGCTGCGCGACGAGCTAGGCATGTCGCGTCCCGACGTCGCGCTGTTCCGGCAAGCGGAGGCGGCGCTCGCGCACTATCCGGCCGACGAGCGTCTCGTATCGGCGGACACGATCCTCGATGCGCTGCGGCCGATCGTCGACACGTATCGCAAGATCGAGGACCGGCTCGCGACCCACCTCGCGCGCCCGGCGTCGCTGCCGACCGATCCCGCCGCGCTCGCGGAGCACGTATTCACGGCCGCGCGCAGCTTCGGCGTTACGATTCGTTCGTTCGTCGAAGAACTCGATCGCTATGAAGACCACGAATATCTGGTCGCCCGCTACATCCAGATCCCGCAGGCGTTGAATTTCGCGCGTGAACTGCTCGTGCCGCGCGGCCATTCGATCGATGCGTACGACCGCGCGCTCGAAGACTATGCGCGCCCCGGCAAGACCGTGACGCGCGACAACGCGAGCTACAGCGTGCGCGTCGACCAGTTCAAGCCGCTGCCGCTGCGCTGCCTCGAATATCTGGTCGGGATTCCTTGCCGATACAACAGCGACTACAGCAACGTCGTCAATCTCGGCCTGCGCCAGAGCCCGCGCTACAGCGCGACGATGGCGCTGCTCTATCACGCGCTGCGCGAGCTCACGCTCGAGTTGCGCGACCGCTCGAACGCGTCGCACAAGGCGTGCGGCCCTGTCTGGACCGTGCTCGAGACGTCGGCGGCAGCGGGCGAGCCGCCCGTACGCCGCGACATCGCGCCGGACGATCTGCCGGCCGCGATCGACAGCGCCGACTGGGTCGTGCTGCCCAGCACGCCGACCACGAACTATCCGCTCGGCCTCAAGCTGTCGAACGGAATGGCTCAGCTATTCCACGGCTTCGTCGCGCAGATCGCCGCCGATCCGACGCTGCGCCCGCCCAAGCAGGCGCCACGCGACACGCCGCTGCGCCTGCTCGCGATCACGCATTCGGGACGCCGCGACGACGGCGAAACAGTGATCGAAGCCAGCATGCTGCACAACCGCTTCGCGCTGAACGCGGATCCGGCCGGCAGCTACTTCAGCCAGGAATCGCAGCTGATCTACGAGCGCCTGATGCTGCCGCGCCTCGTCGACAAGCCGGCCAAGCTCGCCTACACGGACCGGCAGCTCGTGCGCCGCGACGCGGCAGGATTCCCGCTGTATCTGGACGGCTCGCGCGCACGACGCATCAAGCCCGAGCAGATCGCACGGCTGCCGTTCCTCAAGTGCTTCGCGCACAGCTCCGGGATCGCGACCGCGCAGCAACTGGACGTGCAGGCGTGCCGCGACGGCGAGCGTCTCGGCCTCACGAGCGACGAACTCCGGACGTTCTTCGATCGTGCGCTCTTCGTGTCGTTCGGCTCCGCTGCGGACATCCACCTGGACTGGCTCGGCACGTCGGTCGTCGACGTGACCGCCTTCAACGACGTGCGCAGCCTCGCCGGCACCACGAGCCGTCATTACGTGATTCAGCCGGGCGAACATGCGGACGTGCTGCAGCATTGCCTCGTGCACACGCAGCCCGCCGACTATCGCTACGATCACGCGACGCCGATCTGGCAGGAAGGCCAGCAGGGCAAGATCGTCGCACGGCTAACGGGCGTGTTCCTGCTCGACGACCACGCGCGACTCGACGACGGCCACTCGATTCGCCGCTACCTGGCCGCGAGCCCGTTGTGGCTTCGTCAGTGGATCGCGCGATTCCACGACGCGCCCGCCGACACCGGCGCGCATGCGATCTTGGTCGAACTGCAGTCGTCGATGATCGACTACCGGGCGAGCGCGAATCAGACGACGCGGCGAGCGCTCGCGTAAGCGGGTCGGCGTGTCGGCTCCGAGCGCGCCGACATGCCGGTTCCCGCTGACGCAAGGCGATGTCCGATCTCATCGTTGCGGGACGAACGCAATTGCCAGCGAGGCGCGACGACGTCCGAATGACGAAGCGCGACGGCGACGATCCGCCTCGCGCATCGAACGGGTGCGCGACGGGCGTCGCGCCCCATCTGCAACGCCCGTCACCCTGGTTTCTTCGCTACCACGCCGCATCGGCAGGCGCGCATGGGCGCCCTGCCAATGGCGCACCCGTTCCAGCCGCATGCCGCTTTCCTTCTATGGCGGCGAATAATGGTCAAGTCTACTGAAGGAGCCGCACGCCCCGCGCATCCCGCGCCGGGCCGCCTTCCGACCAGAGACCGCCATGCCAGCCGCCCCCGCCGCCCCTTCGAACGCCGCGCGCGCCAGCGCCGCCGCCCGCCTCGAACGATTGCCGTTTTCCGGCTATCACAAGCTCATCTTCGTGATCATCGCGATCGCGTTCTTCTTCGATTCGGTCGACCTCGGCACGATGACCTTCGTGCTCGGCTCGATCAAGAGGGAGTTCGGCCTGTCGACCGCGACAGCCGGCCTCGTCGCCAGTGCGAGCTTCTTCGGGATGGTGCTCGGCGCCGCAGTCGCGGGCCTCCTCGCCGACCGGTTCGGCCGGCGCCCCGTGCTCCAGTGGAGCATGGTGTTGTGGGGCGCGGCGTCGTACCTGTGCTCGACCGCACAGAGCGTCGACGCACTGATCGTCTACCGCGTGCTGCTCGGCATCGGCATGGGGATGGAGTTTCCGGTCGCGCAGACGCTGCTATCCGAGTTCGTCCCCGCCGCGAAGCGCGGCCGTTTGATCGCGCTGATGGACGGCTTCTGGCCGCTCGGCTTCATCACCGCCGGGATCGTTTCGTACTTCGTATTGCCGCTGTTCGGCTGGCGCACCGTGCTTGCGCTGCTCGCGCTTCCCGCCGTGTTCGTGCTCGTCGTGCGCCGACTCGTGCCGGAATCGCCGCGCTGGCTCGAGCATCACGGCCGGTTCGCCGAGGCCGAGCGCGTGCTCGCGCACGTCGAGACGAAAGTGATGCAGTCCGCGCGCGTCTCGAGCCTGCCGGCGCCATCGCGACTCGCGGAGCCCGTCGCCGTGCGCGGCCGAGGCGCATTCCGCGAAATCTGGAGCGCCGCTTACCGTCGCCGCACGACGATGGTATGGCTGCTGTGGTTCTTCGCGCTGCTCGGATTCTACGGCCTCACGTCGTGGCTCGGCGCACTGCTGCAGCAAGCCGGCTTCGCCGTCACGCAATCGGTGTTCTATACGGTGCTGATCTCGCTCGGCGGCATCCCCGGCTTCTTGTGCGCCGCTTGGCTCGTCGAGTGCTGGGGACGCAAGCCGACGTGCATCGCTTCGCTCGTCGGCGGAGGCGCGATGGCTTACGCATACGGCCAAAGCGCGCTGTTCGGCGGCAGCGTGACGCTGCTCGTCTGCACAGGGCTTGCAATGCAGTTCTTCCTGTTCGGGATGTGGGCGGTGCTCTATACGTACACGCCGGAGCTGTACGGCACGGGCGCGCGCGCGACGGGCTCGGGTTTCGCATCGGCAATCGGGCGGGTCGGCTCGCTGATCGGCCCGTATGCGATCGGCGTCGTGCTGCCGATCTTCGGGCAAGGCGGCGTATTCACGCTCGGTGCGCTGTCGTTCGTCGTCGCTGCGCTTACGGTCGGCGTGCTGGGTATCGAGACGAAAGGCATGGCGCTCGAGGCGCTCGCATCGCCGGATGACGCGAGCGACACCGCGCGTGATCCCGCCGGCGCGGCTGCAAACTGATCGGCGGCCGCAGTCGCGGCGAACGGCACGAACGTGGCCGCAGACCGCTACGACGTGGCGCGCTCCGACCCGGTTCCATGCACGTATCGCTTCCGATATTCGGCCGGCGCGACGCCCACGTGCTAGGCGAATGCGCGTCGCAGCGAGATTCGGTTCGCAGCGACACCCGCCAGCAACACGGACGGCGGAGCGCTACGCTTCGGCGTTCAGCCGGACCGCGGCTCATGGGATACGTCTCAATCTCGCGTTCCGTCGGCAGATGCTCGGCAAGATCGCGCGGGAGGCGCGCTAGCAGCGCCGCGTCCATTCGCCCCGGCAATCGCGACTCGACTCTCGCTCATTGCACGGCGAGCCGGCTGCCGTCGGAAAACGTCGGCATGCCAACTTGCATGACCGACGTGCACGGCGCGCTTCGCTTGACATGCGCCTGCCGTGCGTCGTTCGTTCGCGGCTTTCGTCAGTCGGGCGCGCGCTCGTGCGCCCAGTTCCCTTCGACGCCGATCTCGGTCTTGACCGAGTTCGCAAGATAGCACGCCTCGTGTGCCGCGTGATGCAGCCTGTCGACGTCCTCGCGCGTGGGTCCGCGTTCGCCGCCGAACGTCACGTGCGGCTTCAGCACGACGCGCGTCATCACTTCCTTGCCCTCGGCGTTCTTTTCCATCGTGCCTTCAGCCACGTCGCGATAGCCCGTCACCACGAACTTCTTCTGCGCGGCGAGCGACAGGAACCACAGCATGTGGCAGCTCGACAATGCCGCGACGAACGCCTCTTCCGGATCGATCGCCGCCGGATCGGAAAACGGCACGCGCACCACATGCGGCGAACTCGACGCCGGCACGCGGACACCGCCGTCGAAACGCCACTCGTGCTTCCTGCTGTAGCGATTGTCCGTGAACGCCTCGCCTTCCTGCTTCTGCCACGCCACTTCGGCCGTATAGGTCGACATCGCTTCTCCTTCAGTCAGCGTTGGGATTCCTGTTCGTCAGATCGGCGTCAGCACCGGCTGCCCCGCGAAGTGACGCGCCGCGTTGTCGAGGAACTGCCGCACCGAACGGTCGAGCGCCTCCGGCGACCAGCCGCCCAAGTGCGGCGTCAGCACGACGTTGTCGAGACCGATCAGCGCGCTCGGCGGCTCAGGCTCGCCTTCATAGACGTCGAGCCCTGCGCCGGCAATGCGGCCCGCACGCAGTGCGTCGGCAAGCGCCGCCGTGTCGACGACGCTGCCGCGCGACACGTTGACGAGAAAACCGTGCTCACCGAGCGCACCGAGAATGCGCGCGTCGATCAGATGCTGCGTCGCCGCGCCGCCCGGCGTCGCGATGACGAGAAAATCCGCCCAGCGCGCGAGCGCTTCGAGGTCGGCGAAATAGCGGTACGCGACGCCTTCTCGCGGCGTGCGGTTGTGATAACCGATCTCGAGGTCGAAGCCCGCCGCGCGGCGCGCGACTTTCTGGCCGATGTTGCCGAGGCCGACGATCCCGAGCTTCTTGCCGGAAACGTTCGGCTGCATCGGCAGCGCGTCGCGCCACACGCCCGCACGGCATGCCGCATCGAGCTTCACGACGCCGCGCACCGCCGCGAGCAGCAGCGCGAACGCGTGATCGGCGACGCAGTCGTCGTTGGTGCCGGCGCCGTTGACGACGACGATCCCGCGCGAGCGCGCGCCGGCAACCGCGACGTTCTCATAGCCGGCGCCGAGCGCACCGACGAACTCGAGGTTCGGCAGGCGTGCAATCTCGTCGGCGAGCAGACCGGTAGTGCCGTTCGTCAGCACGGCGCGCACGGCGGCGCCGCGTTCCGTCATCGCGTGGCGGCGCTCGCCGGGGTCGGGCGCGTAGATGACGTCGAATACGTCGGCAAGTTGCGCGTACGCATGATCGCGCAGCGGGATCAGCACGAGAAGCTGGGGCTTCATGGCGGGCTTCGGCGGAGGGACAGTTGACGTAAGTGTAACAATGGAACGCGCGATGCCGGCAGGAAGCCCTGTTCGGAGAGAGGGCTCGGCGGGATCGGATGAATGCGCCGGCGGCGCACAGCGTGGCGCAGCTTGGCACGACGCCGTCGTCGGACACGCGGCAGCGGGAACCGCATCTTTCAGCAGCCGAATTCGCCCTCGCCCCGCCCGAATCTCGCGATTCGGCACATTTCCCCAGTCGAGCTCCGCAATTCGGCATACGCTGCGGTCCGCCCCGGTCAATTCAGCATCGCTGCGACGCGGTCTGCGCTTAAGCTGATCGCACGCCGAACGATGTCCGGCGCGACACGCGGCCGGCCCCCCGGCAGCGCGCGCGAATCCGCGACGCTTGACGCTGGCCGCACTGCCGCCGTCGTCATCGGCATCGAATGCCGGCGCGTCGACATTCATCGTGTCGGCCGGCCGAATCACGCGTCACATCGCCCAACCCATCGAGCCCGACCCACCATGAGCCTCACCCGATTCAAAGTTCTGACCTTCGACGTCGTCGGCACGTTGATCGACTTCGAGCGCGGCATGCTCGACTACGTTCACGACGCCGCGCCCGACGCGCGAATCACCGACGAGGATTTCCTGCGTGCCTACCGCATCGCCCGCAAGGACGCGAACGCGACCTGGTATCCCGACGACCTCGTCCGATGCTGGCATGCGGTCGCGCCCGCGCTCGGCCTGCCCGACGACGATGCGATCGCCCGAGGTTTTCGCGACTCGGTCGCGCGCTGGCCCGCCTTCGACGATTCGGTCGATGCGCTGAAGCGCCTGCGCAAGCATTTCAAGCTGGTGACGATGACGAATGCGCAGCAGTGGGCGCTCGAGCATTTCTCCGCGACGCTCGATCACCCGTTCGACCTCGAACTGAGCTGCGACGACGCGCTATGCGAAAAACCCGATCCGCGCTACTTCGCGTATGCGCGCGGCCGTTTCGAAGGCGCGTGGGGCTACCGGCAGGAAGACAACCTGCACGTCGCGCAGAGCCAGTATCACGACATCGGCGTATCGATGGGGCTCGGCATCGCGACTTGCTGGATCGAGCGCCGCCATGCGCAGCAAGGCTCGGGCGGCACGATCGAATCCGAGATCTCCCGCCCCGACCATCACTTCCGTTCGCTTGCGGAACTCGCGGACGCGGTCGACGCCGGCCGTTGACCGGCGCGCCGCGCGCAGCGTTCCTTTCAATGTCCAATCAGCACGAACAGTACGGAACAAGTCCGATGTCCATCACCGTCATTTCTCAATCCGTCGACGCCGCCGGCCTCGAGGACGCCGGCGCGGTCGCCCGCCCGCTCGGCGCGACCGTCGTGCATACCCGCTGTCTCGACGTTCCGCTCGAAGGCGCGGGAGACAACCAGGCCGGGCTGTGGGAATGCTCGCCGGGCCGCTTCGAGCGGCAACTCGCGAACGCCGAGGTGATGCACATCCTGTCGGGCGCGTGCACGTTCACGCCTGCGGGCGGCGAGCCGGTCGAGATCCGCGCGGGCGACACGCTGTTCTTCCCCGCCGATACCGTCGGCGTATGGCAAATACGCGAGACGCTGCGCAAGGTCTACGTCGTGATGGCGTGACCGCCTCGGTCCACGGGCGGCCGCTGCGTCACGCGTCCTCGGGCGGATGCGCTTCGAGCCACGCGACGATTTGCTGCTCGGCTTGCAGCGGCGTCACGGTTTCGCCCACCGCGAGCACTTCATATTTGTAAGGATCGGAGCCGTCGAAGTTGTCCGGCTCCGGCTGCGAAATCGTCCAGCGCCAGTCGATCCGGTCGGCGATCGGCGACGGCGCACCTTCGATGCTGCAACGGCATCCATCGATTTCCGCGACAAACCCGGTGGCGGTCGGTTCAAAACTCGCAAACACGGCGACTCCCGTCGATGTACGCCGCAACGCGGCAGGGTGGCGAGTATCTCACGACCGCGCCACCCGCTCCGCCGCGCCAGGCCCGTTACACATTGTCACGCATCGTTGCAACGATACGAGGCTATCCGCGATTCGCTGGTCAACCGGTTGCGCGGCCCGGGAGTTATTGACAGTACTGACGCATGCTTCCGCGTCAGTACTTCACGCGTGTTGCAACACGAGCGCGCAAGGTCACGCAAGCGCATATGCGCCAACCCGGATAATCAGGAGTTGAAATGAAAAAGACCGCCATTCTCTCGGCACTCGCCGCCGGCTTGTGCATCTCGATCAGCAGTTTTGCACAAGCGCCGGCAAGCGCGCCCGCCGGCACGACCGGTCTTTGCAAAGACGGCTCGTTCTATTCCGGCGCATCGAAGAAAGGAGCATGCTCGGGCCACAAGGGCTTGAAGACCTGGTACGGCGCATCGAAGGCCGCAGCAGCGAGCGGCACGCCGATGGCTGCCGCGCCCGTCGCGGCGGCATCGGGCGCGCTTGCCCCGTCGGGTATGGCGGCAGCGAAAAGTTCGGCACCGGCCGGCGCTCCGGGCCAAGTGTGGGCAAATACCGGCACGAAGGTCTATCACTGCCCGAGCGACAAGCAATACGGCAAGACCAAGCAAGGAGCATACATGTCGGAATCCGAAGCGAAGGCGAAGGGCTTCCGCCCGTCGCACGGCAGGACCTGCTCGTAACGTCGCGCGGCATCATCGCGCGACGAAATCCGGGGTGGCCTCATGCGCCCGCCCGGGCGTCAGCGGAAGCCTTTCCGCGAGCGCCCGGCGCGCGGCGTCGGATTCGACGCATTGTAAATCGGCGCAGAACGCGCAAGTCGATGTGCGTCGCCACGCAACATCGCAATGCGAACCGTATCGCATTCTGCCGGTTCGCTCGCCCGCGCGTCGCGCACCCTTGCGCGACGCGTCGATACTCAGCCGCACGTATCGATCCAGTTGCGCGCCCAGCAGCTCGAGTAGTGAACCGCCTCTTCCTCGGTGGAAAAATAGTCGAGCCCATAGAAGCGATAAAGCGCCTCTTCAGCGTGTGCCGGCGATTTTTCGAGCAACAGGTTGGATGAAAAATAGCCGTCGGACAGACGGTGCGCGAAAGATTGAACCGCGTAACCGCGGTAAGTCATAGAAGTCATTTGCATTGTAATTTTAGTAGTCGAACGTGAATTCCGCCGATCTCTGGCGGCACGATTTCGTTCGCGGGACGGTGCGGACGCAGGCAAGTGGGCGAGCGTCGCCTTGGGAGGGGAGATCGATGCGCGGCCGGTTTCATGAAATCCGGCCCATAGCCCCAATGCGCGTTTGCGGCATCGGGCGTATAAAGCGTTACAGCTTACAGCCCTTGATGTTGGCTGCCTGAAGGCCCTTCGGGCCTCGCTTCGTCTGGAAGCTCACCTTCTGATTCTCGGCCAGCGTCTTGAACCCTTCGCCCCTGATTTCGGAGAAGTGCGCGAACAGGTCGTCGCCCCCCGAATCCGGCGAAATGAAGCCAAAGCCCTTGCTGTCGTTGAACCACTTGACGGTACCGGTATCCATAAGAATCCCTAAAAAAGTTGATACGCTCCTGCCCCGCTGCAGGTATGGGGAAGCATCAAGGAGCGAGAGGACAACGAATTCCGCGCGAGTGGCGGCAAAGTGATGAACAGCAATCGGACTTCTTGAGGGCTTCTGCCGCGGCCATACGCGGCACGAAGCACTCGGTCAAGCCATTTCTGAAAATAATCGGAACGCGCGCTTTCGATGCATCCCCGCGCCGCTCGCTAACGCGTGGTGCTCGCATCGAGCGCATCATGTGCATCGCCGCGCGATTCGGCCCGTCGCCAAAAATGAATCGTGCTTCACGTTGATTCACGTGTATAGTGGCACCGTCGTATCTTCGGGCTTCCGTGCTCCAGATGCGCCACAACTGACTGCATCGCGTGCGTTCGGCTTCGAGGCCATCGCGCGCCCGCGGTCGCCGCGTCGCTCCGCGACGCGTGCCAATGCACACGCTGCACTCGACATGCAGCAACCCGTGTCGGCCGACATTTCCGCCACGCTGCGTTCCACGCGTCAACCAGCCGACGTTCGCCGACGGAAGGAAGCAAGCGCATCCGTCGTCGCCCTCCCCAAGGCCTACGCGCTACTGGCGAGCCGCGAATGCGCGTGATCGCGCCGACGCCCCATCGCCCAGGCCCCAACCAAGGACCAATTTGACCACGATCATCCTCAATCCAAACGAACCGGTAGAAGTCGCACTGCGGCGCTTCCGTCGCACGATCGAAAGAACCGGCCTGATCAAGGAGCTTCGCGCGCGGACGAGCTATGAGAAGCCCACCACCGAGCGCAAGCGGAAGAAGGCTTCCGCCGTCGCGAGACTGCGCAAGCAAATTCGCCGATCGATGCCGCCGAAGAAGATGTATTGAACATCGGCGTCCGGGCCAGGCCGGCGCGGGCGCGCCGCCAGGCGCGTCACGCTCGAAGAGCGTCCATTTCGCGCGCGGGCCGGGCTACCGACGTCACCGCGACGCCACCTCGCAACGGCCTCGGCCCTCGGCGATGTCGTTCGCATACCTGCGATCTCGTCACGCCACTCATGCGTTGTTCGATACGACGGTTCGATCGCCGCTGGCGATGCCGCATCATTACTGCAACGGACGGGCGGCGCGGAATGACTTCCGCCACGCTCCGCACGTGCTCAAGTGCTCAAGTGCTCAAGTGCTCAAGCGCTCAGGCGCTCAGGCGCTCAGGCGCTCAGATGGTCGATGAACAAACTGTCGACCGCTCATTCACCACTCATCGGCCACGCACGACGGCGCGCATCCATCGCATGCCGCATTCGACGTGCACGCGCAATGCGCGTCCGCCGTCCTCGATGCTCGACGCATGCACATGTCGGCGCCGCTGCCCAATATCGGCCAAAGCCATGCGCTGACATCGGCATTGGCCATTAGCCTCGCTCGCATCATCCCGCCGCACAACCGCGTGAATGCCGTCAATTCCGAGCGGCGCCACTCATCATGCGTCTCCGCATTCCGACGACGCCGTCCTGTGGTCAGTCGAATCTACTCGCACGGGCGGCCATTCGAGGAGATCGTGCCCGGATCGGGCTCGAACAGGACCGCGCGCGACTGTTGCAAATAATCGGTCGACATTTCCGCCAGAGAGCGGATCATGGTTGAATCGTATAGGGTGCGCATCCACCCCTGCGCATCATGAACGCTTCGGCGCGACAATCCGGATTGCCCAAGCGGCACCGACACCGCGCTCACCCGATCCAAGCCTTCGAGCTGACCGGTGAGTCCCCCTTTACGATAGACGGCGATGCGCAGCGCATCAACCGCAGACGACGTTGCGTTCACGCCCAGCCGCTCGAACGACCGACTCAAAGAGGGCCGAGCGATGTCTCGGCAGTTGTGATGAATCGAGATGACGTACTGAATCTGGTGTACCAGAATGAAATCGTTCAGGCCGACAGCAAGCGCCTGAACGAAACCGACATCAACCTGGAATGCAATCAGCGCGAATTTCTGATGTTCGCTGCGCTTCGCGAGCTGTTGCGTGCGAACGGGTACTCGGAATTCGAGGCGGACGAGATGGCGAGCGATGTAATGTACCAACTCAGATGACCGCATGCGCGTTCCCCGGAACCCACGGCTCGCGCGCCATGTGCCGACGCGATCGACATTGTGCTCGAAACCGCTTCCGGGATCGAGGCCAATTGAAAACCACGCCGCGTCAAGCCGGCGATCCCGAACCGGATCGCCGGCCGGGCGCCTCCGACAAACGCCGACAACCCGACCGCCATCATGAAGAATCGACTCGATAAAACGTTCGGACGTACGCCCAGCCGCTTCGAAACGTTGCAACAAGATCGCTTGCGCACGCTGAAACTTGCAGACGAAGCACGCGCGCTGCAACGGGACAAAGAGTATCGCCTGATCGATCCATCGGCGGAAAAATGGCGCTACAAGCCGTGAGCCGCGCGTTCCTTCAAACGGGATATCCGTCGGATGCCTGAAGAAATTCCAGCTTGCGAGACAATGCGTCAAGCCGCCCGCACTCCGTGGTGTCGCGCGACCGTGCCGCTCCACGTCAGATAATCCGCCCGCGTCCAATCCAGCTCGACGCCCACCCGCTTCGTTCCCGGTCGAATCTTCGGCTTGTGCGCGGCGATCGTCAGCGTCTCCAGCGCCGGCCATTCCCGAAACGACAGCACCGCAATTTCCGCGACGAGGGTTTCCAACAGCCTCGTATGCGGCTTCGCCGCGAGGTACGCCGCGATTTTCGCGCAGTATCCGTCGTAATCGATCCAGCCGCCTTCCTCGCTCGGCGCGCATCGATAGCCGAGCCGCGCATCGATCACGATCGGCTGCGGCGCGTCATGCTCGTGCGGATGAATGCCGATGCGCGCCGGCACCTCCAATCCGTCGACGAAAATGCTCCAGCCGCGCCCGCTCAGGCGCGGCGCATCGAGCGAGACGAACGGCTCGTCGACGGGCTTCATCAGACGAGCGGCGCCGCCGCGTCGAGCATGATGCGGCTGAAGTAATCGGCGAAGCTGCGGCGCACGACGATGTCGAACGTATCGCCGCCCATCGGCACGAGCGCGATCGACGCCTTGAAGTAATGACTCTGCGCACACTGTCCGACGCCGAACATGCGCGGATGCAGATCGAGCGGGCAGCCGCGCGCGAGCACGTCGCGCGCGCGTTCGCCGCTCACTTCGACGACCGTGTAGCCGCTGCCGACGTCGACGGCCGCCGCATACATCCCCTGCACCGCCTCCGCAAGCTTCGCTTCGAGCGCGCCCGCCGCGACCGCGCCGTTCGAGCGCACGAGCCATTCGTCGGGGCCGAGCCACAGCACGTCGTAGTCCGCGCTGCGCGCGACCGTATTCGGCTTCATGGGCGGCCGGCAGCCGACCACCTGCTCGAATGCGCGCACGAACGCGGGATCGTTCGGCTCGCCGCGCACGTTCACGAGATCGAGGAACGGCCGCTCGCGGAACCGGAATTTCTTCGATGCGCGCGCGTCGTGCGCCTTCAACGCGTCGCCCGCGCCGACGAGCGGCGATTCGAGCCGTGCGCCGTCCTGCGCGCGCGCCGCCACCGAAGCTTCATTTCTCGTTTCATTCCACATGCTGACGTACCCCTTCGGTGTCGTAGAAAACCGGGCTCGAAATCGTCGCGACCACGCGCCGGCCGTTTGCGAGCGAGATCGCGACGCGCTCGCCCATCCGGGTCAATCCGCCTTTCACGACCGCGAGTGCGATCGAGCGTTTCAGGATCGGGCTGTAATAGCTCGACGTCACGTGGCCGAGCATCGCGGTCGTGCCGTCCGTGCACGCTGCCGCATCGGCCTCGACGATCTGGCCGCCTTCGGGCAGCACGTATTGCGCGTCTTCGGTCAGCAAGCCGACGAACTGCTTGCGCCCGCTCTTCGCGGTATCGGCGCGCGTGAGCGACCGGCGGCCTAGGAAGTCTTTCGACTTCGCGACGAGCCCGCCCATCCCGAGATCGAACGGCGTGATCGATCCGTCGGTGTCCTGACCGACGATGATGTAGCCTTTCTCCGCGCGCAGTACGTGCATCGTCTCGGTGCCGTAAGGCGTGATGTCGAACTCCGCGCCCGCCTCCATCAGCGCTTCCCATACCGCGCGGCCCGCGTTTGCCGGCACGTTCACTTCATACGCGAGCTCGCCCGAGAAGCTGATCCGCATCACGCGCGCCTTCACGCCCGCGACCGTTCCGTCGCGATAGCTCATGAACGGGAACGCGTCGTTCGCGAAGTCGATGTCCTTGCATACCTTCTGCACGACCTTGCGGCTCTTCGGGCCGACCACCGCGAACGTCGCCCAGTGATCGGTGACGGACGCAAGGCGCACCTTCATGTCGGGCCACTCGGTCTGCAGCCAGCGCTCGAGCCACGTCAGCACGCGCGCGGCGCCGCCCGTCGTCGTCGTCATCATGAAGTGCTGGTCGCCGAGGCGCACGGTCACGCCATCGTCGAACACCATCCCGTTCTCGTCGAGCATCAGCCCATAGCGGCATTTGCCGACTTCGAGCTTGCTCCACGGATTCGTGTAGACCCAGTTCAGCAGCTTCACCGCGTCCGGGCCCTGGATGTCGATCTTGCCGAGCGTCGACGCATCGAGCATGCCGACGGCGCTGCGCACCGCGAGGCACTCGCGCGCAACGGCAGCGTGCAGGTCCTCGCCCTTCTTCGGGAAATACCACGGCCGCTTCCAGTTGCCGACGTCCTCGAACATCGCGCCGTGCTCGACGTGCCATTCGTGGACGCAGGTCTTGCGGACCGGATCGAGAAAGTCGCCGAGCTCGCGGCCCGCGAACGCGCCGAACGATACGGGCGTGTAGTTCGGGCGGAACGTCGTCGTGCCCGTCTCGGGAATCGTCTTGCCGAGCGCCTGCGCGAGGATCGCCATCCCGTTGATGTTGCCGAGCTTGCCCTGGTCGGTGCCGAACCCCATCGCCGTATAGCGCTTCACGTGCTCGACCGATTCGAAGCCCTCGCGCGCGGCGAGCAGGATGTCGGCCGCGCCGACGTCGTTCTGGAAATCGACGAACTGCTTCGGACCGCGAACCGCCGCGTCGGCGCCGCTCGCGAGCCACAACGGCAGCAACGCGTCCTCGACCGCCTCGGCGACCTTCGGCACCGGCGGCCGTTCGGCCGCGTGGCCCGACGACTTCGCGGCGGCGACGCCCGCGTCGACGGCGAGCCGCAGCGCGCGCGACAGCTCGAACTCGCCGGCCGCCGCGCCGACGCTCGCTTCCGGCTGCACCGGCTTGCCCGGCACGAAACACACCTTGTCGTCGTTCCAGTGCGCCTTGCCGCCCGATTGCGCGAACAGATGCAGCACCGGGCTGAAGCCGCCCGACATCGCGACGAGATCGCACGGCAGCGTCGCGATCTTGCCGCCCGTCTTGCCATTTGCATACGACGCGACGTCGATCGATGCGACGCGCAGCTTGCCCGTCGCGGCCGACACGACCGCGCCGCTCATCACCGCGATGCCGTTGCGCTTCGCGACCGCGGGCAACGCGCCGCGCGTCGACGCGCGCGCGTCGACGACCGTCACCTTTGCGCCGCAAGCCTTCAGATCGAGCGCGCATTGATAGCCGCGATCGTTGTTCGTCGCGACGACCGTGACGCGCCCCGGCAGCACGCCATAGCGATGGATGTAGGTTGACACGGCCGACGCGGTCATCACGCCGGGCAGGTCGTTGTTGCCGAATACGAGCGGACGCTCGTGCGCGCCTGTCGCGAGGATCACGCGCTTCGCGCGGACCTTCCACATCAGCTCGCGCGTGCCCTTGCGCATCGATACCGGAAGATGGTCGGTCAGCCGCTGCACGACGGTCACGAGATTGTGATCCTGATAGCCGAATGCGGTGCTGCGCGTGAGAATCTTCACGTCGGGCAGCTTCGCGAGCTCGGCTTCGATCTTCTCGACCCATTGCAGCGCGGGCTTGCCGTCGATCTCTGCGCGGCACGCGAGCAGGCTGCCGCCGAGTTCGCGCTGATCGTCGACGAGGGTCACGCGCGCGCCGTTCACGGCCGCCGCATGCGCGGCCGCGAGCCCCGTCGGGCCGCCGCCGACGACGAGCACGTCGCAGTGCGCGTAGCACTTGTCGTAGCGGTCGGCGTCGAGCGTGTCGGGCGCCTTGCCGAGGCCTGCCGCGTCACGAATCTTCTCTTCGTATGTCGGCCACATCTTGCGCGGCCACATGAACGTCTTGTAGTAGAAGCCCGCCGGCAGGAAGCGTGAGAACTTCTGCATGACGGCCATCCGGTCGTGCTCGAGCGACGGCTGCGCGTTCACGCTCGTCGCGACGAGTCCCTGATACAGCTCGATCTCCGTCGCGCGCGCGTTCGGCACCGTGTACGCGCCGGTTTCGAGCTGCACGACGGCGTTCGGCTCGTCGACGCCCGCCGTCACGATCCCGCGTGGCCGGTGATACTTGAAGCTGCGCGCGACGAAGTGCACGCCGTTCGCGAGCAGCGCGGACGCCAGCGTGTCGCCCTGGAAGCCCTGATACGTGCGGCCGTTGAACGTGAAGGTCAGCGGCTGTGCGCGGTTGATGCGCCCGCCTGCGCCGAGTCGGTCTTTCTGGCTCATTTGCTCGTGTCCTCTGCTGCGGTGGCGGCCGGCTTGCCGTCGGCGGCACCGCCGAACGTGTCGTAGCCCTGGATTTCGTAAGTGATGGTATCGCGCTGCGCCATGAACCAGCGGCGGCAGCCCTGCGTGTGCAGCCATTGCTCGCGATGCGCGCCGCGCGGGTTCTTGCGCATGAACAGGTAATCGCCCCATTCGCGGTCGGACAGCGTGTCCGTATCGAGCGGGCGCGCGATGTCGGCTTCGCCGCCGCAGCTGAATTCGGATTCGGCGCGCGGACCGCACCACGGACATTCGATCAGCAACATGTTCGTTCTCCTCTGTCGACCAGAGTTAGCGCTTTAGCGCTTACTCTGGTCCCATGCTTCGCGGTCGACCAGAGTTAGCGCTTTAGCGCTTACTCTGGTCCCATGCTTCGCGGTCGACCAGAGTTGGCGCTTTAGCGCTTACTCTGGTCCCATGCTTCGCGGTCGACCAGAGTTAGCGCTTTAGCGCTTACTCTGGTCCCATGCTTTGCGGTCGACCAGCGTTAGCGCTTTAGCGCTTACTCTGGTCCCATGCTTCGCGGTCGACCAGAGTTAGCGCTTTAGCGCTTACTCTGGTCCCATGCTTTGCGGTCGACCAGCGTTAGCGCGTTAGCGCTTTACTCTGGTCCCATGCACGTCAGTGCGTGGTGGTTCGGTCAGTGCGCGACGGCGGCCGCGCCGTGCTCGTCGATCAGATGACCGCTGTAGAAGCGCTCGAGCGCGAACGGCGCATTGAGCGGATGCGGCTCGTCGCGCGCGATCGTGTGCGCGAACACCCAGCCCGAGCCCGGCGTCGCCTTGAAACCGCCCGTGCCCCAGCCGCAGTTGAAATACAGGCCCTTCACGTCAGTCTTGCTGATGATCGGGCACGCGTCCGGCGACACGTCGACGATCCCGCCCCACTGGCGGTTCATCCGCACGCGCGAGAACACCGGGAACATCTCGACGATCGCCTCGAGCGTGCCTTCGATGATCTGGAAGCTGCCGCGCTGGCCGAAGCCCGTGTACTGATCGATGCCCGCGCCGATCACGAGGTCGCCCTTGTCGGACTGGCTGATGTACGCGTGCACCGCGTTCGACATCACGACCGTGTTGACGACGGGCTTGATCGGCTCCGACACGAGCGCCTGCAGCGGATGGCTTTCGAGCGGCAGCCGCACGCCCGCCATGTCGGCGAGCGTCGTCGTGTTGCCCGCGGCGGCGACCGCGACCTTCTTCGCCTTGATGAAGCCCTTCACCGTGTCGACGCCGACCACCGCCCCGCCTTCGCGGCGAATGCCCGTCACCTGGCAGTTCTGGATGATGTCCACGCCCGCGCGGTCCGCGCCGCGCGCGAAGCCCCAGGCCACCGCATCGTGGCGCGCGACGCCGCCGCGCCGCTGAATCGACGCGCCCAGCACCGGGTAGCGGCTGTTCAGGTTGATCGTCGGCTCGATCTCCTTGATCTGCGCAGGCGTCAGGAACTCGGCGTCGACGCCGTTCAGGCGGTTCGCGTTCACGCGCCGCTCGGTGTCGCGCACGTCCTGCAGCGTATGCGCAAGGTTCATCACGCCGCGCTGGCTGAACATCACGTTGTAGTTCAGGTCCTGAGACAGGCCTTCCCACAGCTTCATCGCCTTTTCGTAGAGCGCGGCGGATTCGTCCCACAGGTAGTTCGAGCGGACGATCGTCGTGTTGCGCGCGGTGTTGCCGCCGCCGATCCAGCCCTTCTCGAGCACCGCGACGTTCGTCACGCCGTGCTCCTTCGCGAGGTAATACGCGGTCGCGAGGCCGTGCCCGCCGCCGCCGACGATCACGACGTCGTACTCGCGCTTCGGCTCCGGGCTCTTCCACTGCTTTTCCCAGTGCTCGTGATACGACAGGCCGTTGCGGAACAGGCTGAATATCGAGTAGCGGCTCATGTTGATGGACCCTTCGTTAGCATTCGATGACGTTCACGGCGAGTCCGCCGCGCGACGTTTCCTTGTATTTCGTCTTCATGTCGGCGCCCGTTTCGCGCATCGTCTTGATGACGGAATCGAGCGACACGTAGTGCTGGCCGTCGCCCTTCAACGCGATCCGCGACGCGTTGAGCGCCTTGATCGCGCCCATCGCGTTGCGCTCGATGCACGGAATCTGCACGAGGCCGCCGACGGGATCGCACGTCATCCCGAGGTTGTGCTCCATGCCGATCTCGGCTGCGTTCTCGACCTGGCCGGGCGTGCCGCCCATCACCGCCGCGAGCGCGGCCGCGGCCATCGAGCACGCGACGCCGACCTCGCCCTGACAGCCGACTTCCGCGCCGGAGATCGACGCGGTTTCCTTGTAGATGATCCCGATCGCGGCGGCCGTCAGCAGGAAATCGACGATCCCCTGCTCGTTCGAGCCGGGCACGAACTTCACGTAGTAATGGAGGATGGCCGGAATCACGCCCGCCGCGCCGTTCGTCGGCGCGGTGACGACGCGCCCGCCCGCCGCGTTCTCCTCATTGACCGCCATCGCGTACAGGTTCACCCAGTCGAGCATCGACAGCGGATCGCGCAGCGACTCCTCCGAGCGGTTACGCAACCGCGCATTGAGCTCGGCCGCGCGGCGCTTCACGCGCATCGGGCCCGGCAGCTCGCCGTCGACCTTGCAGCCGCGCTCGACGCAGGCGGCCATCGTCCGCCAGATCGCGAGCAGGCCCGCGCGCACCTCTTCGGCCGGGCGCAGCGCGCATTCGTTGCGGAACGTGAGCCCGGCGATCGACAGGCCGCTGTCGCGGCACGCACGCATCAGGTCGTCGCCGGTGCGGAACGGATGCGGCACCTCGGCCGCCGCGCGCACGCCGTTCACGCGATCGCCATCGCGATTGACGACGAAGCCGCCGCCGACCGAGTAATACTCCTTCTCGACGAGCAACTGGCCGTGCTCGTCGAACGCCTGGAAGCGCATCCCGTTTGGATGGACGATGCTCGTGCCCCCCATCAGCTTCCGGTAGAAGCCGAGATCGTCCTTCTCGTCAAAGCGGATGCCGCGCTTGCCGAGCACCGAAAGCGACTTCTCGGCGCGGATCGCCTTCAGCCGGGGCTCGATCAGATCCGGATCGATCAGATCCGGCAGATGGCCTTCGAGACCGAGCAGCACCGCCTTGTCGGTGCCGTGGCCCTTGCCCGTCGCGCCGAGCGAGCCGTACAGCTCGACCCGCACGCGGCGCACGAAGCCGAGCAGGTTCGCATCCTCGACATGCGACGCGAACCGGCGCGCGGCGATCATCGGCCCCACCGTGTGCGAGCTCGACGGCCCGATGCCGATCTTGAACAGATCGAAAACGCTGACGTTCATCTGGCTGCCCTTGCGTAGCGAAGCTTGGTTGACATTGGACGTCAGTACATCAAAGCGTAAAATCCGCCGATAGAACAAAAACGGCATTGGCGTGGGACGCCGCCGCCAACCGCCGCGCGCGACGGGCGCTTCATGCGTTTCGGCGATGATTCGCGGCGAAAAAACACAAGTCCCGCGCAGCCCGATCGGCGACGCTCGCAGTACAGACTGCGCGGCGGCCGGCCTTCGGGCGCCCCGCAGACTGGAGACACGCCGGGCCGAGCCCGGCCAACCGACGATTGCAGCCATGACCGCCGACGTATCCGCTTCCCCCCTCGCCGCCGATTCCTCGCAGCCGCGCCTGCGCTTCGGAATCGTGCTGCTGCCGAACTTCACGCTGACCGCGTTCTCGGGGTTCGCCGACATGCTGCGGCTGTCCGCCGACGACGGCGACTACAGCAAGCCGGTGCGCTGCTCGTGGACCGTGATCGGCGACACGCTCGCGCCCGTGCGCGCGAGCTGCGGAATCCAGGTGACGCCGTGGCGGACGTTCGACGATGCCGATGCCGACGCGTTCGACTACGTCGTCGTCGTGGGCGGGCTGCTGCATTCGGGGCCGCAAGCGGGGCCGGAGACGCTGCAGTTCGTCCGCCGCGCGGCAGCGGCGGACGCGAACCTCGTCGGGATCTGCACAGGCGCGTTCGCGCTGATGCGCGCGGGCGTGCTCGACGGGCACCGCGTCTGCGTCAGCTGGTTCCATTATTGGGACTTCATCGAACGCTTTCCGAGTGTCGATCCGGATCTCCTGATCGCCGATCGCCTGTTCGTGATCGACCGGCGGCGGATCACCTGCTCGGGCGGGCGCGCGTCGATCGACGTCGCCGCGGCGATCCTGTTGCGCCACTTCGATCACGCGACCGTGCAGAAGGCGCTGCGGATCCTGCTCGTCGGCGAGATGCAGAAAGGCAACGCGCCGCAGCCGCATCCGCCCGGCCTGGAGCCGGCGACGCATCCGAAGGTCAAGCGCGCGATTCTGCTGATGGAACAGCACGTCGGGCGCGCGCTGCCGCTCGACGAGCTCGCGTGCAAGCTCGATCTGTCGACGCGCCAGCTCGAGCGGCTCTTCAAGGCGGAGACGGGCAAGAGCCCGCAGGCGTTCGCGAAGCAGGTGCGGCTGCGCACCGCCGCGTGGCTGCTGACGAGCTCGGACCGGACCGTCGCCGACATCGCGTCGAGCTGCGGGTTCGCCGATGCGTCGCACCTCGGGCGCGAATTCCGCAAGCAGTTCGGCGCGCCGCCCGCGGCATACCGGGAGAAAGGCGGCGCGGGCGGCGACGGGGACGCGTCGGCAATGGCGTGCGCGCTCGACAATGTGGATGCGGACGTCGATGCGGGTACGGATGCGGGTACGGATGCGGATGCGGATGCGGATGCGGATGCGGATTCGGATTCGGGTGCGGGTGCGGGTGCCGATGCGGATGCCGATGCGGATGCCGATGCGGATACGCGTCGGGACGGCGTGGGCGCCGCCTGAGCGCGCGGCGGTCAGCGGCGCCGTCGTGCGGCGCCGAGCGCCCGGCAAGCACCGCCGCGCGCAGGCGCGTCAGTTCCCCGCACGCCGCTCAATGCGCGTCGACGAACGCCCTGAGCCGCGCATCCCGAATTTCCAGCATGTCGAAGAACCCGAGCGCACGCAGCGACGGCAGCGCGTCGAGCATGTCGCGCTCGGCCTCCGCGCGCGCTTCCGTCGATGCGCGCGCGTCGGTCCAGACGCGCGCGTTGGCAAGGAACGCTGCAACGGTCCCTTTGCGAGCCGACACGCCGCCGATTTCGATCCGGTCGACGTGATCGGGAAGGATTGCTTCTGCTTTCATCGTGAACGCCAGAGGGGTGGTGAAGAAGCCCACTGTAGATCGTCCTGTGTGGCGCAACTGCGGTATAAAGGCCAATCGATACGGTTTCCACGCCATGCGTTCGTCGACGCCTCCTGTTCCGCCCCTTGTGCGGCCCCTTGTGCCGCCGCGCTCAGCCAATCGGCCGACGGTCCGATGCTGCACGCTGCCCAGCTTCGCAGCGGCGACGTGCGCGTCACGCGCCGGCACTGGCACGCGTCATAGGGCCGGTCGATCGCAATTGCAAGTGCGAGGCAAATGCGCGTGCAGGCAAGTGCGAGTGCGGGTGCGGGTGCACGGCTTCGGCCCACCGGTCGCCCTGCTCTCGTTCGAGCGAGGAAACCAGCGGATAGATTCGCACGGCCGCTCGACCGGACGTCAGTCGCCGCCCGGCCCCACCGCCGATTTTCGCAACGCGCCCGGCGGCGCCCCATGAATGCGCTTGAACACGCGCGTAAGGTGCGCCTGATCCGCAAAACCCGTTGCGGCCGCGACTTCCGCGAGCGACATGCCGTCCCTCATCAGGGCCTTTGCCTTCGCGACGCGCCAATTGCGCAGCCACGCGTCGGGCGGCAGCCCATAGCGCCGCGCGAACTGCTTGCTCAACGTGGTCCGATGCATGCCCCAGCGTCGGGCGAGTGCATCCACGTCGGCTTTCGGCAGATCCTGGCGGCTCATCGACGCCTGCAACTCGGCGCACGCGTCGGCATCGGCCGCGACGGGCGTCGGTGCGCATTCGGCCACACCGTGCGCCATCAGCAGATCGAACAGCGCGGCGGACAGATCGGCCTTGCGCTCGGCATCCGTGAGTCCATCGCGCGTCAGCACGGCCGCCCATCGACGGCATGACGACGCGTCGGAAATCACGACGTCGGCAAACCGCACGGGGCCCCCGCAAGACACCGCCGCGTGAGCATCGAACCAATTCGTCTGGATGTACGCCATGCCGTACACGAGCAGACCGTCGGACGTTCCGCCGGTATGCACGGCGCGCGGCGGGATGACGACGAGGTCGCCCTGCCGGGCGACGTGGCGGACGCCTCGGCAGACGAACGTGCAATGCCCTTCCGCGATCGCGCCGACCGACCAGACGTCGTGAAAATGCGGCTCGAAATGGTAATCCTCGAGCGCGGCGGCCATGACTTCGCCCGGCAGTTCCGTTCCGCAATACCAGGTGAAACTCGAAATTCTCACGACCACTCCCCACCAAGCCGGTTAATCGATGCCGTAGCCGCCGTCGGCAAGCGAGCGGACCAGCAGCCACGCATTGCGCGGATTCTCGCCGACCCGGCGAACCGCGTAGGGCCACCAATCGTTTCCGAACGGCAAATAGACACGCACCTGGTAGCCCATCCGGCGTAGTTTAAGCTGCCAGTCGGTTCGCACGCCGTACAGCATCTCGAACTCGAATTGTTCCGGCGCCCAGCCACCGCGCGCCGCGCATTCGATGATCCGCGACGCGAGCCTGTCGTCGTGCGTGCCGAAAATCGGATAGAACCCGGCGTCGCGCGCGTCGCGCGACAGCATCAGGCGCGCCGCGTCGTCATAGCCCCGGTCGATGGCCTCGCTCCCTCGATGATCGTGCGACGCGGACTCGGGGAACGCGCCCTTCACGAGCCGTACCGCCGTGGGCTGCCTGACGAGGCGCGTCAAATCGTCGTACGTGCGCAGGCGGCGTCCCTGCAGTGTGACGGCGACTGGTAGGCCGTCCGCGCACAGCAACCGATGGAGTTCGCAGGTCCGGTCGAGGATCGACAGATCCTCCATGTCGAGCATGACCAGATTTCTGCCGCCGGGCCGCGCCGCATGCCGCGCGGCGCGCCGCGCGATCCGTCGCGCGTTCGCGGCGCCGTACGCATCGCTTTCCATGAAGCCGATCGCGGTCGGATCGATCGATACGTGCACGTCGAGCCCCGCGCTTGCGAGCGCATCGATCGCGGCGAGCGCCTCGCTCACGTTGATCTCGATCGCCGAGCGCTCGACCACGTATTCGCCCAGGTAAAACAGCGACGCACGGATGCCGTGCCGGTCGAACAGGCGCGCGGCCGTCGCGACCGCCGCGTCGGCATTCGCGCCGCCGACGAAACGCGTCGCGAGCGCGCTCCGCGCGGCGGCGGCGCGCATGATGCGCGAGACGACCGCGTTGCGCGCGAGCGAGATCATCGCATTTTGCAGCCGGCTCATCGCGCCGGCCTCGTGTAGTCGTCGGCCACGTGAACGTCGTCCACGGTCAGCGAGACCGTCATGCGAAAGCCCCGTCCGACGGTCAAGGGCCGGAAAGCGGCAAGCTCGAGGCCGGGATGATCGAAGAAGGTCAGCGACGCGTCGCCCACCATCGGATTTTCGATCGACACGTTGCGGGCGCGCAATCGCGCGAGTTCGTGAACGGAAGGCTGATCGTGCCGGCCGGCGCTCAGGCGCGGGAAGTGGCGCACGTTGAAGGTCGACGCGAAACCCGGATCGGGCAGCCGGTGGCTTTGCCCCTGCAGCGTGATCCGCGCGTCCGCGACGCGACGATCGCGAAACGTGAGCGTCGCGCCGAAACGCCCGCCCGCAGACAGGGCCGGCGACGCCGGCGAGCGCGCGCCGTAGCTGCGCGTCATCCCTGTGCGCCCGAATTGCTTGGGCCAGCCCTGAATCAGGCCACGCATCATCGCGAGATCCTGATCGACCCAGATGTACGGACAGTACGACACGCACTCGCCGTCACGCTCGCAAGCCATCAACAGGATGGTTTCCTTGTACTGACTCACGACCGGGTCGAGGTATTCGAAACCTTCGTCGGTGGCGAACTGCCAGTCGCAAAAATAGATCGCGCAACGGCCGGCGCGCTCGCCGCTCGCGGGCGCGAGGCCGTCGGGCAGGTAGGCCGCGACGGCCTCGGCGTCCGCCTCGAATTCGATCGCGAGACATTCGCCCGCATAGTGCCAAGGCGGCCGAGGCGCAAGGGACGAGCGTCCGGCCGGTGTCAGGGGGGTGGAATAACCTTGCAGCATAGCGCCTCCTTGGGATGAGGCCCCCAGTATCGGAAGCGGCGCGCGGTGCGTCTTGAATGCCAGTGACGCCTGACGCCTGGCGTTTGGCGTTTGGCGTTTGGCTTGACGTCGATCGTCACGACGCGTCGGCGCGGCGGGCGAATTGAAGCGTCCTGCGGCGTTCGGAAGCGACGGATGCGTGTCGAGACATTCAGGCTCGCCGGCCGTCTCGCCGCCGGACCGCGGCGAGACGGATCATCGCGCGCGGCGGCCCTCGCCGCGCCCTTCGCCGCTTACGACTCGCGCGTGAACTTGTCGGCGTCGATGCCCAGTTCGGCGGCCATGTGCTCGACGAACGCCCTGAGACGGGCCAGCTCCGCCGCCAATTGCTTCTGCTCGGCTTTCAGCGCTTCGAACTCCGACGGCGGAACCGCATCGTCGTGAGCGCCGCGCTCGGGCACCTCATCCGGAATCACGTCGCCGCACAACAGATGCATCCACCGGCTTTCCCGCTCGCCCGGCGCGCGGTGCAGCTTCACCACGAGCCGCGGCGTGCGCGCCGCGAGTTCGTCCAGGAACGCCTCGACCGACGAGATGTCGGCGAAGCCATGCAAGCGCGCGCTGTTCAGGCGCAGCTCCGCGCCCGTCTGCGGGCCGCGCAACAGCAGCATCGTCAGCAACGCGGCCGCCTGGCTCGGAATGCCGAGCACGCGATTCATGTTGTGCTCGAAGCGCGGCACGCGGCTGCTGCTTCCTTCCGACGCCAGACTGAGACGCTTCAAGCCGTCGATGGCCGTGAGCACCTCGGCTTCCGTGACGCTCATCACCGGCGATCGAGCGGTTTTCTGGTTGCATCCGGCCGTCAATGCATTGAGCGACAACGGATACGTGTCCGGAACCGTGTGCTGCTTCTCGATCAATACGCCGAGCACGCGCGCCTCGAGGGGCGTCAGCGCGCGAATGGCCGGGCGTTGGAAAGCGTCGGGAGTGGAGTTCATAGGTGACGTCGCTACGTGCTGCTCTTGTGTTGAAATCGGCTCGTGAACCAGCCGGAAAACCGGCGGGCGAATCAAATGATAGCCGGGCTCGGCGCAACGGATAATACCGCGTGCGGTCGACGCAAGCGGGCGGCGCCCTTCGGCGAACGCGTCGACCAGATGCGCGGCTTCTCCGGCCGCGAAGCAGCGGCGCAGCGACTGCACGCACGCATCGATTGGCACATCGGGATGGAATAAGAAAGAGGCGCTGTTCGTTTATGCCGAGCGACCATGCGCGCGGCGTTTCGCCGCAGGCAGTCGTTGCTCCCGTCAATTGCGCTGTCAGGCAATCGGGCTGATCTCTCCACGTCTCGAAAAATGGAGTCACGCCATGAAAGCTCTGCGTCATGTTTCCTCCCCCGACCCGCCCTCCCGCATCGCAGGCCCGCCGACGTTCGCGCGCGCGTATCGCGCCGTCGCACGCGGCCTGCGCAATGCCGCATGCGGGGCCGGCATCGTCGCGCTATCGTCCGCTCTCGCATGGGCGGGCGGCAACGAAACGATTCTCCCGCCGTCTTCGATGACGACATCGACCGTCCCCGCGAACGGCGACGTCAATCCATACGGCATCGCCTTCGTGCCGAGCGGCGTGCCGTCGTGGAGCACGCTGAAGCCGGGCGACGTCGTCGTCTCGAACTTCAACAACAAATCGAATCTGCAAGGCACCGGCACGACGATCGTGAAACTCGTTCCCAACGCCGATCCGGTGACCTTCTTCCAGGGCAGCAACCTGGGCCTCACTACCGCGCTCGCGGTGGTGAGGAGCGGCTTCGTGCTCGTCGGCAACCTGCCGACGACGGACGGCTCGACGATCGCGTCAACCGGCTCGCTCCTCGTCATCAATCCGCAAGGCAGGCTCATCAAGGCGCTGACGAATCCCACGCTGCTGGACGGGCCGTGGGATCTCGCGGTGATCGACCGGGGGCAACGGATCACCGCGTTCGTGTCGAACGTGCTGAACGGCACGGTGACGCGGCTCGACATGACGATCGGCGACAACGGCGTCATGGTGATGCCGAGCTCGCTCGTCATCGCGTCGGGTTATCTGCATCGAACCGATCCCGCGGCGCTCGTCGTCGGCCCGACGGGCTTGGCATACGATTCGACCCGCGACGTGCTGTACATCGCGTCGACGGGCGACAACGCGGTGTTCGCGATTCACGGCGCCGCGTCGACGACGCGCAACAACGGCGTCGGACGGATGATCTATTTCGACAACGTGCATTTGCACGGACCGCTCGCACTGGCGCTCGCGCCGAACGGCCATCTGGTCGTATCGAACGGCGATGCCGTCAATCCCGATCCGAATCAACCGAGCGAAATCGTCGAGTTCACGCCGGAGGGACGATTCATCGCACAGATGCAGGTCGATTCGGTGCCGGGGGCTGCGTTCGGTCTCGCGTTCGGCATGAGCAGCAGCGGGCAGCCACAGTTCGCGGCGGTCGACGACAACACGAATACGGCAACCGTCTGGGCGTTGCGCAGCAAAGACAAGGGCGACTGAAGGTCCGGTCGCAGCGGGCCGCCGGTAGCAAGGTTTCGTGCCGGCGGACAGCGGCCGGCCACTCAAGCGGATCGCGCTGGTTGAAAGCCACGGTGAGGTATCGATGCACGCGATCGCGTGTCGCGCCATCGCGACCGAATCGGCGGCATCGGATTGCGGGAGAAACAGCGATGCGGGATTCGCGATGGCTCGCGCCGGCCAGTCGGGAATGGGCGGATTATCAACGTAGGAAGCGTGCCGGCCGAGGCGCGGCCTTTTCGGCATCGCTCATCGATCCAGTTCGGCGTAGTGCCGGAATATCCCTTCTTCGTTGAACGGAATGCGCCGATCGGACGCCAGATAGCGCGCGATCGGCGCATGCTCCGCCACCCTGCGGTGCAGTTCGATCAGCCCGGCGTGCTTTCGTTCGATGCGGGCCATCGCGTTCGGGAACGCGTAGCGCAGGCCCTCGATCAACTGGAATATCGACAGATCCGCGTAGGTCAGATCGCTGCCGGCCATGTAACCGCTCTTGTGCGGGTTGTGGGCGAGCACCTTGCCGAAATAGCCGAGGAACTTGGGCAGGCGATGCTCGATGAAATCCTCCGCCCGCATCGCCGCTGCCGCCTTTTGATCCTCGTAATACAGGCCGCTCGCGATCGGATGATGGGTGTCGTGGATCTCGACGACGAAATCGGACACCGTCAACTGCAACTGGTGCACCCACTGCCGCCCGGCCTCGTCCCGCGGCGCGAGGCGATGCCGGGCGCCGAGGAACAACAGGATGTTGGCGGTCTGTCCGACGATCTGGTCGCCGGCCTTGAGAAACGGCGGCGCAAACGGCAGGCATTCAGCCGATGTGCTCTCCATCAGGCGCATCATCGCCGACACACCTCGCGACGATTCGCGCGCCACATCCACGTATTCGGCTTCGGCCGCTTCGAGCGCCAGCCGCACGAATTCGCCGCGGCCCTGGATTTCTGGCCAGTAGTAAAGCTCGTAGCGCATGCTGCCCTCCATGAGGCATTTTTCCATTTTACGCGTGGGGTCAGCGCCCGGATTCGCCCCGAAAGCGACATCCCGCTCGCCTTGAACACGGAAACTCTGACACCCCCGCGGTCATATGTTCGAGAACCCGGAGAGCAGTCATTCGTCATTCATGCGGCAAAGGCACACGAACACCCGTCAAGTCCGAAAACCAGCCCATTGCCGCGCGATGCCCTCCTGACATTTCACACCGCCCCACCACCCTCCAACTCGACATACCCCTCCACTTCCCCCGCCACAAAAAGCCGCTTCCCGACCCGCGGATAATCACAGACATCATGCTCCAACCGCTGCCCGGCGGCGATGAACACAAGCGGCACGTCCCCCGAATTCTTCAGCACATGCGCGGGCCCGCATCGTGCAAATCCCAGAAAATCCCCCGGCCCGACCGGATACACCCGTTCATCGATCGTCGCCTCCCCATATCCGGACAAGACGTACACGCACTCCTCTTCGTAAAGATGCCGGTGATACTCGGACGATTCATGCCCCGGCATGATCGTGATGATGAGAAACCCGAACTGCGTGATTCCGGTCTTGTCGCTCAACGGCTTCTTCAAACGGACCGCGTTTTCGTTCAGCGAATGAACTGAGCGCACCGCATCCATTGCATCGATATCGGCCGCTTTCAGCAATTCCGGAGGGTTGTTCGACATGATTTATCTCGCTCGAATGGGGATAAGATTGATCTGAATGAAACAATCGCGCTCGACAAGCCGCGCCATAAAACGCAAACCAACGCAAGCCGACGCAACTCAACGCAGCGCAAGCACACGCACAAACGCCGCCCAGGGCCACGCAAGCACGCGCGCCCGCCGACCACCACCGCACATCTAAACCAGTTGCCGCTTCTCCAGCTCTTCCGCCAGCGCATCCGTACTCACGAACTTGCATCCCAGCAGCCCCGCGTTCACCGCGCCTTCGACGTTGGCATCGGCGTCATCGATGAAGAGCGTCTCGTCCGCCGACGCGCCGAGCCACCCGACGCATCCCAGATAAGCCCGCGCATCCGGCTTCGCCGCGCCGAACGTCGCCGACGGATAGACGTCCGCCCCGAAGACCCGCGCGACAGGAGGATTCAGATAATCGATGTAATCGGTGACGAGCCGGCAGTTGTTCGTCAACACCGCAATCCGGCTGCGTTGCGCGACCCGCTCGGCAAGCGCGATCGCATCCAGGTTTGGCGTGATCGACGCCCTGCGCGCGATCAGCCAATCGTCGCGGCTCACCGGCGCGCCGAGCAGTTCGCCCAGCTCGGTCAAATATTGGTCGACGCCGATGAGCCCCGCGTCGGCGCGCGCCTCGAGGCCCGAGCCCCAGATCGCGTGGCGCACCACGTCGGGCGGCCGCCCCGTCAGGTCGGCAAGGCGCACGGTGCGCGCGGCGCGATCGTAGATCGACAGCACGCCCTCCATATCGAACAGGACCAGCTTGATCGGCTGCGTCATGCGGTCGGCCTCCCGTAGAGCGCCCGGAAGCGCCGATCCGCCAGCGGGCGGCGGGTTCCGGACGGCGGACAGTCTCTATTCTGCTAGCCCGGCGCCGTTTCGCCAAAACCCGCTTCCCGAGGGTTATCCCGAATGCTCACCCAAAATCAAAGTTGTATGATGACCACATCACCTTACAAAATAAGCGCGATGTTCGAGAAAATCCCGACCCGGGCGATGAGCGACACGGTCGCCCAGCAGCTTCTGAAGCAGATCGAGATCGGCAGCTTCGCCGGCACCGGCAAGCTGCCGACCGAAGCCGTGCTCGCGCAGGAGTTCGGCGTGAGCCGCACCGTGATCCGCGAGGCGATCTCGCGTCTCAAGAACGAAGGCGTCGTCGAGCCGCGTCAGGGCAGCGGCGTCTACATCGCGCAGCACGCGGCGATCCGGCCGCTGCGAATCGATTATGCGGAGGCCGTCGAAGCGACTTCGCTGCCGCATCTGCTCGCGGTGCGCCGCGCGATCGAGGCCGAAGTCGCCGCCGAAGCCGCGCTCTGCCGCACCGACGAGGACATGGAAGACATCGACGCCGCACTCGCGAAGATCGACGACGCGGTCGCCGAAGGCCGCGATGGCGTCGCGGAGGACGTCGCGTTCCATCGGACGATCGCGAGCGTCACGGGCAATCCGTACTTCCTGAAGACCCTCAGCTTCCTGAACCAGTATCTCGAGGCGGGCGTCACGGTCACGCGTCGCAACGAGGCGACCCGCGAGGACTTCTCGCGGCAGGTGCGCGAGGAGCACGCGGCGATCGCCGACGCGATCCGCGCGCACGATCCGTCTGCGGCCCGCAACGCGGCCCGCGCGCACATGTACAACGCGGCCCGCCGTCTCGCGGAAGCCGGCATTTGCTGATCCGCGGTCCGCGAACGGCCACACGCCGCGCGAGGATCGCATCCCGAACGAATCGAGAAGAAGGTTGACCATGTCACGGAATGTTGGAGTCATCGGACTGGGCGCGATGGGCCTGGGCGTCGCCCGTTCGCTGTTGCGCGCGGGCTTTCGCGTGCATGCGTGCGACGTGCGCGAGAACGTGCTCGCCGCGTTCGCCGCCGAAGGCGGCGCGCGCTGTGCGACGCCCGCCGAGCTCGGCGCGCGGTGCGATGTCGTGATCACGCTCGTCGTCAACGCGGAGCAGACGGACGCGGTGCTGTTCGGCGAGCACGGCGCGGTGACCGCGATGAAGCCCGGCGGCGTCGTGATCTCGAGCGCGACGGTCGCGCCGGAGTTCGCCGTGCAACTCGGCGCGCGGCTCGCGGCGGCCGGCATGCTGATGCTCGACGCGCCCGTGTCGGGCGGCGCGGCGCGCGCGGCGTCGGGCGAGATGACGATGATGACGTCGGGTCCCGCCGCCGCGTACGAAGCGTGCGACGACGTGCTCGCCGCGATCGCGGGCAAGGTCTACCGGCTCGGCGACGCGCACGGCGCGGGCGCGAAGGTGAAGATCATCAATCAGTTGCTCGCGGGCGTGCACATCGCGGCGGCGGCCGAGGCGATGGCGCTCGGCCTGCGCGAAGGCGTCGATCCCGACGCGCTCTACGACGTGATCACGCACAGCGCCGGCAACTCGTGGATGTTCGAGAACCGCGTGCCGCACATCCTGAACGGCGACTTCACGCCGCTGTCGGCGGTCGACATCTTCGTGAAGGATCTCGGCCTCGTGCTCGACACGGCGCGCCGCAGCAAATTCCCGCTGCCGCTTTCCGCGGCCGCGCACCAGATGTTCATGAGCGCGTCGAGCGCGGGCCATGGCGGCGAGGACGACTCGGCCGTCATCAAGACCTTCCCCGGCATCACGCTGCCGGCGCGCCCCTGATTCTCCGGAGGTTTCTGTCGCCATGAACACCGATCAAGTCTCTCGTCCCCTGCTCGGCTGCATCGCCGACGATTTCACCGGCGCGACCGATCTCGCGAACATGCTCGTCAAGAACGGCATGCGCACCGTGCAGACGATCGGCGTGCCGGCTGCCGGCGCGTCGGTCGAAGCCGATGCGATCGTCGTCGCGCTGAAGTCGCGCACGATCCCCGCCGCCGACGCGGTCGCGCAATCGCTCGCCGCGCTCGAATGGCTGCGCGCGCAGGGCTGCCGCCAGTTCTTCTTCAAATACTGCTCGACGTTCGATTCGACCGACGCGGGCAACATCGGCCCCGTCGCCGATGCGCTGCTCGACGCGCTCGGCGGCGAAGACGCGTTCACGATCGCGTGCCCCGCGTTCCCCGAGAACGGCCGCACTGTCTATCGCGGCCACCTGTTCGTCGGCGATGCGCTGCTGAACGAATCGGGCATGGAGAACCATCCGCTCACGCCGATGAAGGATGCGAACCTCGTGCGCGTGTTACAGCGGCAGACGCCGTCGAAGGTCGGCCTGATCCGCTACGACGTGATCGCGCTCGGCACGTCCGCCGTGCGCGAGACGATCGACACGCTGCGCCGCGAAGGCGTGCGGTTTGCGATCGCCGACGCGCTGACCGACCACGATCTGTACGTGCTCGGCGAAGCGTGCGCGGACCTGCCCCTCATCACGGGCGGCTCGGGCGTCGCGCTCGGCCTGCCGTCGAACTTCCGGCTCGGCGAGCTGCTGCCCGAGCGCGGCGACGCGGCCGCGCTGCCGAAGATCGACGGCGCGTCGGCGGTGCTCGCCGGCAGCGCGTCGAAGGCGACCAACGCGCAAGTCGCCGCGTGGCGCGTCGAGCGCCCCGCGTTCCGGATCGATCCGCTCGCGGCCGCGCGCGGCGAGCCCGTCGTCGAGCAGGCGCTCGCGTTCGCACGCGCGCATCTGCCGCAGCCGGTGCTGATCTACGCGACCGCCGCGCCTGACGAAGTGAAGCAGGTTCAGCAGGCGCTCGGCGTCGAGGCCGCCGGCCATCTCGTCGAAACGACGCTCGCCGCGATCGCGCGCGGGCTGCGCGCACTCGGCGTGCGCAAGTTCGTCGTCGCAGGCGGCGAGACGTCCGGCGCGGTCGTGCAGGCGCTCGACGTGAAGTTGCTGCGGATCGGCGAGCAGATCGACCCCGGCGTGCCCGCCACCGCCACGACCGGAGGAAGCTCCCGCGGGACGCTCGACGCCGAGCCGCTCGGTCTCGCGCTCAAATCCGGCAACTTCGGCGCGACCGATTTCTTCGACAAGGCGCTGCGCGCGCTGGAGGGCGCGGCATGAGCACCGCCGAAGCGACACTGCGCGAACAGATCTGCGAGATCGGCGCGAGCCTCCATGCGCGCGGCCATGCGCTCGGCAGCGCGGGCAACATCAGCGCGAAGCTCGACGACGGCTGGCTCATCACGCCGACCGACGCGTGCCTCGGCCGGCTCGACCCGGCCGGCATCGCGAAGGTCGACCTGAACGGCAACGCCGTGTCCGGCGGCAAGCCGTCGAAGACGCTCGCGCTGCATCGCAGCATCTACGCGCGCAACGCCGACGCGCGCGGGATCGTCCACACGCATTCGACGCACCTCGTCGCCCTCACGCTCGCGGGCGTCTGGAGCGAAGCCGACGTGCTGCCGCCGATCACGCCGTACTACGTGATGAAGGTCGGCCACGTTCCGCTCATTCGCTATCGCCGTCCGGGCGATCCCGCCGTCGCCGCCGAGGTCGCGGCGCTCGCCGATCGCGTGCGCGGCGTGCTGCTCGAACGGCTCGGCCCGGTCGTCTGGGGCCCGTCGGTCGCGCACGCGTCGTACGCGCTCGAAGAGCTCGAGGAGACCGCGCGCCTGTGGCTGATGACGAATCCCAAACCCGAGCCGCTCGACGACGCCGCGCTGAACGAGCTGCGCGATGCGTTCGGCGCGCGCTGGTAACGCAGTCCCGCCCGCCGTGTGCGCGGGCCAACCCGCCAGCACACAACGAAACGCACCGGCCGCGCGCGCGGCCGGCGTCGATAACTCATGGAGACACCGGAAATGATTCCCAGCCCAGCAGCCGCGGCACGGCCGCTCGACACGGCCGGACAGGCCGAGCTCGACCTGACCTACAAGAAAGTGTTCTGGCGCATCGTGCCGTTCCTGATGCTCTGCTACGTGGTCGCGTATCTCGACCGCGTCAACGTCGGGTTCGCGAAGCTGCAGATGTCGCAGGATCTCGCGTTCAGCGAAACCGTGTTCGGCCTCGGCGCGGGGATCTTCTTCCTCGGCTACTTCCTGTTCGAGCTGCCGAGCAACATGCTGATGCACCGGATCGGCGCACGCATCTGGATCGCGCGGATCATGATCACGTGGGGCCTGCTGTCCGCGCTCTTCGCGTTCGTGAAGACGCCGACGCAGTTCTACGCGCTGCGCTTTTTGCTCGGCCTCGCGGAAGCGGGCTTCTATCCGGGCGTGATCCTGTATCTCACGTACTGGTTCCCGACGCACCGCCGCGCGAAGATCATCGCGGTGTTCATGTCGGCGATTCCGGTGTCGGGCATCTTCGGCAATCCGCTGTCCGGCTGGATCATGGAACGGTTTCACGGCGGCGTCGGCTTCCACGGCTGGCAATGGATGTTCGTGATCGAGGCGGTGCCCGCGATCGCGATCGGCATCGCGACGATCCTCTATCTCGACAACAGCATCCGCGGCGCGAAGTGGCTGACCGAGCGCGAGAAGAAGCTGCTGATCGACGAGATCGAAGCGCAGCCGCACGAGCGCAACAAGCACGCGCACTCGCTTTCGACGGTGCTGCGCGATCCGCGGATGTGGTGGATGTCGCTGATCTACTTCACGTTCGTCACCGGCCAGTACGGACTCACGTTCTGGATGCCGACGCTCGTCAAGTCGACGGGCATCACCGACACGCTGCAGATCGGCCTCCTGAGCGCGATCCCGTTCGCGGTGGCCATCGTCGTGATGAACCTGTTCGGCCACAGCGCCGACAAGCGCCGCGAGCGCCGCTGGCACCTGATCGTGCCCGCGCTGATGGGCACCGTCGGCTTCGCGGTCGCCGCGTCGTACTCGCACAATACCGCCGTGTCGATCCTGTTCCTGTCGATCGCCGCCGGCGGCGTGCTGACCTGCGCCCCGCTCTTCTGGTCGCTGCCGACTGCGTTCCTCGCGGGCAGCGGCGCCGCGGCCGGCATCGCGATCATCAATTCGATCGGCAACCTCGCCGGCTTCGCGAGCCCCTATCTGATCGGCTATCTGAAGGACGCGACGAGCAGCACCGCATCGGGCATGTACGTGCTCGCCGCGATGCTCGTGATCGGCTCGATCGCCGTGTGGCTCACGCCGGCGAAGCTCGTCAACCGATAATCGATCGTCGGCGGGGCGGCGCACGCGTTGCGATACGCCGCCCCGCCGCCCACTCAACCTCCGGACCTGGAACCGACGCCATGCCACGCTTCGCCGCCAACCTCACGATGATGTATAACGAGCACGCGTTCCTCGATCGCTTCGCCGCCGCGGCACGCGACGGCTTCAAGGCGGTCGAGTACCTGTTCCCGTACGATTTCCCCGCCGCCGAGCTGAAAGCGCGCCTCGACGCGCACGGCCTCGTGCAGGCGCTCTTCAACGCGCCGCCCGGCGACTGGGCGGCGGGCGAGCGCGGAACCGCGTCGCTGCCGGGCCGCGAGGACGCGTTCAGGCGCGCGATCGACACCGCGCTCGACTACGCGCGCGTGATCGGCAACGACAAGATCCACGTGATGGCAGGCCTGATCGCGCCGACGCAGGATCGCGCGAAGCATCGCGACACATATCTGCGCAACCTCGCGCACGCAGCCGACGCGGCGCGCGCGGAAAACGTCACGATCGTCATCGAGCCGATCAATCCGCGCGACATGCCGGGCTTCTTCCTGAACCGCCAGGGCGACGCGCAGGCGATCTGCCGCGAGGTCGGCGCGCCGAACCTGAAGGTCCAGTTCGACTGCTATCACTGCCAGATCGTCGAAGGCGATCTCGCAACGAAGCTCAAGCGCGACATCGCGGGCATCGGCCACATCCAGATCGCCGGCGTGCCGGAGCGCCACGAGCCGGACATCGGCGAAATCAACTATCCGTATCTGTTCGAGCTGATCGACGCGCTCGGCTACGACGGCTGGATCGGCTGCGAGTATCGGCCGAAGGCCGGCACGTCCGAGGGCCTCGGCTGGCTCGCGCCCTACCTGTAATCCCGCATTCTCACGAGGCACACTTCGATGAAAGTTCTGATCACTGGCGGCGCCGGCTTCCTCGGCCAGCGTCTCGCGAAACAGCTGCTCGCGCGCGGCGAGCTGGCCGGCCCGAACGGCGCGCCGGAACGGATCGACGCGCTCGTGCTGCTCGACGTCGTCAAGGGCAACGACTTCGGCGATCCGCGCGTGACGACGATCGTCGGCGACATCGCCGAACGCGTCGTGCTCGACAGCGCGATCGACGCGCACACGCACGCGATCTTCCATCTCGCCGCGATCGTCAGCGGCCAGGCGGAAGCCGACTTCGATCTCGGGATGCGGATCAATCTCGATGCGTCGCGCCTGCTGCTCGACGTGTGCCGCGCGCGCGGACACCGGCCGCGCGTCGTGTTCACGAGCTCGGTCGCGGTCTACGGCGGCGCGCTGCCCGACGTCGTGCTGGACGACACGGCGCTCGATCCGCAGTCGTCATACGGCGTGCAGAAGGCGATCGCCGAGTTGCTGCTGTCCGACTACGCGCGGCGCGGCTTCGTCGACGGCCGCGTGCTGCGGCTGCCGACGATCAGCGTGCGGCCGGGCCGGCCGAACGCGGCGGCTTCGTCGTTCGCGAGCGGGATCATCCGCGAGCCGCTGAACGGCGAGGAAGCCGTATGCCCGGTGCCGGGCGACACGCGGCTCTGGCTGCTGTCGCCGCGCCGCGCGATCGAGGCGCTCGTCGCCGGCTGCGAGCTGGACGGCGCGAAGCTCGGCAACCGGCGCGTGATCAATCTGCCGGGGATCTCGGTGACGGTCGACGAAATGATCGACGCGCTGCGCGAAGTCGCCGGTGCCGACGCGGTGAAGCGGATCCGCCGCGCCGAGGACGAGCGCGTCGTCAAGATCGTCGGAAGCTGGCCGGGACGGTGGGACACGTCGCGCGCCGAGGCGCTCGGCCTGAAGGGCGATGCGAGTTTCGTCGACGTGATCCGCGGCTACATCGACGACGATCGGCGTTGAGTCCTGCGCCCGCCCGTCCGAGTCGTGCCGCGGGCGGGCGTATCGAATCGGTTCCAATCGCGCGCCCTCGTCCGGCATGAGCGATGCGGCGGCGGGCGATCCTCGCGCAGCGCGCCGATGACGCTCGCCGACGACGCTTTCCATGTCGCATGTCGCGCACGACCCGCCGGCATCGGCGCTTTCGCGGTCAGCCCGCCGACACCTTGCTCGGCCCGTCCCTCACCGCCGCGCTCACATCCGGCCCGTTCGACTCATCCCGAACCGAACCGGCCGGGATCGACGCTCGGCGCTCCCCGTCTTTACGCTACGCTGAATTACACCGCACCGCGCTGCGCTGCATTGCGCTGCGTCACGTCACTTCATGCCACGCCACGACGCGCCCGCGCCCGCGAGCTTACGTTTCACCCATCGCTCGCTTCCATGCGGCAAACGCACACGCGGCGCACGCGCCCGGCGTTACGCTTCGAAGGCCAACGCGACAGCGGCGCACGGCCCACCCGCCGCGCCGCGTCAAGCCCCGCGCCTGCGACACCGCCAGCATCCGCGCAGCAAGCCGCGTTTCGGACTATCGTTATAAGAATCCGGTCCTTGATTTCGCGCCGGTGTGCCACCGGACGACCGGACGAGCCGCGCGCGACGCGCCGGCTCGACGAACGCTAGGATATGGCTGCCATCTACGATTTCAGCGCGCGCAAGCTGCGCGACCTCTACGATCGACGGCTCCGCTGCGGCGCGGTGCTGGACACGGCCGCGCTGTTTCCGGACGCCGCGCGCTTCACGGCCGCGTGGCACGCGATCCGCGACGAGGCGCTCGCGGCGGCGCGCGACCTGAGCCGGATTCCGCGCTTCCACGAAATCATGCGCGAGCAGGCGGCGATCTCCGCGAACGACGCGCGCGACTGGCGGATGTTCATCATGCAGGCATACGGCGTGCGCTTCCCGCAGAACCTGGGGCGCTGCCCAACGCTCGCGTCGATTGTCGCGGCGTCGCCCGACGTGCTGTCCGCATCGTTTTCGTTTCTCGCGCCGGGCAAGCACATCCCGCCGCATCGCGGTCCGTTTCGCGGCATCCTGCGCGGCTATCTGGTGCTGTCGATGCCGACACGCGCGGACGGCGCGCCCGCCGCCGTCCTGAAGATCGACGGCCGTGACTACCGGCTCCACGACGGCCAGTTCCTGCTATGGGACGACACGTTCGAGCACGAGGTCTGGAACGAGAGCGACGCAGTGCGGATCGTGCTGCTGCTCGACATCCGCCGCCGCGACCTGCCGCCCGCGCTCGCGCTGCTGTCGGGCGCGCTGATCCGGCTCGTGCGCGTCGCGATCCGGTTGCGCGGCGGCGCGATTCCGGTCTAGCTCGCTCGCGCGCCGGGTCGAATGCACGCCGTTCGCCGCTACGGAATCGCAACGAGAATCCCGCCGGACAACTGCCTGAAGCACCCGTGACGCATCTTGCCGCGCCGATGCGTAAATATCGCGCATACCGCACGTGCGATGAAGATGAATGGAATGGCGCCCAACGCATCGGTTTGCAGCGCCCCGTTACCGCGTATACCGGCGCATGCGGGCGCATCCAAGAAAAACGTTCAGTTTTCTGCTTTCCCCCCCGCGAACAGGGAGCGGGCGCGCGATTGGCGCCGACGGGAGGGATCGACCGGCGAAACGAACGACAGCCCGCTCGACGGCCGGCTCGATGAAAAACCCGGCCGACGAGCGCGCGCCGCGCGGGCCGCACGCCTGCGCAGCGCCTGCCGCGCTTACTGAATGCCAAGATAATGCCTGACGGCCGGCAGGCCCGGCTTGCCGTCGAACGTCGTCACGCCGGCGAGCCACTTGTCGAGCGCCTGCGGATTCGCCTTCAGCCACTCGCTCGCCGCCTTGTTCGGATCTTCCTTGTTCATGATCGGCAGCATCACGTGGTTCTCGATCGACGTCGTGAACTGCAGGTTCGACACGAACTTCGCGACGTTCGGGCAGCGCGCCGCATAATCGGGCGGCGTCGCGGTCAGCACCTTCGCTTCGCCGTAGTTCGGGCCGAACACGTCGTCGCCGCCGCTCAGGTAATCGATCTTCATCTGCACGTTCATCGGATGCGGCTCCCAGCCGAGGAACACGATCCACTGCTTGTCGCGGATCGCGCGGTTCACCTCGACCAGCATCCCCGCCTCGCTCGACTCGACGAGCTTGAACTTGCCAAGGCCGAACTGGTTGCCGTCGATCATCTTCTTGATGAGCGCGTTGCCGTCGTTGCCGGGCTCGATCCCGTAGACCTTGCCGTTCAGCTTGTCCGCGAACTTCTGGATGTCGGCGAACGACTTCAGGCCGCCCTGGTACACGTAATCCGGCACCGCGAGCGTGTACTTCGCGCCCGTCAGGTTCGGCGCCGCCAGCACCTTGATCGTACCCGCCTTCGTGAACGGCGCGATCATCGGATCCATCGTCGGCGACCAGTAGCCGAGGAACACGTCGATCTGCTTGCTCTTGATCCCGGCGAACGTGATCGGCACCGACGCGATCGTCTTCGTCGGCGTGTAGCCGAGTCCGGCGAGCATCGTGGACGCGAGCCCCGTCGTCGCGGCGATGTCGGTCCAGCCGACGTCCGCGAAGCGCACTGCCTTGCAGGTCGACGGATCGCCCGCCCAGGCGCTCGCGAGCGGCGCAGCCGCAATGGCGAGCCCGCAGGCCGCCGCGATCAGATTTCGCTTCATCGTGCTTCTCCTCATCAACAAAGATGTCGTCAACATGGGATCGATTCGTTGCTTGAACGCGCGCCGCGATCCCGGCGGCCACGCGTTTCGTTCGATGCGCTCAGCGCACCGGCACGCGCCGCTCGTGGCTCGGCGCATGGCCGAACTGCGCGCGGTACGCCTTGCTGAAATGGCACGGCGAATGAAAGCCGCAGATCGTCGTCACGCGCGCGATCGACGCATCGGTCGTGCGCAGCAGATCGCGCGCGCGTTTCAGGCGCAGCGTCAGGTAGTAATGCGTCGGCGACACGTTCAGATAGACCTTGAACATGCGCTGCAGATGCCGCTGCGACAGCCGCACGAGCCGCGCGAGCTCCTCGAGCGACAGCGGCTCTTCGATGTTCGCCTCCATCAGCCGCACGACCTCGATCAGCTCCGCGCGCGAGAAGCCGACGCGCGCGTCGACCGGAATCGGCTGTGGATCGGTCGCGCCGCGAATGCGTTCGAGAATGAACTGCTCGGATACCTGCGCGGCGAGCGGCGGCCCGAGCCGCGCGCCGACGAGGTTCAGCATCAGGTCGAGCGGCGCGGTGCCGCCCGTGCAGGTCAGCCGGTCGCGGTCGACGACGAACAGCTCGTCGGCGAAGCGCACTTGCGGAAACTCCGCGTGCAGCGCCGACAGGTTCTCCCAGTGCACCGCGCACCGGTAGCCGTCGAGCAGGCCGCACGCCATCAGCGCGTATGCGCCCGTGCAGATGCCACCGAGCGGCACGTCGCGCGCGGCGAGCGCCGCGAGCGCGTCGCGCACCGGGGCGTCGACCGCCTCGCGAATCCGGATCCCGCCGCAGACAATCACCACGTCGGGCGGATCGTCGACGTCGAGCCTCTGCGTCGGCCGCACCGCGATCCCGTTGCTCGCGCGCACGGGCGCGCCGTCGAGCGAGAAGATCGACCAGCGGTAATGCTCGGCGCGCGCGACGTAGTTCGCCATGCGCAGCACCTCGACCGCGCTCGTGAACGCGATCATCGAGAAATGCGGCAACGTCAGGAACCCGAAATGCGCGACCGGGGAAACCGGCTCGGCGCAGGCGGCGGGTGCGGCAGCGGCGGCGGACGTCACATCGTTCTCCGGCGAACGGGTGGCACGAAGCCGCTCCGGCGGCGCAACGCCCGCCGGAGACGACTCGATGGATCGATTGGCGAAACGAAGGAAGAGGGAAAGCGTCAGGCCTGCGCGACCGACGAGCGCGAGCGCGGACCGAACAACTGCCTGAAGCCGGAGAAGAGCGGCGCTTTCACGGCGCCCGGCGCGCGGCCGAAGCTTTCGGTGATGCGGTCGAGGATGATCGCGAGCAGCACGACCGACAGGCCGCTTTCGAAGCCGAGGCCAATGTCGAGACGCTGGATGCTCGCGAGCACGTCGTTGCCGAGGCCGCCCGCGCCGACCATCGACGCGATGATCACCATCGACAGCGCCATCATGATCGTCTGGTTCACGCCCTGCATGATCGACGGCAGCGCGTTCGGAAACTGCACCTTGTAGAGCAGCTGCCACGGCGTGCAGCCGAACGCCTGGCCCGCTTCGACGATCTCGCGGTTCACGTGGCGGATGCCGAGGCTCGTCAGGCGCACCGCGGGCGGCATCGCGAAGATCACCGTCGACAGGATGCCCGGCACGCGGCCGAGGCCGAACAGCATCGCGGCCGGAATCAGGTAGACGAACGCGGGCATCGTCTGCATCAGGTCGAGGACCGGACGCACGATCGCCGCGACCCACTTGCTCTTCGCGGCCCAGATGCCGAGCGGAATGCCGAGCACGAGGCTCACGATCGTCGACGACAGCGTGAGCCCGAGCGTGACGATCATCTGATCCCAGAAGCCCGTCGCGAAGATCAGGAACAGCGCAAGCGCGGTGAAGATCGCGAAGCGCCAGCCGACGCGCCAGAGCCCGACGCCGATGAAGAGCGCCATCATCGCCCACATCGGCACGGCCTGCAGCCCGTGCTCGACGAGCGCGGCGAGTCCTTCGATCGCGCGGCCGATCGCATCGAACGTCTTCGCATCGTGGTCGAGCAGATAGTGAACCGACTGGTCGACCCAGCTACCGAGCGGAATGAGTTCAGACATGGGAACCTCGCGAACGCGTAATGGCTTTCAGAAGCACGGCCCGATCGACCGAGCCGCAATAACAGCCGTCGTCGTCGACGACGGGCAGCGCATGCGGATGCGCGACGACGCGCTCGACGACGTGGTCGAGCGTCGCATCGCGCCGGATGCTCTCGACCTGGCGGACGTTCGGCGTCGCGCTGTTCAGCGCGTCGCGCGTGACGAAGCCGCGAATCTTGCGCGCCTCGTCGAGCACGAATGCGTACTCGGCGCTGCCGTTCAGCGACGCGGCGACGTTCGTCGCGTCGAGCTTCGACACGAGCGGCACGGCGCCCGTCAGCATCAGGTCGCCCGCCGTCAGATAGCGGCTCGTGTCGATGCCTTCGAAGAACGCGCGCACGTAATCGTCGGCGGGGTTCGCGATGATCTCCTGCGGCGTGCCGACCTGCACGAGCCGGCCGCCTTCCATGATCGCGATCCGGCTGCCGATGCGCAGCGCCTCTTCGAGATCGTGCGACACGAACATGATCGTGCGGCGCTGCTCCTTCTGCAGTTGCAGCAGCACGTTCTGCATTTCCTTGCGCTTCAGCGGATCGAGCGCGGAGAACGCCTCGTCCATGATCATCAGCGACGGGTTGACGGCGAGCGCGCGCGCGAGGCCGACGCGCTGCTGCATGCCGCCCGACAGCTCGGCGGGCAGCTTGTGCGCGAACTGCGCGAGGCCGACCTGCTCGAGCACGCCCATCGCGCGCCGCTCGCGGTCCTTGCGGCTCATGCCGCCGACCTCGAGGCCGAACGCGGCGTTCGACAGCACCGAGCGCTGCGGCATCAGCGCGAACGACTGGAACACCATGCTCATGTCCGTGCGGCGCAGCGCGGTCAGCTCGGAACGGCGCACCGCGGCGACGTCGCGCCCGTCGATCAGCACTTTGCCGGCGCTCGGCTCGACGAGCCGGTTGACGAGCCGGATGAGCGTCGACTTGCCGGAGCCGGACAGGCCCATCAGCACGAAAATCTCGCCCTCCCGCACGTCGAACGATACGTTGTGCACGCCGACCACCTGGCCCGTGCGCGCGAACACGTCGTCCTTCGTCGCGCCCGCGGCGAGCATGTCCAGCGCTTGCCGCGGATTGCTTCCAAACACCTTGCACAGACCTTCGACTACGACCTTCGGGGCATCCATTGCAACGTCTCCTCGTGTAGCGGGGAAATACGCCGTCACAGCGTGCCTACATGGTTGCTAGAAAAAACCCCGTGCAGCCGACGAATTACGACAAACGCTTGCGCAAATACGACACGCTCGGCGCACCGCAACAATGGTGCGGCGCACCGAGCGCGCGACGCCGCCGCGCCGTCGCTCCCGGCCCGCGCGCGCCGACTCGCGCGGCCACCGCGTTGCCGACGACTTTCGGCGGCGAAAACAGCGCCTGATAGTCGACATAGAGGGGGTTGCCGTCGAGTTTTACGCCGTTCGCGTAAATCGGCACGATCGACTCGAGCTTGATGCCCGTCGCGCCGGGCACGGGCGTGATCGGCACGCTGGGCCGCGGCAGCAGGCCGAAGGAGTTCGCGCGCCCGGTGATCTTGAGCTGACGCGACGAGTAGTAGCTCACTTTGACGTCGGCGAGACGCGCCCCCGGATACGCGAGGATGTAGCGATTGAACAGCGTTTCCAGCACGTCGAACGACACCATGATCTCGCCGTTGGCGATATACAGATCGAAATCGTCGAGTCTGTCGAAATCGACCACCGTGTGTGCACGCTTCGATTCGAGCCAGCCGTCGAGTTCCAGCACGTGAAATCCGAGATCCCCGCTCATTCCGCGCGCTCGCGCAGCCACAAAAAAAGCCCCGCCGACATTCCAACCGGCGGGGCCAACCCATGTCAGAGAAGTTCTCATGGAGGAGACGGAAGCGATCATATCGACCCGCCCACCGCATCCCAACCAAGCATTTCTGCTATCCAATTGCGCCGCGCGCGACGCCGTTCAACCGTCCGCCGGGCATATCGATAGAACGAAAAGTCGTTTCCCGGACGCCGATTGGATCGCTACCATGCAACTTTCCGCCTGCTGAAATCAGGCTCCGCATCCTCAAGGAGCGCACTTTGACCGCATTCGATCAACATCGCCGGCCGTTCATCGTCGGCATCGGCGGCACGACCCGCGCGGCTTCGTCGACCGAGCGCGCGCTCGGCTTCGCGCTGCGCGGCGCGCAAGCCGCGGGCGCCCGCACGCGCTTGTTCGACGGCCCGTTCCTGCATACGCTGCCGCACTACGCACCCGAGCGGCGCGCGCTCACCGATGCGCAGCGCGAGCTGATCGACGCGGTGCGCGCGGCCGACGCGATCATCATCGCAACGCCCGGCTACCACGGCGGCGTGTCCGGCCTCGTGAAAAACGCGCTCGACACGCTCGAGGAGCTGCGCGCCGACGAGCGGCCCTATCTCGACGGACGCGCGGTCGGCTGCATCGTCACCGCATACGGCTGGCAAGCAGCGGGCACCGTGCTGACGTCGCTGCGCGCGATCGTCCACGCGCTGCGCGGCTGGCCGACACCGTTCGGCGCCGCGGTCAACACGCTCGAAACGCGCTTCGAAACGATCGACAGTTGTTCCGACACGAAGGTCGCGGCGCAACTCGAGACTGTCGGCGCGCAGGCCGCCGAGTTTGCGCTCGCGTTCGCGTCGCACCGCGCGGCGACTCGCGTCGCAAACGGCGGCGCGCCCGCATCGGTGCTGGAAGTCGCGGCAAGCTGAACGCACACGCGCGGCGCGCGCTTCGCTCCGATCGGCGCCCCGTCGCCCTGCCCGCGATCACCGAGATCATTCACTCGCGCTCCCCCATTTCAAGCCGCCCGATCGGCGAACGACGGCCGCCCTTCGCTCGACTGGCGCGTCTCTTCGTCGCAGCGCGCGGCCATCGCATCACCCGGCATCGACGGACGCCACGTCGATCGTTGACGCGTCCGGCGACGCGCAACGGCCCTCGCCGCCGCGCATATCGCCTCGACATGCGCGGTCATGACCATTCGCGTGCGCCGGATGATTTGCTTACGCATAAAGATTGGTTCACGCGCACGCGTCGATTGCTTACGCTGCACGCTCGTTCCATCTCTTCGCGATAGCCATGAACCATTCGATCCGCTACAAGGGCTACGAGGTCGCGCCCGCGGCGGCGCGCTTGCCGAACGGCCTGTTCGCCGCGAACCTCACGATCGAGAAGGCCGGCCCGGCGCCCGCCCACGCCTACTCGTTCGACGCAATCGATTTCTTTTTCGACGAAGAGCACGCGCTCGCGTATGCGTTCCGCTGGGGACGCATCTGGGTCGACGCTCACTGTTGAGCGCGCCGCCGGCATCGGCCGGCGCTTCCGTCGCCTCCGCCCCACGCCAGCGGCGCTTCCGGCATCGGCCGCCAAAATACGTGATTCATCGAGCTATGTGAAAATCGGCAGCTCCTGACATCACGACACCAATCAAGCCATGTCTGACACGCTGCGACGAGAGCAAGCGGCGGATCACGCTATGCGCAACTGGGTCCATGAGAGTCGCGGCCCAGTGCAAATCGGTTCCGACACGCACAAGCAGATGTTCTGCCGAATGCTGCTCGACACCCACAACCCATACAAGCCGGCCGTCATCGACTGGCCTCCCCTCGAATCCGAAGCGCTTCGGCGCCTGACGTCGCTGCCCATCTGGGACATCGCCGTGCAGACTGAAAGTCGCGCATCGATCCGCGTAGCAACGTTCGCATCGACGGTGCGCGACCCGCTGCTGCGCGAAGCGCTCGACATGGACGCCGCCGAGGAGGCGCGCCACAAGGTCGTGCTGTCGAAGCTCGTGGGCGCATACGGAATCCGGCTCGCGCCGGAGCCCGCCTATCCGGCGCCGAGCGACGCCGAATGGGCATGGATGGTCACGGGCTTCAGCGAATGCATCGACAGCTTCTTCGCGTTCGGTCTGTTCCGCTCCGCGCAGCGCTCCGGCTATTTTCCGGAGGAACTCGTCGAGACGTTCGAGCCGGTGATCCAGGAAGAAGGCCGCCACATCCTGTTCTTCGTGAACTGGTTCGCCTGGTACCGGCGCAACCTGCCGTGGTGGCGACGGCCGTGGTTCTTCGCGCGCGTCGCGGCGGTGTGGGCGTTTCTGATCTGGGAACGAATCGGCATCGCGCGCGGGATCGACACCGACGGCGTCGCGCGCGACGCGAACTTTCCGGCCAACACCGCGGCGACGGTCGGCGATGCGCTCGATCCGCGCGATCTGATCGAGCTTTGCCTTTCCGAGAACGATCGTCGAATGGCCGGCTACGACAAACGGCTGCTGCGACCGACGATCGTGCCGCGGCTCGCGCGGTTCGCGCTGCGCTTCATCAAGAAGTGACGGTCCGCCTCGGCGCAGGGCGTCGTCGCGACTCGCCGCATCAAGACGGGCAAGCGCGCGACGATGCCAGCGGCGAACCGCCCGCCGCCGTCCGATGCAATGCGCCATCCCTTTACGACTGCTTCGAGATACACCGCGCGCATGCCGCAGCGCATGATCGAACTTCCGTATGAGCGCCCGTCGCACGCCGCAGTTGACGATGGTCGCAAAGCACTGCATTACGGCCGCCTGACGCCTAGCTAAAAAAGAGGCGCCCCCCAACCCTGGATCAGCAAAAAATACCTTTCGTGCCAGCCGCTCTGACTCTGCACGTCTGCGCCGTCGTGCAACGTCGGGCACATTTTCGTGCGCGTCTGGAAGGATTCGGCCGCATTCCCAGCGCGCGGATCGCCAATCCGTCAACCTGATAGACATTTGAAAGCGTATGACAAAGCGTTCCTGACCGGTAACGATTCCCTGCCATCCACCAGCAATGCGTAAATGCGCGAAAGAGATTTGGAAGTCTCTCCAAATTTGTTCCACATTTTGCACATGACGCGAGCAATTGATCGCGTGTCGCCTGATAAACCACCGGCGTCCGCCGGGCGCGGCACCGCACGATCCGGCGCATTGGCGAAGAGACATGCGCCATCGACTTTCCGGACACAAAGCCTGATTAAAACCAAATGCATTTCATCGAAATAAAAATTTTATTAATCAGTTAATCAATCGCAAAACAAACAAGCAGGATATCAATCGACAGATTCATTACAAACAGAAAGGCAAATATACGCGCAAACGTTTTCCGATGAATCAGCGTCTCTTTATGCTTGCCCGGGCAACTTCATCCAAGCCACCAATTCCGCCCTCCCCTTGCCACACGGCGCGCTACCAGCGCCCGTCAAATTTTCACCCATTCATTCGTATTACGTTTCTAATTAACATAAATTAACCAACCTCATAACATCCTCATCAAACTCTTTTTAAACATTATGCATTCTTATTTTGCAATTCTTTTAAGTTAAAAAAAACATCAATCAAATAGACTCCGCACACCAAATTTAAAAGCGCGAGCACGGACTCCCTGGTCAGACAAATAACTCTGCCGTGTTGCGCCAGTCCCCGGAGGCCTTTTTCGTATGAACCGCTCGTACCGCTCAATCTGGAATGAAGCCCTTGGCGCGTGGGTCGCCGCTTCGGAAATCTCGTCTGCCCGCGGCAAGCCGAACAAGTCGGCCGTCGCGAAAGCGGTCGTCGCCGCCGCACTGCTTACCGGCGGCAGCATCGACGTCGCGCAGGCGCAATACGCAGTGGGCGGATCGTCGACGTTCAGTTGCAGCGGGGCAGTCTGCGCGACAGGCACCCAGTCGATCGCGATCGGCGGGGGCGCTGGCAGCACGACCACCGCATCGGGCTCGACCGCGATCGCGATCGGCGCGAATGCGACAGCGTCGGGCAATTACTCGCAGGCATTCGGCCAGGCGTCGACCGCGAGCGGCAGCAGCGCGATCGGCATCGGCTCGGGCTCGAAGGCGCTCAACACCGGCGCGACCGCGGTCGGCAACGACGCGACGGCGTCCGGCACGAGCGCCATCGCGATCGGCGGCGGCAACAGCAGCGGCACGGGTGGCTCGGCGGCACTCGGAAACAACTCGATTGCGATCGGCCGATTCGCGAACACGACGGCGGCGGCGACGGGCGGCATCGCGATGGGCACGAGCTCGACGGTTTCGACGATCAACGGCATCGCGATCGGTAACGGCGCGCTCGCGACCAACACGACGTCGAATCCGGCGCTCGCGATCGGCAATCTGGCGTCGGCCACGAACACCAATGCATCGGCGCTCGGCAACGGCGCGCTTGCGAGCGGCTCGGCAGCCTCGGCGCTCGGCACGCAGGCGGTCGCGACGGGCAGCAACTCGGTCGCGGCGGGCGCCGGCGCGACGGCGGCCGGCACCGGCTCGGTCGCGATCGGCAACAACAGCTCGGCTGCGTACGCGAACAGCGTCGCAATCGGCGCCGGCAGCGTGACCGGCACGGCTGCGCCCACCGGCACCGGCTACCTGACGGGCAGTGCGGCGCCGCTGTCCGAAGTGTCGGTCGGCAGCTCGACCGCCCTTCGCCGCATCACGAACGTCGCCGATGGCTCCGCACCGCAGGACGCAGTGACGGTCTCCCAGTTGAGCACTGGCATGAGCACGACGGCGAGCAGCATCGCGAGCCTGTCGACGTCGGCGTCGACAGGCGTCAACTCGTTGTCCACGGGCCTGTCCACGACCAACAGCACTGTCACGTCGCTGTCCACGTCGACTTCGACCGGCATCGGTTCGTTGTCCACCGGCCTCTCGACCACCAACAGCAACGTCGCTTCGCTTTCCAGCGGCCTCAGCACCACCAACAGCTCGCTGACCTCGCTGTCGACCTCCACGTCGTCCGGCATCAGCACCGCGCAGAGCGGCGTCAACTCGTTGTCCACGGGCCTGTCCACGACCAACAGCACCGT
>NZ_LOWC01000077.1:0-1951 GCF_001522845.1 Burkholderia sp. BDU5 | reverse complement strand
GTGTCACGGATCGGCGTAATGGAGCCTGGGAAGATCGGCGTAAAGGCGCCACTTGGAAGGGTTGGGAAACGCAGTTTCGAACGCCGTCAAGAATGCTAGTTTTTGCCGCGTTTTTCAATGCCTGAAACAGGCGATTCCGGCATCGATTTGGGCACTCGATAACTGTCGCCGTCGAGGATGATCCGGTAGGCGCCGTGGCGCAGCCGGTCGAGGGTGGCGGCGCCGAGCATGCGGTTGGCCGGGAACGCGTCGCCCCATTCGCTGAAGTCCAGATTGCTCGTCAAGACCAGTGAACCGCGGCGCTCATAACGCTCGGCGACGAGGTCGTGGAACGCTTCGTCATGCGGCGCCGTGATGGGTTTGAGGGCGAAGTCGTCGACGATGATCAGCGGCACGCGCACCAGTTGCTGCAGCCGGCGCTCGTAGTTGCCGACGGCGCGCGCGGCATGCAGCGTGTTGAGCAGCTTGGTTTGCGTGAGGAACAGCACGTCGTGCCCCTGACGCGCGGCGCAGTGGCCCAGCGCCTGCGCCAGATGCGACTTGCCGACGCCGGTGGGGCCGGCGATCAGCACGTTGGCGTTCTCCTGTAGGTAACGGCCGGTGGCCAGGTCCTGGATGACGGCGCGGTTCAGTTTGGGCAGCCGATCGAAGTCGAACGACTCGAGCGTCTTGCCGGGCCGGAAGCTCGCGCGCGCCAGCCGCGTGCTCAGCTTCTTGTGCTCACGCCGGGCGATCTCGTCCTGGATTAGCAGCGCGAGAAACTCGGTGTAGGCGAGCTTGCCGTCGATGGCTTGGCGGTTACGTTGCTCGAGCGAGTCGAGGATGCCGGACAGGCGCAGTTGTTTGAGCATCGGGCTCAGTTCGGGAATCGGATTCATGTCGGGATCTCAGTGGCTCATCATGGAAGGCAGGTCACGGCAGAAGCGGCCGCCGCGGGCATAGGTGTCGGCGACGTCGATCAGATCGGGCTGGACGGGCTCGGCCAGTTGATCCAGGCCCTTGTCGAGGATCGTCTTGATGGTGCGGTAGCGCGGGCTGCTGAAGGACATCGCGCGCTGACAGGCGGCTTCCAGACGAGCGGCGCCGACCTTCGCTTCGAGCCGCAAGATGCCCTGCGCGCCCCGCAAGTTGACCAGCACTTGATCGTTGAACAACGCGAGGATCACGGCATGGCAAGCCGGGCCGATGCGTTTGGCTTCGGCCAAACACCATTGCGGGTCATGCATCTGCCAAGCCTGGGCTTCGGGCGGCAGATGATCACGCACGGTGGAGCGAGCGCCAGGGCGATGTAGCCGCGGGTGCGCGGCGACCAGCTCATGCTCACGAAACAGTTGCACCGTGGTGTCCGTCGCCTTGAGCCACAACGTCTGGCCCACGAGCTTGCACGGCGCCGAGTACAGCCCTTTATGGAACTGCACGTGGCAGTCGCGGTGCACGCTGACCTTGGTCCATTCAGCGAGCACCGGCGGCACATCGGGCAACGCCGCCAGTAACGATCGCTCGAGCGCAAAGCGCGCCAGCGGCTGTTGGCGCGTCGTGCCGTGTAGGCGATTGCCGGCTTCGCTCATGATCCATTCGCGCAATTGACGGTTGGCATCGGCGAGATCACGAAACTCGCGCAAAGGAGCAAAGGACTTCTTAATGTATTTGACTCCTGATTCGACGATCCCCTTCTTCTGTGGGTCACGCGGCGGGCATGCATCGATCTTGAAGCCATACCCTTCGGCCAGTTCGGCGTAGGAGCGTTGAACTTCCGGGTCATACATGCAGGCCCGTGTGATGGCGCACTTGGCGTTGTCGATCACGGTTCGCGCCGGGACGCCACCCCACCAGTCGAATGCTCGGCGGTGACAAGCAAGCCACGTCGCTACCGTTTGATCGAGCACGAGCTCGGCGTATTGGTGGCGTGACCAGCACAACGTAGCGACGAAAAACCAGGTCTTGACTGGCT
>NZ_LOWC01000076.1:0-3525 GCF_001522845.1 Burkholderia sp. BDU5 | reverse complement strand
TTGGCTGCCGGCCGTCATCGCGCCCGTGTTGACGATGTTGCCGGCGTTGACCGTCAGGTTGTGGACCGATTGCAGGTTCGCGCTGTTGGCAAACGTGCCCGGCAAAGTAAACGTCAGATTTTCATCAAATCGGTAACAAAATCTTTCCATGCACGCATTGTTTTCTCTTCGATTAAAATTCACGCCAACACAACGATTCCGCGCAAAAAATCAACCTCAGCAAAAACAATGCAACTAATATGCTCCCCCACACCACCTCACGCATCAATTTCAAAAAATAATTAAGGATCTTCACTTAAAATAAGACCATACTCTTTTTCGAAGATATGATACGCAATAGGATCCCGATCATAGAAAGCCTCCAAGAAGCCCGGCTCCTGCCAAGCAGCAGGCGCAATACTGATCGCTCCATTTGCGTTTACTTTTGAACGCCAATTCGACGGCGCCATAGTACTTACGATCTCAAAGCACTCTGCTTGGTGCCCCCCCATGTTTGGCCACTCCCCTGCTCGCTCAGAAGTCACTATTCCGTAACTGCGCTTTCCATCTGGGGTGATCTCGATGCTCGCGACATGATAGGTACGTCCGAGTGTCAACCATGGAGAGGCCTCGACCTCTCGACCGAAAACGTCAAGTAAGCGGATACATTTAACTTTCATGGTTTCTTGGGCACGCCAGACATGTTGTTGAAGATTGCCTTGTAATCCAAACCGTAGAACACCTCTCCAGTCGTCGGATTCATATAGAAATGCATCTGAAAAGATCCTGCAGGACTCTGATATGTTTGCGTCGTATATTTGCCAAAACCAGCAGGTACGTTGGGATTGGCCAATTGACCCGGACCTAATCCCGGAACCGCCTGCGCATCGCTTATAGCCTTCGGCGTCAGCGTACCACCTGTCGTGAACGGCGAATTGGCTGACTCCAGCTGCAACTGCTTGGCCAATTGCTTTGCAGTCACAATATTCTGCGCCGCATCAGCACTCACCAATGCACCATTAGCAACCGACGTATCGCTCGACGTGACAATTCCACCGTTACCCATCGGGAGTTGCACATTCGCTCCCGAACTCCCCGTGGTGGCCGTTCCCAGGGAAGGTGACGCGCTTGCCCCATTGCCATACGGTTGCGTTCTAGCCGCATTGCCAGCCGCGCTCAAGTCACCACTGGCAGCCTTAAGCGCACCGTTTCCAACCGCGACCGCATCCGCCGACGTTGTTGTCGCACCCGTTCCGACCGCCGCTTTGCCACCGAGACCCAGCGTCGCCAGGACAGGCGTCCAGAACTCCGTGTCAGGGCCAACCGACGTTCCCGACTTGTACGGTTTCTTCAGCCCATCGAGCGAAACATATCCCGGATCACCCCGTGACGCAAACGGGCCCCCGTTTGGAAGATTAACGATCACGCCCGCGACGTTGACCATCCCGTTCCACATCCCTGCTCGCGCGTCTGAAGCCATCGCGGCGGTCCGATTGAGCAGCCCCTGAAGTCCTGCGATTGTTGCCCGGTCGTCCGTTTTTTGGGAGTCGTTGCCTGCGTTGTAAAGCTCGACGTTCGAGGCCATCGCCGCGCCTGCACTGCCACCCCTGAGGTTTAAATCAATTCCCCGAAACTCCGAGCCGCGCATCCTGCCGCAACTTCTCAACCAATTGATTCCATACATTCTCGTATAGGGGAAATGATTCCTCAGCCTGAGAAGCGGCTCTAGCCCGCATCACAGTCGCCAGAAAAATTGACAGCCCGTTAGAGTTCAACGATTCCGTTGAGATAAAGCTCATCCCCCCCTCTTCCATAGGAAGGTAAACCTCATCCTTAATCCACATGTCGGACGAGTGAAACTGATCACCGATTCGACTGACCAAATAATCGAACTGACTCGTACTCACAGGGACACGCACTTCTTTAGAAATAACTATCGATCCCGCCATTTTCGCCTCACTTGATCAGAATAATCTTCGCTTGCAGTTTTTGCGGGAGATTGCCAATCGCCTTGACAAGCAACGTTTTGTTTGCCTCACTCAGAAATCTAGAATCCAACGGCACAAAATCCGCAGCAGCCGCATGATCCGAAAGAGTGCTCATGAAATTATTAAGATTCTTATCAAAAAACTGATTTATCTTTGCCGCCTGCGCGACCGTATCCGGCGTAAGCATAAAATCCACGGTCTTACCGTTGTTTGGCCCGGAGCTGAACACAAAGTCAACCGAGGAGCCCTGAGGCGCACGTTGGAGCGTGCCACCCAGATAATTTTCAAGCTCTGCCGCTGCTCCGGCTTCACCTGGTCTAAATTTGCCTACCGCCGGATCAACAACGTTCAATCGATCAAAAGCATTCAGATCAACTGGATTGCTCGCAACAATTGTCGTGGGACTCGATGAACCGTTTGACGCCGAGATATTACTACCTGAGCTTGCCCCTTGGGTTCCCGGAGACTGACTGGCGCTTGCTCCCTGACCATACGGCTGATTTCTCGCCGAATTCGCTGCCGCGGAGAGGTCACCGCTCGCATTCTTCAGCGCACCGTTTCCAACCGTGGCGACATCCGCCGATGTTGCTCCCGCATCAGTTCCGACTGCCGCTTTCCCGCCGAGACCCAACGTCGCCAAGATAGGCGTCAGGAATTCCGTATCCGGGCCGATTGAAGTCCCAGATTTATACGGCTTCTTCAGCCCATCCAGCGAGACATAGCCCGGATCACCGGGCGACGCGAATGGCCCGCCGTTCGGAAGATTAACGATCACGCCCGCGACGTTGACCATCCCGTTCCACATCCCTGCTCGCGCGTCCGAAGCCATCGCGGCGGTCCGATTGAGCAGCCCTTGCAGTCCCGCGATTGTCGCCCGATCGTCCGTTTTTTGGGGGTCGTTGCCTGCGTTGTAAAGCTCGACGTTCGAGGCCATCGCCGCGCCCGCACTGCCTCCCACCAAGGCGCCACCGACCGTTGCCGCGACGTTCGCGGCGATGTTGCCGACCAGCGACGAGCCGGTCGTGTCCCCCACCGACTTGCTGATCTTCTCTGCCTGTCCAGCCAGCAGCGACGACATGCCTGCACCCGCCGCGCCACCGAGCGCCGTGAGCGCGCTGCCGCCACCGAGCCCGCCGATCAGCGCGCCGCCTGCCATCTGCAATTCCGCGCGTGAGGCCCCGCCCTCATCCCAGCTCTTCGCCTGATCAATGTACGACTGCATCGCAACAAGGTCGCCGCGCTCGTAAGCGGCCTTGGCTGCATCGATCGCATCCTTGCGCTTGCCGTCAGCGTACAACCCGATCCCCTGCGAAACCGTCTGCCCCGCTGCCTGCGCCGCGTTCATCGTATCGGCCTGCTGCGACAGCGTCTTTTGCACATCGGGCGTCTTCGAAACGGTCCCGTTCAGATTCGCCGTGTCGCGGTTCAGGTTCGCGACGTCCTGCGTCTGCTCGCTCGGCTTCGTGATGTTGATCGCGCCAGCGCTCACCGCGCTCTTCGTCGTCGCGCTCTGGTCGCCGCTGTCGTTCTGGAACACCATCGGCGTCACGCCGCCCGA